>NZ_JBEOPS010000020.1:0-136549 GCF_040310305.1 Pseudomonas sp. HY13-MNA-CIBAN-0226
GAATGAGCCCTGTGGAATACAGAACACAGTCCGCTGGCTAGCAACAAAGACCGTCCAACATTTGGGGGTCAGTTCACTTTATGTCCTGCAGGCGCGTCCGACAGGCCATGCCCTACAGGGGTTGGGTCAATCTGCGGGCAAGCGCTTTGGCCTGCAATGCAACGTCCGTCACCGCCGTACTCTCCCACCACATTCCACGCAACGGCGGCCCCATGGCGAACAGCCGACTGGCGACTTGCCCATCGGCACCGATCACCGCGCCGTCCGCAGTGGCGGCGATTCCCAATGCCAGCGGTCCGGGCTGAACCAGGCCCCGCGCCAGCAACTGCCGGGGCAGAGGTCGGGCAACCCGTCGCCAGTCATATTCGATGCCACTGGAATTGATCAACGCCAGGCCATGTACCACGCACTCACAAGGCTCGCCACGCCGACGGATGCGAATTCCCAGCTCATCCCCCGACGAAGGTTCAAGCCCCTTGAAGGACGCCGCCTGAATCCGCAGCCGCCCTTCCCCGTGCAACCGCGCGACCAGCTCGGCACTCAAGGGTGGCGAGCGGTGGTGATGGCTCTCCCACCACGGCCGTACGTGCCGCACGAACTGCCTACGCTGCAAGTCCGTCGCCTGGCTCCACAGCCGTGGAATGTGCACACGCACAGTGTCCAGGGGCGCTTGCCAGTCGATCCCCCGGGCAATGGCATCGCGGCAATGGCGGCGCAGTTCGCGTACCAGTTGCCGTGGCGTACGGATGCTCGGGTCTTCGCCGAGGAAATCGGCCCAGGCCGGCGGCTGGCGGCGCACATGGGGCAGCAGGCCGTGGCGGGAAAACACTTCGATCGGTCCGCGGTGCCCAGCCTGCTCCAGCGAGACCACAGCATCGACCATGGTCAGGCCGGAACCGATGATCAAAACCGTCGACTGCGGATCAAGCTGGCGCATCGCAGCCACGTCCCAAGGGTCCAGTGCCGCTGCATTCAGGCCACTGGAGTGGGCCTGTGGCGTGCGTGCGGCGGGAAACATTCCAGTGGCCAGCACCGCATAAGTCCCGCGCAGGCGCTGCCCGTCGCTCAAGGTCAACCGCACGCCATCGGCCAGGTTCTCGAGGTCGACGACCTCAGCGCGCACGTGTTCCACGCTCGAACCGTTCGCGGCGCCAGCCACCTGGGCTTCGGCCAGGCGCTGTTGCACATACTCGCCAAATAGCCCGCGCGGGGGGAACAGCTCACTGACCGGCACAGACTGCTGATCGGACTCGGGCCAGCCGCCCGCCGCTATATGTGCCGTCAGCCACTGCGTCAGGTCATCGGCACTGTCCGGGTCGACGCTCATCCGCGCCGCGTTACCGTTGAGCGTGTGACCGAGTTCCACCGCACTGTAGGCCTCGCCGCGACCCAGCTCGGCCCGGGGCTCAATCACCAGCACCGAGCGCCGGCCTGGCAGGCGCAGCAGCTGCACGGCCAGCATCGCGCCACTCAGGCCGCCGCCGATGATCAGGATGTCCGCCTGGCGGATGGCGTCATTCGCCTGCTCGTGGGGGATTTCACTCATGGCGTTCTCACAGGTCAGTGTTTTCCTGGACGATCATAAGCGCCAAACCCGGGCCAGCGTCATAGAGCAGTACCAAAGTAGCGATAGCAGCCTTGGCGATCGGCGCTGCTGGCCGTTCAGATCACCACGTTACGCACGAAACGCGCGGCGACTTCGCCTTCATTGCGATAGGAGTGCGGCTGGTTACTGGCGAACATGTAGAACTCCCCGGCCGCAATAGTGTGGGGAACGTCACCGAGCATCAGCGTCAGGCAACCTTCGAAGACGTAAAGCTGTTCGCTCCAGCCATCAGCATCGGGTTCGGAGGGATAGTGTTCGCCTGGCTCCAGGCGCCATTCCCAGAGCTCCACCTCCCTGGTGGCGCTGGCTTTGGACAGCAACACCGCCTTGCTGCCGGGAATGGTGCCGGCCCAGGCCAGTTCGTTGATGCGACTGGGATCGCGGGCATCGGGGGCCTGGATCAGGTCGCTGAAGGCCACGTCGAGTGCTTCGGCAACGCGGTCGAGGGTGGTCAGGCTGACATTCTTTTCACCGGCTTCGATTGCCACCAGCATCCGCCGGCTGACCCCGGATTTTTCCGCGAGGGCGGTCTGGCTCATATCGGCGGCGTGGCGCAGTCGCCGGACATTAAGGCTGACGTGTTGCAGGACCGAAGCCCGTTGCGTGGAATCTTTGTGCACTATATTGCTCACTCGGTAGGGTTGGGCAGTATACTGCGCAACATACGGCGCATTGTGCGTCCCCCTCCGGTAGCGCGCAAGGACATGACGTCGGTGAACTCCTCCCCCAATACTTCTCCCCGCTTCTCGCGGTTCAGCAAAGCCGAATGCGTGCTGGTGGTGATCACCATGGTCTGGGGCGGGACTTTCCTGCTGGTGCAGCATGCGATGACCGTCAGCGGCCCGATGTTCTTCGTCGGCCTGCGCTTCGCCGCAGCGGCGCTCATCGTCGCGTTGTTTTCCTGGCGGCACCTGCGCGAGCTGACACTGTTCGAGCTCCGGGCCGGGTCGTTTATCGGTGTGGCGATCATGCTGGGCTACGGCTTGCAGACGGTCGGGTTGCAGAGCATTCCAAGCAGCCAGTCGGCGTTCATCACGGCGCTGTACGTGCCCTTCGTGCCGTTGCTGCAATGGCTGGTGCTGGGGCGGCGTCCGGGGCTGATGCCGAGTATTGGCATCATGCTGGCGTTTACCGGCTTGATGCTGCTGTCGGGGCCGGCGGGGGCCTCATTGAATTTCAGCCCGGGTGAAATCGCCACCCTGATCAGTGCCGTGGCGATTGCTGCAGAAATCATTCTGATCAGTCGCTTTGCCGGTCAGGTCGATGTGCGCCGGGTGACGGTGGTACAACTGGCGGTCACCTCGGTGCTGTCGTTCCTGCTGGTGGTGCCGACCCAGGAGCGCATTCCGGACTTTTCCTGGCTGCTGCTGTGCAGCGCCCTGGGCCTGGGTGCGGCGAGCGCGGCGATCCAGGTGGCGATGAACTGGGCGCAGAAAAGCGTCTCGCCGACCCGCGCTACCCTGATCTATGCCGGCGAGCCGGTCTGGGCCGGAATTGTCGGACGGATGGCCGGGGAGCGGTTGCCGGCGATTGCGTTGGTCGGCGCGGGGTTGATTGTGGCAGCGGTGATTGTCAGTGAGTTGAAGACCAAGGGTAAGGCGGTGGTGGCGCAGGAGGACCTGGAGAGCGAAACCCAACGCTGACCGGCAATAGGTGCGGCGTTTGATCGAGAGTCTTCGCGAACAAGCCCGCTCCCACTGTGGATCTGTGCCAAACGCATGCCCTGCATTCACCGATGATCTAATGTGAGAGCAGGCTTGCTCGCGATGAGGCCAGACCTGCATGTCACAGAATGCCAAACCCCCAGACAGCATGACTTTTGCGCACTCCATGTAGGATTCTGCCACAGGTTAGCGTTTGGTAATCCGGGGACTGGCACGTATGATGCTTCATAAACCTCCGCAGATTAGAAGCCTATGTCCCTGATAGTTCTACTGCTTCTGCCCTTTGTTGGCAGCTGTGTGGCCGCCGTTCTGCCGCACAACGCGCGTAATGCCGAATCATTGTTGGCTGGCCTGGTCGCCCTCATCGGCACCGTCCAGGTCGCTTTGCTGTACCCGCAAATTGTCGATGGCGGGGTCATTCGCCAGGAATTCTTCTGGCTGCCCAGCCTGGGCCTGAACTTCGTCCTGCGCATGGACGGTTTTGCCTGGCTGTTCTCCATGCTGGTGCTGGGCATCGGCACACTGGTCTCGTTATACGCTCGTTACTACATGTCGCCGGACGACCCGGTGCCGCGCTTCTTCGCGTTTTTCCTGGCGTTCATGGGCGCCATGCTCGGGCTCGTCATCTCCGGCAACCTGATCCAGATCGTATTCTTCTGGGAGCTGACCAGCCTCTTTTCCTTCCTGCTGATCGGCTATTGGCATCACCGCGCCGACGCCCGACGCGGCGCCTACATGGCGCTGATGGTCACGGGTGCCGGCGGTTTATGCCTGCTGGCGGGGGTCATGCTGCTTGGCCATGTGGTCGGCAGCTATGACCTCGACAAGGTCCTGGCCGCCGGCGAGCTGATTCGCGCACATGCCCTCTACCCTGTCCTGCTTCCTCTTATCCTGATCGGCGCCCTGAGCAAAAGCGCGCAATTCCCCTTTCATTTCTGGCTGCCCCACGCCATGGCGGCGCCGACGCCGGTCTCCGCCTATCTGCACTCGGCAACCATGGTCAAAGCCGGGGTGTTCCTGTTGGCGCGGCTCTGGCCGTCGTTGTCCGGCAGTGAAGAATGGTTCTACATCGTCAGCGGCGCCGGTGCCTGCACCCTGTTGCTGGGCGCCTACTGCGCAATGTTCCAGAACGACCTCAAGGGGCTGCTGGCCTATTCGACCATCAGCCATCTGGGCCTGATCACCCTGCTGCTGGGCCTGAACAGCCCCCTTGCAGCAGTCGCGGCGGTATTTCATATTCTCAACCACGCCACCTTCAAGGCTTCGCTGTTCATGGCCGCCGGGATCATCGACCACGAAAGTGGCACCCGGGACATTCGCAAGCTCAGTGGCCTGATCCGGCTGATCCCCTACACTGCCACCCTGGCCATGGTCGCCAGCGCCTCCATGGCCGGCGTACCGCTGCTCAACGGTTTCCTGTCCAAAGAGATGTTCTTCGCCGAAACCGTGTTCATCAATGCCACGGCCTGGGTCGAAATGGCCCTGCCGATTGTCGCGACCATCGCCGGCACCTTCAGCGTCGCCTACTCGCTACGGTTTACCGCTGACGTGTTCTTCGGCCCGACCGCTACCGACCTGCCCCACACGCCCCACGAGCCGCCACGGTGGATGCGTGCACCGGTCGAGTTGCTGGTGTTCGCCTGCCTGATAGTGGGGATTTTCCCGGCACAGGTGGTGGGCCCGCTGCTGGCTGCCGCTGCGCTTCCCGTTGTCGGTGGCCAATTGCCGGAGTACAGCCTGGCCATCTGGCACGGCTGGAATGCGCCGATGATCATGAGCCTGATAGCCATGAGCGGCGGCATTGTCCTTTACCTGCTGCTGCGCAATCAGCTCAAGCGTGGACGCTTCAAGTACCCGCCGCTGATTGGCCGCTTCAACGGCAAGCGCCAGTTCGAACGCAGCCTGGTGGTGATGATGCGCCTGGCTCGGCGCCTGGAGCGGCGGATCAGCACCAAGCGCCTGCAAACCCAGCTGTTCCTGGTGGTACTGGCCGCCGTACTGGTCGGGCTGATCCCGATGCTGCACGGCAGCCTGACCTGGGGCGACCGACCGAAAATCCCGGGCTCGGCCGTGTTCGTGACCCTGTGGCTGCTGGCGATCGCCTGTGCCCTGGGCGCCGCCTGGCAGGCCAAGTATCACCGCCTGGCAGCCCTGACCATGGTCAGCGTCTGTGGCCTGATGACCTGCATCACCTTCGTCTGGTTCTCCGCGCCGGACCTGGCCTTGACGCAACTGGTAGTCGAAGTGGTCACCACGGTGCTGATCCTGCTTGGCCTGCGCTGGTTGCCGCGGCGGATCGAAGAGGTGGCGCCGTTGCCGAGCACCTTGCGCAAGGCGCGCATCCGGCGCTTGCGCGACTTGCTGTTGTCGACGGCTGTCGGTGGCGGCATGGCGCTGTTGTCCTACGCCATGTTGACCCGCCAGACCCCCAACGACATTTCCTCGTTCTACCTCAGCCGCGCCTTGCCCGAAGGCGGTGGCAGTAACGTGGTCAACGTGATGCTGGTGGATTTCCGCGGCTTTGACACCCTGGGTGAAATCACCGTGCTGGCCGCCGTGGCGCTGACCGTGTTCGCCCTGCTGCGACGCTTCCGCCCCCCCAAGGAGAGCCTGCAATTGCCGGCCCAGCAACGCCTGCTGGCGCCCGACGTGGTGACCGACCTGGTCAACCCGCGCCAGGCCAGTGATACCGCCCTGGGCTTCATGATGGTGCCGGCGGTACTGGTGCGCCTGCTGCTGCCGATCGCCTTCGTGGTGTCGATCTACCTGTTCATGCGCGGTCACAACCAGCCCGGTGGCGGGTTCGTTGCCGGGCTGGTGATGTCGGTCGCGTTCATCCTGCAGTATATGGTGGCCGGGACCCAGTGGGTCGAGGCGCAAATGAGCCTGCGGCCGCTGCGCTGGATGGGCACCGGGTTGTTGTTCGCCACGATCACCGGGCTTGGGGCCATGGCGGTCGGTTATCCGTTCCTGACCACCCACACCTGGCATTTCGACCTGCCGGTGTTCGGCGCCATCCACATCGCCAGCGCCCTGTTTTTCGACATTGGCGTGTATTCAGTGGTCGTGGGTTCGACCTTGCTGATCCTCACCGCCCTCGCCCACCAGTCGGTGCGTGGCCACAAGACCGCGGCACTGCCCAAATCCGTCGCCAGCAAAGGAGCCGTCTGATGGAAGAAGTCATCGCAATCGCCATCGGCGTCCTGGCTGCGTCCGGAGTGTGGCTGGTCCTGCGGCCGCGGACATTCCAGGTGGTCATGGGCCTGTGCCTGCTGTCCTACGGCGTCAATCTGTTCATCTTCAGCATGGGTAGCCTGTTTATCGGCAAGGAGCCGATCATCAAGGACGGCGTGCCCCAGGACCTGCTGCACTACACCGATCCATTGCCGCAGGCGCTGGTGCTGACCGCCATCGTCATCAGCTTCGCCATGACTGCACTGTTCCTGGTCGTGCTGCTGGCTTCCCGGGGCCTGACCGGTACCGACCATGTGGACGGCCGGGAGCCTAAGGAATGAACCTGATGCCGCACCTGATCGCCGCACCGATTCTGCTGCCGCTGCTGACTGCCGCCTTGATGCTGATGCTCGGGGAAAAACACCGTCCGCTGAAGGCCAGGATCAACCTGTTCTCCAGTCTGGTCGGGCTGGGCATTGCCGTGCTGTTGCTGCAATGGACCCAGGAAACCGGCATTCCCGGCTCCATCGGCGTGTACCTGCCGGGTAACTGGCAGGCACCGTTTGGCATTGTGCTGGTGGTCGACCGCCTCTCAGCGATGATGCTGGTACTGACCGGGATCATCGGCGTCAGCGCCCTGCTGTTTGCGATGGCCCGCTGGGACGGTGCGGGCTCGAGCTTCCACGCGCTGTTCCAGATCCAGATGATGGGCCTGTATGGCGCCTTCCTGACCGCCGACCTGTTCAACCTGTTTGTGTTTTTCGAAGTGCTGCTGGCCGCCTCCTACGGGCTGATGCTGCACGGCTCGGGACGCTCACGGGTCTCGGCCGGCCTGCATTACATTTCGATCAACCTGTTGGCCTCGTCGCTGTTCCTGATCGGCGCGGCGCTGATCTACGGCGTCACCGGCACCCTGAACATGGCCGACCTGGCGCTGAAGATCCCCCTGGTGACGGAGGCCGATCGGGGCCTGCTGCATGCCGGCGCGGCGATCCTGGCGGTGGCGTTCCTGGCCAAGGCCGGCATGTGGCCGCTGAATTTCTGGCTGGTACCGGCCTATTCCGCGGCCAGCGCCCCGGTGGCGGCGATGTTTGCGATCATGACCAAGGTCGGCGTCTACACCTTGCTGCGCCTGTGGACCCTGCTGTTTTCCGGGCAAGCCGGGGCGTCGGCGTATTTTGGCGGCGACTGGCTGATCTATGGCGGCATGGCGACCATTATCTGCGCAGCGGTGGCGATCATTGCCGCGCAACGCCTCGAACGCCTGGCCAGCCTGAGCATCCTGGTGTCGGCGGGCATCCTGCTGGCTTCCATCGGCTTCGCCCAGCCCAAGCTGATCGGCGCGGCGCTGTTCTACCTGGTCAGCTCGACCCTAGCGTTGAGCGCGCTGTTCCTGCTGGCCGAGCTGATCGAACGTTCGCGCTCGGCCAATGAAATACCCTTGTTCGATGACGGCGACCTGCTGCCCCGGCCCATGGAATCCCTGCAGCCAGCCAAAGGCATCAACCTCGATGACGAACAGAAAGCCGTGGTCGGCCAGGTGATTCCCTGGACCATGGCCTTCCTCGGCCTGAGCTTCATCGCCTGCTCACTGCTGATCATCGGCATGCCGCCGCTCTCGGGCTTTATCGGCAAGCTGGGTTTGCTGCACGCCCTGCTCAACCCAATGGGCCTGGGCACCGGCAGCGATCAACCGGTATCGAACGCCGCGTGGGGCCTGCTGGCGCTGCTGATCATCTCGGGCCTGGCATCGCTCATCGCTTTCTCCCGCCTGGGTATCCAGCGCTTCTGGACGCCCGAGGAGCGACCGTCGCCGCTATTGCGCCGTTTTGAATGTGTGCCGATCTTCGCGTTGCTGGGCTTGAGTATCGCCCTGACCTTCAAGGCCGAGCCGCTGCTGCGTTACACCCAGGCCGCTGCAGACGCCTTGAACAATCCCCAGCAGTACGTCATGGCAGTGCTCGGCACTCGCGCCGTGCCAAGCCCCGAAGCGCAAGCCGCGATCGTCGAGGTGCGCCCATGAGCCGTCTGTTTCCCGCCCCCTGGTTGTCACTGGCGCTGTGGGTATTGTGGCTGGCGCTGAACCTGTCGATCAGCCCGGGTAATGTTCTGCTGGGGGCCATCCTCGGCATCTGCGCGCCATTGATGATGCGCAAATTGCGCCCACTGCCGATCCGCATTCGCCGCCCTCTGGTGATCCTGCGCCTGTTCCTGCTGGTGGGCCGTGACGTGGTGGTGTCCAACCTCGCCGTCGCCTGGAGCGTGCTCAATGCCGGACGCCGACCGCCACGCTCGCGCTTCATCAAGGTGCCGCTGGAGCTGCGCGACGCCAATGGCCTGGCGGCCCTGTCGATGATCACCACGGTGGTTCCCGGCACGGTCTGGTCGGAACTGGCACTGGACCGCAGCATTCTATTGCTGCACGTGTTCGACCTGGATGACGAAGCGCTGTTCATCGAGCACTTCAAGGCGACCTACGAACGCCCCCTGATGGAGATCTTCGAATGAGCCCGCTGCTGTCGAATGCGATCCTGCTGAGCCTGTTCATCTTCTCGCTGGCCATGGTCCTGACCCTGATTCGCCTGTTCAAGGGCCCTTCGGCACAAGACCGGGTACTGGCGCTGGACTACCTGTACATCGTCGCGATGCTGATGATGCTCACCCTGGGCATCCGTTATGCCAGTGACACCTACTTCGAAGCAGCGCTGCTGATCGCGCTGTTCGGCTTCGTCGGCTCGTTTGCCCTGGCGAAATTCCTCCTGCGCGGCGAGGTGATCGAATGAACGCTGAATTGTCTTTGTGGGTTGAAGTGCCGGTGGCGATCCTGCTGGTGCTCAGCAGCCTGTTTGCGCTGATCGGCGCCACCGGGTTGCTGCGCATGAAGGATTATTTCCAGCGCATGCACCCGCCAGCCCTGGCGTCGACCCTGGGCGCCTGGAGCGTGGCACTGGCGTCGATCATCTACTTCTCGGCGCTCAAATCCGCGCCGGTGCTGCACGCCTGGCTGATTCCGATCCTGCTGGCCATCACAGTACCGGTGACCACCCTGCTGCTGGCCCGGGCGGCGCTGTTTCGCAAGCGCATGGCCGGGGATGATGTGCCGGCCGAGGTAAGTAGTCGGAGCATGGAAAGCGGGAACTGAGCCACGGGCACCCTGGGATACTGTGGGAACGAGGCTTGCTCCCACAGCTCATCGGTAAATCAATGAGTGCAGATTTCTCAAACAGCCTGTGGGAGTTTCCTGTTATCGACCGCCGACTACTGAAGGTTCAGTTCAGTTTTTTTCTAATGGTTCTGGGCGGACGCTGCAATCAACTTGCCGTCGCTTGGTGGGTGCTTCAGGAAACCGGCTCGGCGCTCTACTTCGCCAACATGATTGCCTGTTCCATCGCGGCAGAGGTGTTGGCCAGGCCCCTGCTGGGCTGGATGGGCGACAAGTACAACAAAATCCGGATCATCAAACTCGCCTCATGGCTCAGCCTGACCAGCGCGCTGCTTATGTTGGTGCTGTCTGCCACCGGCGCGTTCAACCCCTGGACGGTGGGGGCGCTGATGATGCTCAGCAGCGCGATCGTTGGCGTGCGTGAAGCGCTGCAGGCGTCGATCATTCCTTTGTTTGCCAGCGACGACAAAGTCTCGCTGGCCTTCAGGAGCAAAAGCGTGATGTCGTCGTTGTCGATGCTGCTGGGACCGGTATTGGCGAGCGGCTTGATTTACGGATTTGGCATCACTTTCGCTTTAGCTGCGGATTTTTTTGCGATCCTCGTCGCCGGGTTATTGATTGCGACCATCCCAAGCGCCATCGGCGCTCCCGACGACAGCCTAAACCCTGCGACCGCCAATGGCTTCAGCATGATCTACTCCGGCTTCAAGGTGGTCTACGGCGTGAAAGTGGAGTTTTACCTGGCGCTTGTTGCGATGTTGATCAACTTTGCCCTCTACCCGTTTTTCACCCTTCTGATTCCGCTGTATGTCAAAGACGTCATCCAATACCCGGTGACTTACATCGGTTTGCTGGATGCCAGCTTCGGACTAGGCATTCTGCTGGGCAGCTACAAGATCATCGGATGGTTGTCCGGCCTAATCCCTCGGGACATGTGTGTGTCCGCAGGGTTCGCACTATTGGGTTGCAATCTGTTGGTGTTCGGGACCGTTACCTCTTCGGTTATCGTCACCGTCGCGTTTTTCTGCGGTGGCGTCGGACTGATGCTGATCAACATCCCTACCTCGTCCGTACGGCTGCTGGCGACACCAAAATCGCACCGCAACCGCGTGTTCGCCACGGTTGCGTTCCTGTCCGCAGCGGCCAGTCCCCTGGGGAGCTTTGCCATGAGCACCTTCATTGGTCAGCTGGGAGTCGCGACGACCATTACGCTGCTGGGTGCCATGGTGCTGCTGTTATCCCTGCTGGTTCTGCTGATACCTGATTTCAAGCGATTCATGCGCTCCCAGGATACCCAGCTCAACGATGCTTACCTGGACAAGTACCCTGCAGCGTTCAGCGGGGCTTCCAGCAAGGCTTGATAGCCCCCTTGCCGTGCCCGCTCTTCAGATCCACGCCACCGCCAGCAACCCTGCCCCCAGCACCACACACAACGGCGAATACGCCCAGGTATCGAGGCGGGCAAATTTGGAATCCTTGACCTGTTTGAAAAACCCTACAAGATTCGAATCGCCAATCGCCCGGGCGAACATCAGCATCGCAATGGCGCTGATCACCCACTGCAGTGACCAGTGATGCACCGTCGGCAGGTACAGGCCGACCCGCAGGCACACCAGCATCGCGATCAGCAGCAGGCCGACCGCTACCAGTAGCGTGGCAAATCCAGAAGGCTTGAAGGCCGGCCTGGAGCCTTGGTCGTCCTCCATGGGCACTCGCGGCACGGCGGCCTCGCTGCCCAGCTTGCCACCGGCCGCCCAGTACAGGTGGACCAGGCTGATCAGGAGGAAGACGGCAGCCATCCATTGCGCAATTACCAGGCTCATAGTCAAACTTCCAGCGTGAAATGTGCGCGCAGGATGAACCTACCCGACCGATTATGTAAGGGCAGCCCCAAACTCACTTCAACTCGGCAGCAACTTTGGCGGCGACATCCTTGGGCACCCAGGCCTGCCACACGTCCGGATGCGCCTTCATGAACGCCTCGGCCGCCTGGCGTGGCGCGGTGTGTTTTTCGCTCATCTGGGCCAACGCCTTGTTCAATGGCTCGATCGGGAAATCAACCTTGCTGAAAAACTCGGCAATCTGCGGGTACTGCTTCTGGAACGGGGTGGACACACCGATCGACAGCTTCGACGCCAGCGAGCGGGTCGGCTGCGGATTGGGATTGTCGGCATCGGTGAGGGTCTTCCAGGCTTCGGCATTGAACGGCGGTTCTTCCAGCTGGATCAGCTTGAAGCGGCCGAGCAGCGGCGTCGGCGACCAGTAATAGAACAGGATCGGTTTGCCTCGACGAATCGAAGAACTGATCTCGGCATCCAGCGCCGCCCCGGACCCGCTGCGGAAGTTCACGTAGCTGTCGTCCAGCCCGTAGGCCTTGAGCTTCTGCTTGTTGACCACCTCGGACGTCCAGCCGATCGGGCTGTTGAGAAAGCGGCCCTTGCCAGGCGATTCCGGATCGCTGAACACGTCCTTGTACCTGGGCAGATCGGTGACGCTGCGCAGGTCAGGGGCCACGGCCTTGATACCCTTGGCCGGGTCACCCTTGATCACATACTCGGGCACCCACCAGCCTTCGGTGGCGCCCTTGACCGTGTCGCCCAGGCTCACCACCTTGCCTTCAGCCTCAGCCTTGACCCAGACCGGACTACGCCCGGCCCATTCTTCGCCGATCACCTGGATATCGTTGTTGGCCAGCGCGGTTTCCAGGGTAATGGTCGTGCCCGGCAAGGTATCGGTGGGCAGTCCGTAACCCTTCTCGACGATGATCCGCAGGATATCGGTGATCAGGCTGCCGCTTTCCCAATTCAGGTCGGCAAAATGGATGGGCGCCTGGGCGGCGGCCACCGGGCCGGATGAAGCGAACAAAGCGCCAGTGGCCAGGGCAGCGGCCAGGAACCGTCGTAATCCTTTCATGCTTTTGCACCTCGTGCTGTTCACAGCAATAGCAGGATGGCCGGGCAGAAGACCGCGAGCCTCAAAATACTCAGTCCACTGACTGTAGTAGAGGTTCCTGCTTTCGAAGGGCGTGAATCTGTTTTCGCAAATGTACTGCAGTGCCGGCCGCTTATTCGCTGGCCTTGAAGGTCACCAGTTCACCCTTGCGCCATTTCGCGGCCTTGGCCGTAACGGCCTTGAGTGTCTTGGTCAAACCTTCCTGCAACTGCTGGTGCGCGGCGAATACCATCACCACGCTATGGCCTTCCTTGAACACGATGCCGTGGCCATCAGCGGTAGTCACGAACGCATAATCGCCAAGGCCGTAAACGGTCAGTTTAATTTCGCGAAACTTGATATCCAGCTTGCCGCCTTCGCGACTGGGTAGCACGGATGCGCTGAAGTGATCGCCAACCTTGAGCTTGAGCCCGGGTTTATCATCAACGACCAACGACTCTTCGGTATCGATTTCGGCAATGTAAATGCCTTCGGCGTTTTGTTCGGTGATGTAAACGAAACGTGACTGAAACTGTTTAACCAGCTTTGCCCGCAGATCACCCAGCACGAACAAAGCATGCATATCGAGATTACTTACTGCCAAGGAAACATCCCCACATCTGAAATGGTGCCGCGCGCGAAACGGGCGCACGGCAGAAAATAGCGGCAATGCCGAAATGAACACATAAACCGGGGTGAATCCCAGGATCAACAGGATAATGGAATACCACCCACGTCGTCCTGTCTGGCGTTTTTCAAGACTTGGAGTACAGCGCCTTTTTTACGCCAGAGAAAACGGACTATCAACTCCGGGGAAAAATCGCTTTGAAAAAAGCATTTTTCCAACAGATCGCCAGGCAAAAATTGCTTTGGAAAGGCACGTACGCCCGGAACTGCAGGTGATTCTAGAGCAGCGACGCTCTTCCAGACTACCCATAACGACGAACAGACGTCGGCAAACCCGTGAAAAGGACTTCACAGGTGCACTTAAACACACTTCAGCCAACTGCCTGGCTCCCCGTGCAATCATTTGCAGGCCACGCCCTCGAGTGCCGCCACTGACTGCGGCTTCGACAGGCGTTTCGTCATGCCGGCGACTTATCTCAGCCGGCGGCAGGCAACTACTGCCATAATGCCCGACCAATGAAATCCGTCCCAACGGCGGGCGGCGTTCAAAACAACAGAATATTCTCATGGGAAGGCTGCGACGTGACGGAATTTGATATCGGCGAATTTTTCATCCGGGGCGAAGTCAGGGAAGTAGAGGGTGAGTTCCAGGCAGTCATCATCATGCGCGCCAAACCGCCGCTGACCACCGTCACCTGCCACCAGGTCGAAAAGGACCGCTGGTTCAAGACCGCCGACGTGGCCGCCATTGCCGCCCAGGATGCCGCCAAGGCACTCAAACTGGCTGTCGATGAAGGCGCGTTAAAGGCCTGATCTTCAGTTTGCCGTCTATGCTTGCCCTGCTTTAGAACATCGCTATCGAACTCCTGGAGCGCGGCCGCCTCAGATGCAATGAGCCGTACTTCAGCACTTGCACTCGACGCGACACTCAAGGAGATCAACATGGATGCACCTACACATGATTTGAAAGGCCTGTTTGACCAGCTGGGCCTGGATTCCAGCGAGAAGGCGATCGACGACTTCATCGCCAGTCACTCTCCCCTCCCCGACGACAAGAAGCTGATCGACGCCGAATTCTGGACGCCGCAGCAGGCAGCCTTCCTGAAAGAACAATTGCGCGAAGATGCTGACTGGGCGCGGGTGGTCGACGACCTCAACCTGCGCATGCACCAGGTTCACTAAGCAGCGGACTCAGTGCAGGCTGCCTTGTTGTTTTGCGCTCAATTGCGCAAGCCAGGCAGCTTTGCACTCCTGCGCTTCATTGCGACTGGCGAACGCCGTACCGCGACGCTCCCCGTTCAGCAGCACCACCCAGCAGACACTCTGCCCCATCGCCCGCAGGTTCGAGGGCACAGCGCTGCCAATCATCACCGCAACATCCACTTTGCTTTGCATATTGCCTCGCCTAATTCATTAGCCACCTAACTATGTCGGTAGGTTAATGAGTTTCCCGGCGAGGAAACAGCAACGCCGCTGCACAGCTTAGTTGCCGAACCGGTAACAATGGCCGCCAGGTCAGCGCGGACTCTCTGGTTTATAGCCCAGGCGCAAACCACCCCAGTGACGCCCTTTGAGCAGAATTGGCACCGAAAGATCGTGCATCAATTCACCGGTGTCGCGGGTATAGGTTTGCAGCAGCACGGGTTGCCGATGGCTGCCACAACGAATGCCCGTGCGATCGGCAAACTTGCGTTTGGTGCGATTGTTCAGCGCGTCCAGTTGCGCATCGCCAGTCAACGGTTGGCTGAACACCTTGTTATGGGTGGGCACGTAGCCCTGCTGCGTGCAGGCGATGGCGAACACCAGGCCCTCGTGACGGGCCAGCAGCGGTTCCTGGATGGCCGGCAACACCTGGTCGGTGTAACGATCGAAGCGGGTCTGAAACTTGCCCGGATGAGTGTTGGGAATCGCCTGGTAATTGCGATCGAACAGGTCATCGAGGCTGACACGTCCCTGGTCGATATCAGCTTCGAATCGCGCCGTGATCTGGCTTGCGCCTTCGCGGGCGAGGTCGTAGATGCGTTGGTGGTAATCATCCAGGCCGACTTCGGCAAGCCGCTCGCTGATGGTTTCGGCCTGCCCTTCCATTTGCACTGCGGCCAGTGCCAGTCGTTGGGTCTGCTGGTCGCTGACGCCCAGGTCGCTGCGCATCTGCTCGATGGCGTGGAACAGGCTGTCCAGTTGCTCGCGGTTGGTCGCCGCGCCCTGGGCGATTTCGCCGACCTGGTGTTCGACCCCGGCTGCCAGCCGCGCGATGTTCTCCAGGTGCTGTCCGGTTTGCTCGACCTGTTCGACGCCCTGGTCCAGGTCGCTGGACAGTTGACGAATCTGCTCCACCACTTGCGCCGTGCGTTGCTGGATATCGGCGACCATCTCGCCGACTTCGCCCGTCGCGGTCGCCGTGCGCGCAGCCAGGCCGCGCACTTCATCGGCAACAACCGCAAAGCCCCGGCCATGTTCACCTGCCCGCGCCGCTTCGATGGCCGCATTCAGGGCCAGCAGGTTGGTCTGGCTGGCAATGGACTGGATCACCAACGTCACTCGCTGGATGTCGTCGCTGCGCAGGCTCAAGGCTTCGATCATTTCCCGGCTGTTGCTCGCGCGCAGACTGAGCTGATGCATGCGCGCGATCGACTCGACCAGTTGCGAACGCCCGGCCGCGCTGCTGTGATGAGCTTCGCTGGCGGCCCCCAGCGCTTGCTGGCTGAGCAGTGATGTGGCTTGTTCGGTGGCAATCAGTACTTCGGCATTGCTGACGATTTGCGCAGCCGCCCCCAGTTGCGACTGCAGGCGGTCGGCCAGTTGCTTGACCGAATAGGCGACGCCGGCGGCTGAAAGCGCATTGTGGCTGGTGGCGTACGACAGATCGCGGGTCAACCCGGCGATGCCGTCGGATGTGTCGGCAGGCGCCTCAGGGGCTCTGCGCTGGCGCAGGCGCGGCAGCCAGATAATCAGCATCGCCAGCGGCAGGCCGACAGCCAGCGACCAGCCTCCCAGCGTGATGCCCCCTAGCAGGAGCAGCAGCGCGACACTTTGCAGCGTCGGCGTGAGCCATTGGTTGCGGGTTGCCGGTACTGGTGCCGGCACTGGCCCAACCAGAGATCCGTCTCTCGTCATCGTCATCACCCCACGTGTCTTCTAATTGTTGTACCCGCATTTAACGCCACTACCTGGCCATTATCCATGGTCCGTTAGTCGCGGTTATTGCAGCAGATCAATAGAAGCGTGTCGGGTTTTCTGCGGACGATAAAAAGCATCGCGGGCAAGCCTGCTCCCACAGGTTCAACGCAAACCTTGCGGGAGCGGGCTTGCCCGCGATTTAAGCGCTACGAAACGAAATCAGGCCTGACGCTGGTGCTTGTCGATCTGTTCGTGACGCTCTTGTGCTTCGATGCAGTACTTGGTGGTCGGGCTGATCAGCAGGCGCTTGAGGCCAATTGCCTCGCCGCTGTCATCGCACCAGCCGAAGCTGTCTTCCTTGATGCGCTCAAGGGCTTGTTCCAACTGAGGCAGCATGCGCTGGTCGCGATCGATCGCGTTTACCAGCCAGGTGCGCTCTTCTTCGACGGAAGCAGCGTCGGCCGGATCGGCTGGGGTGTCCAGGCTCTCGATGGCGATGCGGTTCTGTTCGATGCGCTCATGGGTTTCAACTTTCATGTTTTGCAACAGCTCGGAGAAAAAAGCATGTTGCTCGGCATTCATGTAGTCATCCGCCGGCATGGCCAGCAACTTGTCCTTTGTCATTGATATCTCTATAAAAAAACGTGCATTAAGGCGAATTAGGGAGCGTTCCGCTGGGCCTGGGAAGGCCAACGCAAAGGCGCCATTTATTCCAAGCGCCACCCGGCACTCAATTTACGAGGGGCGGCAGTCTAAGGCCGACTTGAGGCCTCAGCAACTGAAAAGACAGTGAATTCGTCCGACAAGACCCCGAAAATGCTCTACGGCAGTCGTTGCAGTGGTTATCGGAGTGCGTTTATAGCAAGAAATTCAATCGGGTGGCTGTATATAGAGGACAAACGGCGGCTCCCCCGTACATCTATTGCACCGCGCCCAACCTGAGCTAAGGTTGAGCATCCCATAAGCCCGACCCCAAGGAGAATATCCATGAAGTTGATCGGCATGCTCGATTCGCCCTACGTACGGCGCGTGGCCATTAGCGCCAAGTGCCTGGGCATCCCTCTGGAACACCAATCAGTCTCGGTGTTTCGTCACTTCGAGCAGTTCCAGCAGATCAATCCAGTGGTCAAGGCGCCCACCCTGGTGCTGGACAACGGCGATGTGCTGATCGACTCCACGCTGATCATCGACTACCTGGAGGCGTTGGCCGGGTCGGACTACACCCTGATGCCCGGCGAACTCGATCAACGCTTGCGCGCATTGCGCCTGACTGGCCTGGCGTTGGCCGCCTGTGAAAAATCCGTACAGCTGTATTACGAACGCAACCTGCGGCCCGCCGAGATTCAATATGAACCCTGGGTGGAACGGGTGGAGGGACAACTGGCAGCGGCGTATTCGGCGCTTGAGCGCGAGCTGGAGTTTGCGCCTTTGAAGGCCGATGGTTCGATCGACCAGGCCGGGATCAGCGTGGCGGTGGCCTGGAGCTTCTCTCGGCTGGTGGTGCCGGAGCAGGTAGACAGCGAGCGGTTTCCACAGATCAGCGCGTTTACCGCGTATGCGGAGCAGCTGGAAGCCTTCCTGGACACGCCGATCGAATGAATCCCCCTTAAACAAAAACGCCGCTTCTACCAGAGGCAGAAGCGGCAGGAGCACAAGCTCCAGGACTATGAGTGCATAAACAGGGCGATCAGGATAATGATCGGGATCGGTACACCGAGAAAGAACAACAGTAATGAGCGCATGAGGTTTCTCCTGGTTTAACGAATCGAGTTGGTAGTAGTGACGTAGGCGTCGGATTCGACATACACCACGGCATCACGGCGACGACCGCCGAAGGTGGCAGCGAGGCTGGCGAAGAAGGCACCGATCAGCAGCGCAACGAACATCCACAAGGTGGTAGTGGCAGCCACTTTGGCAGCGGTGTCCGCCGCTTCCTTGGCAGCCTGTTTGGCGTCGGCCACGGCTTTCTGGGTACGGGCATACACCTCGTCGACACGACGCTCGGCATCGGCCTGGGTCAGGTTGGTACGCTGGGCAACCAGTTGTGCAAGGTAGGTACGGTCTTCGGCGGCGAGTTGGCCGTCGTTCAGGCTGCGTACGAAGATGCGGGTGACGGTGCCACGGGCGGCGTCATCGCTGACGGCGGCTGGACGATCATCACGGAACAGGCTGTCGATGAAGTAACCATACTGGTCACTGTCGGTGTTACCGGCTGCCGAACCTGCTGCCTGGGTAGCCATGCTGGCTGCACCCCCGACCACACTGGCACCGGCTTGCACGCCACCACTGATGATGCTGCTGACCGAACCGACCACCAGGGTCGCGGCCACCAACGTTGCAACGCACCACGAAAGGAAGCCATGGGCGGTATCACGGAAGTAGACTTCATCGCCGTGCATGTTGGCCCATTTGACCCGCAGGCGGCCCGCAATGTAGCCACCCAGGCCCGATGCGACGATTTGCGTGAAGGCCAGCCAGACGATCGTGGAAATGCCCAGCCCCTTGGCGCTCACGCCTTCATTGGCCCATGGCGAAACCGCCGAGAAGCCAAGGCCAAATCCCAGCAATACGAGGATCAGCGACAACGCCGCCGCTGCAGCGGCACCGGCAAAAATCGCACCCCAGGAAACGCCCGACCGCGCGTTTGATTCTTCTGCGGCAGGATAGAAACCATCCGAGGATCTATTCATTATTGTGTCGCTCCAGGCAGGAAAGATGTTGTTACAAGTAGCTGCCTGAACAATTGCAGTCGGCGTGCCAAGCGCGCTTTTTTGATAAACCTATATTTTTCAATGATTTATAAAAATTGAACTTGCTAAAATCATGCAAATTGCAACAAAACGCCGATATCAGCGGGTTTTATGCACTGCATTCCCGGATGAATTTTTATTTAGAAAGAATGAGCGGTTTTCTTGGCAAAATGGGTCCACCGTTGTGAACCCCAATCAGGCCCGCCAATGACCCGAATCTTGACCATCGAAGACGACGCCGTGACCGCCCGGGAAATCGTTGCCGAACTCAGCAGCCATGGCCTCGACGTAGACTGGGTGGATAACGGCCGAGAAGGCCTGGAGCGGGCAGTCAGTGGCGACTATGACCTGATCACCCTAGACCGCATGCTGCCCGAGCTGGATGGCCTGGCGATCGTCACCACCTTGCGCACCATGGGTGTGGCCACGCCCATCCTGATGATCAGCGCCCTCTCCGACGTCGATGAGCGGGTTCGGGGGCTGCGCGCAGGCGGTGACGATTACCTGACCAAGCCCTTCGCTACCGATGAAATGGCAGCCCGGGTGGAAGTCCTGTTGCGCCGGCAGAACACAGTCACCTCCCAAGTAACTACGTTGCGGGTCGCCGACCTGGAGCTGAACCTGATCAGCCACGAAGCCAGTCGCGACGGCCAACTGCTGACACTGCTGCCCACCGAATACAAACTGCTCGAATTCCTGATGCGCAATACCGGGCAGATTCTGTCGCGCATGATGATTTTCGAGGAGGTGTGGGGTTATCACTTCGACCCTGGCACCAATCTCATCGACGTGCATATCGGTCGCCTGCGCAAAAAGATCGACCCGCCTGGCAATGTCCCACTGATTCGGACCGTGCGAGGCTCAGGTTATGTCATTGCCGAACCCCTCTAACGGTTGGCGCTCCTCCAGCAGCCGGTTGCTGGCGCTTTACAGTTCGCTGTTCGTGATCTGGAGCGGGATTCTGATGGGCGTGATGTACTACGAGGTGTCCACCTACCTCGACAATCTGGCCAAGCACTCGCTGCTGCAACGCCAGCACCTGTTCTCGCATTTCCAGGGTCAGCAACTGCTCGACGCCCTCGCCGTCAGCATGACGTTCGACATTCGCGGCATCGACGCCTATGGCCTGTTTGACGATCAGCACCGCTACCTCAGCGGAGCGCTGGATCACATCCCGAAAGGTCTGCTGCTGGACGGCAAAATCCACATGCTGAGCGACTGCGCCGATTCCGATGACCCGAGCCTGCCAGCCGACAGTTGTGACGCGGTCGCCACCCAGACGAAGGACGGTCGCTGGCTGATCCTGGTGCGCGACAACGGCTCGCTGTTCGCTGTGACGCGGATCATTTTGCACGCGCTGTTCTGGGGAGTGACCCTGACCATACTTCCGGGCATCGCTGGCTGGCACCTGTTGCGCCGCCGCCCCCTGCGGCGAATTCGCGCCATCCAGGCCAGCGCCGAGGCGATCGTCGCCGGCGACCTGACCCGCCGCCTGCCGCTGTCCAATCGCCGTGACGAACTGGACATGCTGGCCGCCATCGTCAACGCCATGCTGGAACGCATCGAGCGCCTGATGAATGAGGTCAAGGGCGTCTGCGACAACATCGCCCACGACCTGCGCACCCCACTGACGCGCCTGCGGGCGCAGCTGTACCGGATTCAGCAGCAGGCGGACGACGGCTCGCCCCTGGCCGCGCAGCTTGATTCAGTGTTGGGTGAGGCGGATACCCTGATGGCACGCTTTCGTGGCCTGTTGCGGATCTCCGAACTGGAAGACCGGCAGCGGCGCTCCGGCTTTGTGCAGCTTGACCCATTGCCCATGCTGCAGGAGCTGCATGATTTCTACTTGCCACTGGCGGAAGAAGGCGAACTGACGTTCAAGCTGCAACTGCCCGCTACGTTGCCGCCGCTCAATGGCGATCGGGCTTTGTTGTTCGAGGCCTTGGCTAACCTGCTGAGCAACTCGATCAAGTTCACGCCACCGGGTGGCGAGGTGATTTTGCGCGGGATCGATGCGGGTGGGCATACGCGAATCGAAGTGCTCGACTCTGGACCTGGCATTGCGCTGGCAGAGAGAGAAGCCGTGTTCCAGCGCTTCTACCGCGCCGAGGGCGGGAATCAACAAAGCGGATTTGGCTTGGGCCTGTCGATAGTCGCAGCGATCGTCAGCCTGCATGGGTTCACCCTGGACCTCGGTGAAAGCGAACTGGGCGGCGCTCGGCTGGTGCTCGATTGCCGGCAACCGCCCATTGCCCAGACTTGAGGTTCATGTGGCGATGGATCGCGATGAGGCCGGCACATTCAAAATGTGCGTCGCCTGACCCACCGCCATCGCGGGCAAGCCCGCTCCCACACTGGCCCCATGTCGATCGGGGTTACCCGGGGTAATTAGCCCGCAAAGCTTGCACGCCACCCTGATAAATCCCGCTGAACAGCTCCACAACCTCCTCCTCGGTCACGCCCACCGGTACAAACCGCCCCGACCACGTCACGCGCGCACCCTCGCCCTGAGCCTCAACGCGGATCGTCGCCAGATAATCAGTGGCCGGAAACGGCGCCTGCAAAATCGAGTAGCTGTAAGTCTTCCCGGCGTTATCAAAAAATTCAAGCCGCTCAACCACTACCGCACCGTCCGAGGTCTGCAGGCTGCGCACGCGCCCGCCTTCGCTCAGTTCGCTTTTTGGAATGAACGGCAGCCAGTCCGGCAGCGAATTGAAGCCACCAATCAATTGCCAAACATCGTCGGCCGAAGCCGGAATATCAATGAACGCTGATGCAGTTGCCATGTAGGTTCTCTCTCAAATCAATCAAAAAAATCAGATCGCCATGCTGTCCACAACACCGCCATCGACGCGCAAAGCAGCGCCGGTGGTGGCCGAAGACAATGGCGAAGCGATGTAAGCCACAAGATTGGCCACCTCCTCGACATCTGCCACGCGCTGGATAATCGAAGTCGGGCGCGCCTTGCGTACAAAGGCGTCAGCTTCCTCCCGGGCGCTGCGGCCGGATTCGGCGGTGGCATCCTTGAGCATCTGCTCCAGGCCGTCGGTGAACGTCGGGCCGGGCAAGATCGCGTTGACCGTCACACCGGTGCCCGCCAGCCGCTTGGCCAGGCCATGGGACACCGCGAGGTTAGCACTCTTGGTCACGCCGTAATTGATCATGTCGGCCGGCGTCGCCACCCCGGATTCCGAGGACAGGAAAATCACCCGGCCCCAGCCTTGCTTGACCATGTCCGGCACATAATGCCGGGACAGGCGCACGCCGGAAATCACGTTGACCTCATAAAAGCGCGTCCATTCACTGTCCGGCGCGTCGAAGAAATCCACCTCATTGAAGATCCCCAGGTTATTCACCAGGATGTCCGCCCGCGGCTCGGCAGCGAACAGCTGGGCTGCGCCTTCTGCGGTCCCAAGGTCCGCCGTCAGGCCCCGCACCTGCGCGCCCGGCACGCTCTGGCGAATGCTCTCAAGGGCCTGCTCGACCTTGGCCGTATCCCGGCCGATCACCACCACCGTCGCACCGGATTCGGCCAGCGCCTTGCTGATGCCCAGGCCAATACCGGCCGTACTGCCACTGACAATGGCCAGTTTTTCGCTCAGATCAATTTTCATCTTCAAGCTCCCATCGTTGGCAACGGCGCCCGCTCGGACACCAGTTTCGCTTCACGCATTGCCTGCCAGAACGCCGCAGGAATAACCGCCGACAGCGCCGCCACATCCTCGGCAATCCGCCCCGGCCGACTGGAACCTGGAATGACCGCCGCCACTGCCGGGTTAGCCAGGCTGAACTGCAACGCAGCAGCCTTGATGTCGACACCATGGGCCGCGGCAATGCGCTTGATCTGTTCGACCTTGCTGACGATCTGCGGGCTGGCCTTCTGGTACTCAAAATGTGCACCGCCCGCCAAGATCCCGGAACTGTAAGGGCCACCGACCACAATCTCGACATTCTGCGCCAGCGCCGACGCCATCAAGCGCTGCAGGGCCCGGTCGTGATCAAGCAAGGTATAGCGCCCCGCCAGCAGAAAACCATCCGGCTGCGCTTCGGTCAGGTCCAGAGTCAGCTCACAGGGCTCGACCTTGTTCACCCCCAGCCCCCAGCCTTTGATCACCCCTTCTTCACGCAGGCGTGTCAGCACCTTGAAGGCACCGGTGCGGGCCTGATTGAAGTATTCGAGCCATTGGTCCCCGTAGAAATCCTGGGCAATATCATGCACCCAGACGATGTCCAGGCGATCGGTTTGCAGGCGTTCGAGGCTGTCTTCAATTGAGCGCAGCGTCGCGTCGGCGCTGTAGTCATTGACGATTTTGTTGGGCCGGCCGTGTTCGAACACTCCGCTCTTCTCGCCCAGGTCCCGCGCCGCGGCATCCTCGACCTCATCGAGAATCACCCGCCCGACTTTGCTGCTCAACACATAGTCGTCGCGCTTGTACCCAGCCAGCGCCGCACCCAAGCGGATTTCCGCCAGGCCCGAGCCATAAAATGGCGCGGTGTCGAAATATCGCACGCCGGCATCCCAGGCTCCGTGCACGGTGGCCAGCGCCTCTTCCTCGGGAATGGCACGGAACATGTTGCCCAGCGGCGCGGTGCCAAAACCCAGGGCGCCGGGCAGTTTGTCTTTCAAGCTCATGATGCAAACCTCGTCGTATTCAGAGATCGGTCAATCGACCGTTGAGCAGATTCTGGATTGTGATGATCGGACCGTCCAAGACATAATGTGCAGCACTTGAGTCCCTGAGGGTCTGACATGATCGACATCCGCCAACTGCGTTACTTCGTCGCTGTCGCCGAAGAAGAGCACGTCGGCCGCGCCGCCGAGCGCCTGCACATTTCCCAGTCGCCCTTGAGCCGGCAGATCGCCCAGCTCGAAGAACGCCTGGGTCTGACCCTGTTCGAGCGCAGCCAGCAACGCATCCGCCTGACCCGCGACGGCCAGACCTTCCTTGCCGAAACCCGCGCCCTGCTGACCCATGCCAACCGCCTGGAATCCCTTGGCAAACGCCTGGGTCGCGGTGAGGAAGGCGGCCTGTGCATCGGCTACATCGAAAACGCCATGCACGCCGGGGTACTGCCCAATGCCTTGCGCGTGCTGCGGGCAGACCGGCCAGGCGTGCACGTCGCGCTGTACAACCTGAGCTGCGCCGAACAACTCGAAGGCCTGCGTCAGCGTAGTCTGGATATCGCCCTTGTCAGCGAACCGCCGACCGACGACGACCCCGACCTCCTCGGCTTTCAGGTCCTCGACGACCCGATGCTCCTGGCCCTGCCCGAGCACCATCCGCTGGCACGGCAAAGCACACTGGCCCCCGCAGACCTGGCCACCCAGGAGTGGATCGGGGTGCAACACCGGCAGAACTGCGCCAGTCGCGAAGACTTCGTCAGTGCCTGCATCCGCGCCGGCTTCACTCCGGACATCCGCATGGAAGCCACCGAACCCTTCACCGCCCTGGGGCTGGTCGCCTCAGGGCTGGGGATTGCGATGATTCAGAAAGGCTTGAGTCGAAATGCGCCACCAGGGGTGGTGTTACGGGAGGTACCGTGGATAGCGTTTACCACGCCGTTGTGGGTGGCCTGGCACCGGATCAACTTGCGGCCGTTGGTGGAAACGTTCAGGAAGGTGCTGACCGAGTAAAGTTTGATCGAAGGCAGCAGCCAGTTGCGTGCCGACGCTCCGCCCTTCGACATTGGGCTGACGCCGCTGTCGAGGGTGTGAAGCGGCGTCAACGATAACGGTCCGGCAAAACGTTGGTGGCGCTCGCGAATAGCCCGACACATGACGGCGCCGCCGCAGGTGCTTTCTGCGTCTTCAGCTGCGGATCATGTTCGCGCAGGAACACCGGCAGGTCCGTTACCGGTGGCATGGCCGGGATCTCGAAGTACATCTGCACCACCCAGCCACGGTGATAGCTGGCATGGTTGATCACGTGCATCAGCATCGCGCCCGCGCTCATGGTGCCGTTTTCGCCGGAAACGAATGCGAACTCGACCGGTTTGAGCAGCGAGGCATCGGTTTGACTGGCGCTCCAGTCGCAGTACCAGTGATCGATATCCTTCTGCGCCTGGCGCAGTTCCGGCAGGTCGGCGTGGAGCAGACCGTGTGAGGTTTTGAAACCGTGTCCGCGGCCCTCCAGGTGGGCTTGCCAGATACAGTCCACCACGTAGATGTGGTTCAAGGTGCCAATCATATTGTTGAACACCGAGACCCGTTGTTTATCGACTTCACCGGGTGGCAGCGCGGCGAGGCTGTCGAACAGGCGCAGGTCCGCCCAGCGCTTGTAATCGGCCAGCATGCAGGCAGTAGCTGTATTGATCATTGCAGTTCTCCCATTGCGATGGGCGCACTGCCAAGTTTAGACCCGCTGAGCCCCGCCAGCCTGGGCGCTGATCACCGGTACAGGTGACGATTTGGGGAAACAGACAGCTGCGGGCAATCTATCCGCGTTGCGGTATCACACGGCATGCCTGCCAGGGCCTGCATAGGTGCACAAGAGCCTTGAAATGGCGAGTGAGGATTGTTGTCTGAAATGATTATCTGCCGCTCAAGGAACTACTGAGCCCCGACACGCATCTTAAGGTATGTGGTAATTCACTTACGCTTCAAGCTGTCGGAGGACACCGTCATGCGCCGTCTTGTTCTGATCTCTTCACTGGTACTTTGCTTGCCGTTCGGTTCCGCCATGGCCAAAGTCGATGCCGGCGATGTCGCCACTTCGGCCGGGGTTTCAGCGTCGCTGTATTCCACGTTCAAGGATCACAAATTGATGATTCCAGCCAAGGATGATGCCTCAAGCTTCGTTGCCAGCGGCGGCGCCATTCGCGGGGTGTATTTGGAGTCGGTGATGCATCAGATTCGCCAGGACAATCCTGGCCTGAACGCCAGCGATGAAGACCTGGCCCGGGCCATCCTGATCAATGATGGTGCTGCGTCGGGGCAGTAAGCCAACCCGACACGTCCTGCGGCGTCCCTGTAGGAGCTGCCGCAGGCTGCGATCTTTTGATTTTTCGTAATTGCTGAAGATCAAAAGATCGCAGCCTGCGGCAGCTCCTACGGACGGAGTTGTTATCGCAGTCTGCGGCAGCTCCTAAGGACGCAGTTGTATCGCAGCCTTCGGTAGCTCCTACGGGCGGAGTTGTTTTAGAGCTGTTGCAAGGTCAGTTGCCCGTCTGCACACAACACAACACCCACCCGTTCATAGCTTTCCAGCGTCGCGTGGGGCGTATCCATCGGGTGCGGATGCGTCGAGGTGATCACCAGCAGATCAGCGCCGGACGTCTCAGCCGCCTGGATGCCCACACTGGCATCTTCAAAAATCAGGCACTCGCCAATCTCTACCCCCAACCGCTCGGCCGCCAGTTTGTAACCGGCAGGATCAGGCTTGCCCGCGCTGACATCCTCGGCGGTGATCATCACGGCGGGCGCCGGGACACCGGCCGCTGCCATCCGCCGCAAAGCCAATGCCTTGGGCGCCGAAGTTACTATCGCCCACTGCCTGGCCGGTAGCGACTGCAAGAACCGCGCGGCCCCCGACACCTCGACAATGCCCTCTACGTCCTCGATCTCGGCCTGGGTAACCCAGGCTGCTTCTGCCTGTGCATCAATCCCCGGCAAACCTTGACGGTTAACCGTGTCGATGGCACGGGCGCCATGAATGGTGGGCAGGAACGACGCGACATCGATGCCGTGGCGCAGGGCCCAGGTAGTCCAGATTCGCTCGGCGGCAGCAATGGAGTTGAGAACGGTGCCATCCATGTCGAAGAGAAAGGCGCGGTAAGCGCGATTGAAAACAGCGTCGTCAGCAGGCAAAAGCAGACTTCCTATCCAGA
Source organism: Pseudomonas sp. HY13-MNA-CIBAN-0226 (assembly GCF_040310305.1). Taxonomy (NCBI): domain Bacteria; kingdom Pseudomonadati; phylum Pseudomonadota; class Gammaproteobacteria; order Pseudomonadales; family Pseudomonadaceae; genus Pseudomonas; species Pseudomonas sp. HY13-MNA-CIBAN-0226. Next base: position 26,863 of record NZ_JBEOPS010000020.1, read on the forward strand.
TAACGGGCGGGGTTTCACCCAATGTACAGGATCAACGTTGCACCGGGGCTTTCTTCAGCGCCCCTTCAACGCAATCGAGCAATTGCCCGAGCGCCCAAGGTTTCTTGATGAAAGAAACATCGTGCCGAACCCCGGAAGTCTCCGGCGTTTCGAACCCTGACATGATCATGATCGGCTTGTCCGGCCAGCGATCGCCGAACTGATTCGCCAGGTCGGCACCGTTGAGTTTGCCGGGCATGGTGATATCGGTCAGCAACAAACTGACCTTGTCGGAGTGCTGCTCCAGATAGACCGCTGCCGCGTCCGCACTGACCTGGGGTTCAACGGTAAAACCTTCGTCCTGAAGAATTTCGCAGAGAAACTCCAGGATCAACGGATCATCCTCCACTACAAGAATCAACCCGTCGGGAAGGTGATCGCTTGCCGTTGTGACTGGACTCATGACGGTGCCACTCCCTGATTGCTCAAAAATTTCGCGGGCTCAAATCCGCTGCTTACAGGTATGAGCAGCGGACTCGGCGGAAATTCATTTTTGATACAGGCAGTCGACGAAATCAGGCGTCCAGCCGTTCACGAAGCGTAGATCACTTGGCCATGTCGTCCTTTTTCATGGCGTCTTTGGACATTGCGTCCTTTTTCATCCCGTCTTTGGACATGCTGTCCTTTTTCATCCCGTCCTTGGACATGCTGTCCTGCTTCATGGCGTCCTTGCTCATGCTGTCTTTGTTCATCGAGTCTTTTTTCATCGCGTCCTTGGACATCGAGTCCTTGCTCATACCGTCCGGACTCATGGTATCGGCGGCAAACACGCTGGCGGCCCCTGCTGCGAGGCACATGGACAGGGCAATGCTGGTCAGTTTTTTCATGATGAATCTCCTGGAGCTGAGGTGCGAATGTGCGCAACACGGGCTGCGCGGATGAACCTGGCGGGTGTCCGTCAGCTGCCACCGAACCAGTTGTAACCCTGGTCTTCCCAGTAGCCGCCGGTGTAGGTGTTACTGACGAAAATCGCCTGGATATGCTTGGGATTTTTGTAGCCCAGCTTGGTGGGCATGCGCAGCTTCATCGGGAAGCCGTACTCACGCGGCAGCACCGCGCCGTCGTAGGTCAGCGCCAGCAGGGTTTGCGGGTGCAGCGCGGTGGCCATGTCGATGCTGGTGTAGTAATCGTCCGCGCATTTGAAGCCCACGTATCTGGCGTGCGTATCGGCGCCGATACGCCTGAGGAAATCGCTGAAAGGCACCCCGCCCCAGCGACCTATCGCGCTCCAGCCTTCGACGCAAATGTGCCGGGTGATCTGTTCGGCCTGGGCCATGGCGCGCAGTTCCTCCAGACGCCAGCTGCGTTTGTCGGCGACCAGGCCGGTGACTTCCAGTCGGAAACTGTCGGCCTCGACGGTCGGCGCTTCGTCGATACCGTAGAAGGCATTGAACGGAAATGGCCGGGTGATCATCGACGCCGGATAGGTGGGCGCCAGTGCATTGGGGTTGAACAGCCAGCCCTGCACCCGATCGTTGAAGCGCGACATCGAAGACAACGCGCTCTCGACGCTGTCGTTGCCGGTCAGGTTGCAACCGGACAACATCGCCACCCCGCCGAGGGTCAGGCCACGCAACAGAAACGAGCGGCGCGAGCGGTCTTCGATTTGCGGGGCGATGATTTTGCGAGCGTCGGCGAGAATGGACGCTTCATCCAGCCCGGGTCCTTGAATGCGCTTTTTCATAAGGGTTCCTTGTGACCGAACAGCATGGCAACCAGGGTTTTGGGGACCAGCGCGACCATCACCAAGTGCACCGCGACAAACCCCAGCAACAGCGCCATGGCAATAAAGTGAACGTGCCGCGCCGCTTCGTAGCCCCCCAGCAGCTCGCGCAACAAAGGGAACTGCACGGACTTCCACAGCACCAGTCCGGAGACCACCAGCAGCGCGATGTCGAGCATTACAAACAGGTAGGCAAGGCGCTGCACCTGGTTGTACTGGCGCAGGTCCGCATGCCCCAACTTGCCCCGCAGCGCGGCCAGCAGGTCGTGCCCGACACCTTTGGGCGACAGGGGGAAAAACCGTCGCGACAGGCGCCCACTGATGAGGTTGACCAATAAATAAATGACGCCATTGACGACCAGAAACCACATCGCCGCGAAATGCCATTGCAGCGCCCCGCCGAGCCAGCCACCCAGGGTGATCGACGGGGGAAAACTGAAATCGTAGAGCGGCGAGGCGTTGTAGATGCGCCAGCCGCTGGTGACCATCACCAACACCGCCAAGGCATTGAGCCAGTGAGTCAGTCGTAACCAGCGCGGATGCGTGCTGACCGTGGGTTGCTGCAACATGGTGGCTCTCCCGGCGACTGGTGTTCGATGGAACCGAGTATGTGGGCCATCAGATCGCCAAATCCTCACGAAAAGTTAAATTAAACGTGATAACTCCCGACACCCGGAAAGCAGGCGCTAGCCCAAGTTGTGGTTAAATGCCGCCCCCTCAAATGACCGAACCAGGCCGATGAATCCAGAAGCGCTCGCCCTCCTCCACGCCCATCTGCTGACCGCCCTGGCAGACGCCCCCGCCGAAACCCGCCGGCTGTTCCATGGCCGCGGGCGTTGCTGGCCGGGCCTGGAACAGGTGACAGTCGACTGGTTGCAAGGGGTGGTGCTGGTGTCGCTGTTCAAGGAACCGCAGGCGGCGCAATTGGAGGCGCTGAAGGCAGACCTGTTGCGGCTGGCCGCTTCGCCTGCCTGGGTGGCCTGCGGCGCACATACGCTCGCGTTGCAGCACCGCTACCTGCCGCAAAGCACCACCGAATGGCTGGTGGGGGACGCCCTCGATGACATGACCATCACCGAGGGCGGCCTGCGCTATCGGGTGGACCTGGGCCGCAAGCAGAACAACGGCCTGTTCCTCGATATGCGCTACGGGCGCGACTGGGTGCGGGCCAATGCGCAGGGCAAGCGCGTGCTCAATCTGTTTGCCTACACTTGCGGCTTTTCCGTGACAGCAATCGAAGGCGGCGCCGAGCATGTGGTCAACCTGGACATGTCAAGCGCGGCCCTGAGCCGCGGTCGCGACAATCACCGGCTCAACGGGCACGACCTGGGCAAGGTGACGTTCCTGGGGCACGACCTGTTCAAGTCCTGGGGCAAGGTAATCGGCAAGGGGCCCTATGACCTGGTGATCATCGACCCGCCGTCCTTCCAGAAAGGCAGCTTCCTGCTGACCAAGGATTACCAGCGAGTCTTGCGCCGGCTCCCGGAGCTGCTGGGCTCCGAGGGCACGGTGCTGGCCTGCATGAACGACCCGGCATTCGGTGCAGATTTCCTCATCGAAGGCGTCACCCGGGAAGCGCCGAGCCTGCGGTTCGAGCGGCGACTGGAAAACCCGCCGGAGTTTCCAGACGCTGATATCGAGTGTGGGTTGAAGGCGCTCGTGTTCCGGCTATAGGACCATCGACCCCGCGTCGTGCACGTATTCCGCGCCCGGCGAAGATCCCCTGTGGGAGCGAGCCTGCTCGCGTTCGATCGTGGTGTGCCTGGCCTCCGACTCCGCCTAAGACAACGGCCATGCGGTGCCGGGACTGGACGCACACACGCTGCTCAAAGCCCTGGGTCAGGCCGGCTGGCCGGGCGCTGCGACCCGCTCCCGGTAAGTGCTCGGCCCGGGAATCACACTCACCGGGCCACTCCTCCCACCACGCCCTCCCCGTGCAACTGCTGCAACAAGGCCAGGCCGCTCGCCACGAAAGCGGGCACGTCTTCAGCACCGGCCTCCTGTGCAAGGGCTTGCAACTGGGCCTGGCCATTGAGTGCGGGAAACTCGTTTATGCGCTGCAACAGGCGCCAGGCCAATGGGCTCAGTTCGGAAAACTTCACGCTCCAGTCTTCGCCGCGACGCACCAGCAGCAACGTAGGCTGGGCCGGCGGCATTGACGGCTGGAAATCCGGCCCGACCTGCTGGACCGGCCAGGCATACGCCAATGGCCAGGCGAGCGGCGAAACGCGCAGCGGGCGATCCAGTAAGCTTGCGCCAGTGCTGACAGGCAGGGGTTCGGCGTCGGACTGTTGCAACGCCATCTCGACCCATTCGTAATGTGCCAGTTCGACCATGAACCCGGGCCAGTCGCCTTGGGGGACAGTCGCCACAAAGCCCACGAACTCCTCGGCGATTTCGCCGAATTTCGGCGTGCGCGCGCGATGGTCACGCAGAAAACTGCGCACCAGCAGGCGCCAGCGCGCCTCGCCGAGGATCCTGATCAACACAGGGAAAGTAGCGCTGAGCAATTGCGACAGATTGGCAAAGATCAGGTCGCGGTAAACCTGGGCCCTTGCCGCGTCCATGTGGCCGGGCGGCGCGCAATGGTCGGGGTCGCGCAGGTAGCGGCCAAAGGTAATCTGCTCCTGAAACAGGCCGGGCTTATCCACGATTCACTCCTGCGGCCTGCAGACGGCGGATGGTTTGCAGTTCGGCGACCAACTCGGCAAATACCGGGAAATTGAAGTCCCGTTCCAGCAGCGTCGGTTGCGCACAGAACCGCGCATAGGCCTGCGCCAGCAACGACCAGACCGCAGGCTTCACCGAAGCCCCGTGGGTGTCGATCTTCAAGGTGTCCGACTCGTCGAAATGTCCGGCCACGTGCATGCCCACCACCCGCCCCGGGTCGATGCCGAGCAGGAACGCCTGCGGATCAAAACCATGATTGATCGAGTTGACGTACACATTGTTGACGTCCAGCAGCAGGTCGCAGTCAGCTTCACGCAGCACCGCATTGGTGAACGTGACTTCGTCCATGTCCTGGCGCGGCGCCGCGTAATAGGACACGTTTTCCACCGCCAGGCGCCGCCCCAGGATGTCCTGGGCCTGGCGAATCCGCGCGGCCACGTGGTGCACTGCTTCTTCGGTGAACGGCAAGGGCAGCAGGTCGTAGAGGTGGCCGTCATCACTGCAGTAGCTCAGGTGTTCGCTGTACAGCGGCACATTGTAGAGCTCGAGAAAAACCCGGACCTCGCGCACAAATGCGACGTCCAGCGGTGCCGGCCCACCCAGGGACAACGATAAGCCATGACACGACAGCGCAAACTTTTCCGCCAGGGCGCGCAACGCCGCACCCTGTGCGCCCCCCACGCCGATCCAGTTTTCCGGGGCGAGCTCGAGAAAGTCGAAATCCCCTGCCGGGGCAGCCTGCAAGTCCTTCATCAGGACTCGACGCAGGCCGAGGCCGACGCGGTTTTTTGCTGGGGGCTTGGGACTGTGCATGCAGTTGATTCCGGGGTGGTGGAAACGGATGTCCAGTTAAGCGTCGGCATGTATCGGGCCTGTGTTCGGTGGGGGCCGGGAGTGTGGGCATTTGTATCGCCAGGCGGGCTGGATACACTCCAATACACGCAACACCCGAGTCCCCCTGTGGGAGCGGGCTTGCTCCAGTTAGCACTTTCGTCGTTTGGAAACGCGCCTTAGATCCTGCGAACTAAACTTAATGCACACAGGACACCCCTGGCGTCCTGTTCATTCCGTTCAACCTGATACTGGAGGCGCGCAAATAACACGCCGGTGGGGTCCGCGCAGGAGCAGCCGAAGGTTCGGCCCGCGATCGGACGATCTCTTGACCTTGATCTTTAACAATCAAAATCAAAAGATCGTCCGATCGCGGCCCGAACCTCCGGCAGCTCCTACAATGGGAAGATCTCTGGAGTGTTGAACATGCTAGATGGCCGAATCCGCGAACAACTCGATCAGCTCCGACACCTGATGACCGAACAACCCTTCGTGGTACTGACCGGAGCCGGTATCAGCACGCCCTCGGGCATCCCCGATTACCGGGACAACCAGGGCGTGCGCCGTGGTCGGCAGCCGATGATGTACCAGGAGTTCCTCTCGGCTGCCGAATCCCGCCGCCGCTACTGGGCGCGGGCGATGCTGGGCTGGCCGCGCGTGCGCCTGGCCCAGCCAAACGTGGCGCACGAGGCGCTGGCCGATTTGCAATGCAGCCAGCGGATCAGCGCGCTGATCACTCAGAATGTCGACTCCCTGCACGATCAGGCCGGCAGCCATGACGTTATCGAACTGCATGGCAGCTTGCAGCGGGTACTGTGCCTGGATTGCGGGGAGCGCAGCGAGCGCGACTCGATCCAGGAACAGATGGAACAGCACAATCCTTACCTGGCAGGTGTGGATGCAGTGCAGGCGCCGGATGGCGACACCCTGCTCGACCCTGCTTTCGAAGCGCGCTTCCAGGTGCCGCGTTGCCCGCATTGTGCGGGTGAGCGGATGAAACCCGACGTGGTGTTCTTTGGCGAGAACGTCGCACAGGGAACGGCCGCCAGGGCCATGGCGACGGTTGAGAAAGCCGCTGGATTACTGGTGGTGGGGTCGTCGTTGATGGCGTATTCGGCGTTTCGCTTGTGCCGGGCAGTGGTGGATCAGGGCAAACCGTTGATTGCGATCAATCTGGGCAAGACGCGGGCCGATGAGCTGCTAGGCCTGAAGATCGAAGCGTCGTGCGAACAGCTGCTGCCGTTGCTGGCGCAACACCTGTCCACCTGATTTTCCGGGGACCCGGTGAGGCTTGCCCGCGATGGCGTCTGCACATTCGTAATTGGTGTGACAGGGAGATTGCCATCGCGGGCAAGTCGAATCGTCGCACCGCCGCTCCCACAGGTATTGGTGGTGGACGCAGCATTTGTGTTCGGCGCAGACCACTGTGGGAGCAAGCCTGCTGGCGATGGCGTCTGCGGATTCGACATTGATGTGGCAGGGAGATTGCCATCGCGGGCAAGTCGAATCGTCGCACCGCCGCTCCCACAGGGTTTTTGTGGTGGGCGCAGCACTTGTGTTCGGCGCAGATCACTGTGGGAGCCGGGCTTGCCCGCTCCCACAGGTATCGGTGGTGGGCGCAGCATTTGTGTACGGCAGATATCTCTGTGGGAGCCGGGCTTGCCCGCGATGGCGTCTGCAGATTCGATATTGATGTGGCAGGGGGAAGACAGTTGCTCCCACCCTGGACGCTCTTCAGTTCATGAACATTGTTGACCCGCGTTTTCTTGCTTCAGCACATCAAACAACGCCTGCGCCGCCGCCGACAACTCCACCCCAGGCTTGGTCAACACCCCGATCGCCCGCTCAATCACCGGGTCATGCAGGGTCAGGCAATGCGCACCCAGTTCGCGCATCTGCCCGGCGCACAATGCCGGGACCGCGCTGACGCCCAGCCCGCTTGCGACCATACGCCCCACCGTTGCCAGCTGATGGCTTTCAAACTCCACCGGCAATTTCATACCACGCGCCTGAAGGTGCTCCTCGAGCATCACCCGTACGGTGGACGGGCGCTGCAGGGTGATGAACGGTTCCTGCAGCAGGGTCTTCCAGGCGATATCGTCAAGCCGGGCCAGCGGTGAATCCAGGGGCACCACCGCGACGAAGCGATCCATGTACAGCGGTGTGAAGGCCAGCGACGAGCTGGTGGTTGGCTCAAACGCCACACCCAGCTCGACCTGTCGATCCCGCACCATTTCCAGCACCTGCTCGTTGATCACGTCATTTACCGTGACATTGACCTTGGGGTAACGCGCACGAAATGTCTTGAGGATCGGTGGCAACAGGTTGCCGGCAAACGAGGGCATCGCGGCCAGCGTGACTCGCCCGCGTTGCAGGGTGAAGCGCTGGCGCAAATCGTCCTCGGCGTTGTCCCAGTCGGCGATCAGGCGCCGCGCCAGGGGCACCAGAGCCTCACCTTCGGCGGTCAGTGCGACGTTGCGGGTGTTGCGCGCAAACAAGCGCCCACCCAGGCCTTCTTCCAGCGCCTTGATGGTCAGGCTCAGCGCTGATTGCGACAGGTGCAGGCGCTCGCAGGCCACGGCGAAACTCAGACTCTGGGCGACGGCGAGGAAGGCGCGGATCTGTTTGACGGTCATGTCGCTTGGCTCCTGGAATCTCGAGACTGTGAGCTGCAAGCTTGTGGGTGCATGGCCTGCGTGCAATGGCGCCCTCGGAATGACTATCGCGAGCAAGCTTTGCTCCCACAGCGCAGAGTGGCCTTGGTCAGTGTGGGTGCCTGGCCTGCCTGCGATGGCGCCCTTGGAATGGCTATCGCGAGCAAGTTTTGCTCCCTCAGTGCAGAGTGGCCTTGGCAAATGGAAAACTCTATTAGTGAGTTTTATCTATTAATACTTGCTAAAAATCAACTTAACAAATCAATCTTGCGGCGAGACACTTCAGTCATTCGGCTAGCCAGCCGCCCATAAAGAATAAAAGAGGTGCATATGGCAGGTTTCGACAAGCGTGTGAGTTCCTACGAGGAAGCGCTGGCAGGTCTCGAAGACGGCATGACCGTCATCGCCGGCGGCTTCGGTCTGTGCGGGATTCCGGAAAACCTGATCGCCGAGATCAAGCGCAAAGGCACACGCGACCTCACTGTGGTGTCCAACAACTGTGGCGTCGACGGCTTTGGCCTGGGCGTGCTGCTGGAAGACCGGCAGATCAGCAAAGTAGTGGCCTCGTACGTCGGTGAGAACAAACTGTTCGAAGACCAACTGCTCAAAGGCGAAATCGAAGTCGTCCTGACGCCCCAGGGTACCCTCGCGGAAAAAATGCGCGCTGGCGGCGCTGGCATTCCAGCCTTTTTTACCGCCACCGGCGTCGGCACACCGGTTGCCGACGGCAAGGAAGTGCGCGAATTCCACGGTCGCCAGTACCTGATGGAAGAGTCCATTACCGGTGACTTCGCCATCGTCAAAGGCTGGAAAGCCGACCACTTCGGCAACGTGATCTATCGCCACACCGCGCAGAACTTCAACCCGCTGGCGGCCACTGCCGGCAAGATCACCGTGGTCGAAGTCGAAGAAATCGTCGAGCCCGGCGAGCTGGACCCGGCGCAGATCCATACCCCTGGCATCTACGTCGACCGGGTCATTTGCGGCACGTTCGAGAAGCGCATAGAACAGCGCACCGTGCGTAAGTGATCACCTGCCCCCGGCCCGAATTGAAGGAATAACAACAATGGCACTTTCCCGCGAACAAATGGCTCAACGCGTCGCCCGCGAAATGCAGGACGGCTTTTACGTGAACTTGGGCATCGGCATCCCGACCCTGGTCGCCAACTACATCCCCGAAGGCATGGAAGTCATGCTGCAGTCGGAAAACGGCCTGCTCGGCATGGGTCCGTTCCCGACCGAAGAAACCATCGATGCCGACATGATCAACGCTGGCAAGCAAACCGTGACCGCGCGCATCGGCGCGTCGATCTTTTCCTCGGCCGAGTCCTTCGCGATGATTCGCGGTGGGCATGTCGACCTGACCGTGCTGGGTGCCTTCGAAGTCGACGTGCAAGGCAACATCGCCTCGTGGATGATCCCCGGCAAGCTGGTCAAGGGCATGGGCGGCGCCATGGATCTGGTGGCCGGTGCAGACAACATCATCGTCATCATGACCCACGCCTCGAAGGACGGTGAGTCCAAGCTCCTGGCAAAATGCAGTCTGCCGCTGACCGGCGCCGGTTGCATCAAGCGCGTGCTGACCGACCTGGCTTATCTTGAAATCGAAAACGGCGCGTTCATTCTCAAGGAGCGCGCACCGGGTGTCAGCGTCGAGGAAATCGTCGCCAAGACCGCGGGTAAACTGATCGTGCCTGATCACGTTCCGGAAATGCAGTTCGCTGCGCAGTGAGGAATAATTCCATGCAAGACGTTGTAATTGTAGCCGCCACCCGTACCGCCATTGGCAGCTTCCAGGGTGCGTTGGCCAATGTGTCCGCCGTGGACCTGGGCGCCGCAGTGATCCGTCAGTTGCTGGCGCAGACCGGGCTCGACCCGGCGCAAGTGGATGAAGTGATCATGGGCCAGGTGCTGACCGCCGGCGCCGGGCAGAACCCCGCGCGCCAGTCCGCCATCAAGGCCGGCCTGCCGTTTACCGTGCCAGCCATGACCCTGAACAAGGTCTGCGGTTCGGGCCTCAAGGCCCTGCACCTGGCCACCCAGGCGATTCGCTGCGGCGACGCCGAGGTGATGATCGCCGGCGGCCAGGAGAACATGAGCCTGTCCAACTACGTCATGCCCGGCGCCCGTACCGGCCTGCGCATGGGCCACGCGCAAATCGTCGACACCATGATCAGCGACGGCCTGTGGGACGCGTTCAACGACTACCACATGGGCATCACCGCCGAGAACCTGGTTGAGCAGTACAACCTGACCCGCGAGCAACAGGACGCCTTCGCCGCGGCCTCGCAACAGAAAGCCTCGGCCGCCATTGAAGGCGGACGTTTTGTCGATGAAATCACGCCGATCCTGATTCCCCAGCGCAAGGGTGAACCGCTGTCGTTCGCCACCGATGAGCAGCCGCGAGCCGACACCAGCGCCGCCGCCCTGGGCAAACTGCGCCCGGCGTTCAAAAAAGACGGTTCGGTGACCGCCGGTAATGCTTCGTCGCTCAACGATGGCGCCGCGGCCGTAATGCTTATGAGCGCGGCAAAAGCCAAAGCCCTGGGGCTGCCCGTGCTGGCAAAAATTGCTGCCTATGCCAATGCGGGCGTTGATCCGGCGATCATGGGCATCGGCCCGGTCTCGGCCACTCGCCGCTGCCTGGACAAGGCCGGCTGGTCGATCGGTCAGCTTGACCTGATCGAAGCCAACGAAGCCTTCGCCGCGCAGTCCCTGGCGGTGGCCAAGGACCTGGGCTGGGACATGAACAAGGTCAACGTCAATGGCGGCGCCATCGCCCTCGGCCACCCGATTGGCGCATCGGGCTGCCGGGTGCTGGTGACCTTGCTGCACGAAATGATCAAGCGTGACGCCAAGAAAGGCCTCGCCACCTTGTGCATCGGTGGCGGCCAGGGCGTGGCGCTGGCCATCGAGCGGGCGTAAAGCGTTCAACAGGCGGCGCGGGGACCCACGAAGAACCGCGCAGCCTGGCAACACACCCGGTGTGACACCTGTCGCACCGGGCTCCACGCATCAGCAAAACGATCCCCGTGCTCTACACATCAATCAAACATCCCCCTGTAGGAGCTGCCGCAGGCTCGGGCCGCGATCGGACGATCTTTTGATCTTGTCTGTGTTGGGAGCGCTTGCAAGCAAGATCAAAAGATCGCAGCCTGCGGCAGCTCCTACCGAGAGTTGGCTACGCCCATCAATTGCTCGCGCAGCTGCGGATTGCGTGTTCGCGGGTCCAGCCAGATATCAAAAAACGCCCGGGCGAATGCCGGGTCGTTCACCTCGTGCTGCAAGCGCTGCCCGACATAAAACCGTGCCCCCTGCCCCGGCAGATACACCCCGGTGATCCGCGTTCCGGCCTGCACATCGACAAATGCCTGTTGCATCTGCTTCTGCCATGCCTCCAGTTGCGCGGCACTCACCGACTCGCCTGACAGGCGCCTGATTTCATCGACGCTGGCCTGAACCAGGTCGTCCCGGGAAATCTTGCGCTGGTAAATGAGTTCAAGGGCGAACGGCTGGTCGCTCGCCAAAGGCTTGGCTGCACTCCACAGGCGGGCGTTATAGACATCAAAACCAAACCAGCGAAATTCGCCGGCACCAATGATCCGCGCCCCAGGCAAAGCCTCCTGCCAGTTGGCCAGCGCATGACCGGCCAACAAGGCCAGCAGCCACAAGCTATGACGCAGAATGGATCGGGAGCGATTCATGATGGGCTCGATTCAGCGCAGAGGATGCCCAAAATTTATACGCCAAAACCCAAACTGTACAAGCTTTGAATGTTGTATACAAAAACCGCAAAGCTATACAACAATCCGTCCGGCGCATGCTAACGTGGCAGTCTCACACAGGATGGAGACGCGTGCGTGCTATTGCTCAAACTGCTGGTCATTCCCGGATTTCTGCTACTCATCTCCCTGGCGGGCAAACGCTGGGGCCCCAGCGTAGCTGGGTGGCTGTCAGGACTGCCAGTGGTGGTCGGGCCGATTCTGTTCTTCCTGGCCATCGAACAAGGCGAAGCATTCGCCGCCCGCTCGGCCACCGCCGCGTTATCGGCCATGTTCGCGATGATCGCCTTTTGCGTCACCTATGCCCAAGTCGCACAGCGCAGCAACTGGCCGACCGCGCTGAGTCTTTCGTTAGCCGTGTGGGCCATGTTGGCGGTGGTGTTATCGTCGATCCCCGCGTCCCTGGTGTTTTCCACAATCGCCGCTGCGAGCGCGTTGCTGGCGGCGCCTTATCTGTTTCCGTCGGTGCAGCCCGTGATCTCAGGCACCGCCCCCAAGTCTGACAGACTGCTATGGCGCATGGTCGCCGGTGCCCTGCTGACACTGGCGGTCACCTTGTTGGCAAGTACCGTGGGCGAGCGCTGGAGCGGCCTGCTGGCGGTGTTCCCGGTGCTCGGCAGCGTAATGGCCGTGTTCTCCCAGCAAACCCGTGGGCCGGCGTTCACGGCTGCGTTGCTGCGCGCCACGGCGACTGGCATGTATTCGTTTGCCGCCTTTTGCCTGGTCCTGGCCCTGGCCTTGCCCACAATGGGCCTCAGCGCATTTGCCCTCGGCGTCGCGGTCTCGGTGGCCATGCTCGGTGTGACCCGGCGCCTGCTGGCAAAACCTGCGGTCAGCGTGCGCGCCCAGGCTTGCGACGAGTGACTGGCCGAGCACCGGTACTGGAGTGACTTGCACGTGGCATGGGATGATCGCGTCTGAACCGATCGCGGCTGACGCGCGACAACCCCTGGAGATCCCGAATGTCATTGTTTAGCAACAAAGCCGTTGTCCTGTTGCTGGCCGTCGCTGCCAGCCTGGGGGCCCTGAATGCTCAGGCGGCCAAGGCCACCAGCAGTTCCGCATCGTCGCAGAAGGTGTCGATGCTGGGCGGCAAGTTCATCTTTACCCTGCCCAAAGGCTTCGTCGCCACGCCATTGCCGGCCAGCTCATCGGGCGCCAGCGGGACCATGTACGCCAACGAAACCACCAAGACCGTGGTGATCGCCGCAGAAAACACCCTGCCCGAGGGTCTCAAGGTCAAGGACAATGACGGCGCCTTTCTCGACGGCACTGCGGCGGACTTTGACGCGGCGCAGCGCAAGGCCCTCCCCGACTACAACAAGTTGAGCGAGAAAAGCCTGACCCTCAAAAGCACTGGTCTGGGTGTGCGCCAGGTCGACAGCACGGCCACCCAGGGTGGTGGGCAAACCCTCAACACCACGCTGATGGCGGCCTCTGGCAACCACATGGCGGTGGTCCGGGTGATTTCCCGGCCCGGCGACATGGCGGCGCATGAAACCCTGATCAAGCGGATGCTCAGCGGTAAATAAACCTAAGGGTTTAGGCTTTGCAGCCAGGCGTTCAAGTCCTGCATTTCGGCTGCGCTGATGCTGTGACCCACCCCCGGATAGGCATGAAATTGGGGCTTGAGCGACAGGCTTTGCAGAAGGCTGTTGGCGTCTGTGCCATCGACGTAAGGCAGGCGTTTGTCTGCGGTGCCATGGCCGATGAAGATCGCCAGCTGCTGGCGTTTTTCATCGGGTTTGAGCTCGGCCTTGAGCACCGGCAGGATACGCCCGCTCAGCGCTGCAATGCCTCCCAGCGCCTGCGGATGACGCAGCGCCACCTCGTAGGACATGATCGCACCCTGGCTGAAGCCCACGAGGAACACCTTGTTCGGTGCGGTGCGGTATTTGCTGGCGGCTTGGGTGATGAAGTCCAGCAAAACCTGGCTGCTGTTTTTCAGGTCATCGGTTTCGCCGTTGTAGGCACCCTGGCCTTTTTGGCGGAACCACTGGTACCTGCCTTCTTCCATCACCATCGGCGCGCGTACCGACAGGTAGTTGTACTGCTCGGGCAATTGATCCTTGATGCCGAACAGGTCCTCTTCGTTACTGCCATAGCCGTGGAGGAAAATCACCAGGGGCAGATTGCGCGAATCGGCGTGGGTCTGCTCCAGGTATTGGAGCGGCAGATCGGCTTGCAGCGGGGTTTGGGCGTGGACGGCGGTGGACGCCAGGAGTGTCAGCAGAGCGAAAAACTTCAACATAAACCTTCCTTCACAGGAGCTCTTTTTCTAGACGACGATTTTAATAAGAAAGAAAAAATCATTAATCTCAAATAGGTAGAAAACAATTTGACACTCAACCTTGGAATGACTTGATGGGCAGTACTCTGAACCCGCTCTGCCAAACACACAAGCACGGGGTGACGCAAGATATCGGCTACCCGTTAGTCAAAATTATGAAAGGAGCTTTCGACTCTCGCGGCAATGATGCTCGTGAATCTCTGCTCTCGTAATTGCTGGTTGGCTTTGACAGGAGCAGTACTCACCAATGGTGGGCGGTCGATCCTGGGGTCGGGCGCGGTGTGCTCACCACACGCCGAAAGAAGCAAGCACAGAGCAATTGGGGTCCGGGTAAGGCGAGCGTATGTAGACTTCTCAAAACGGCAAATCAGGCATCACTGCCTTGCCTACGGAGTTTTCCGAAGGTTTGAACTGTGCAGTGGGCGGTCGAGTGCCCACTCAGTCTGTCGATCCTGAAGCGGGATTCTACCCAAGCAGGTTGTGCCAATAAAAGACTTGAAGAAGATGCATCGATTCATTGTCTTCGCGCTGGGAGCCGCCAAGGAAGCGCTGACGTCCGTTACGCATTGATCCCGTTTCCGTTGGGATTGCAGGGACAACAGCAAATCTCGAAATCATCTTCACGCCCTCTCCAAGCAACTCATCACCATTAGCGGCTATGAGCCACTCTCGCAAGCGAGCGCAGTCAGGTTCCGATGAGAAGCACGACCGGACATGAGTCGATTGGATGGATCGCAGGAAATGTTCACCGTCGCTTTTAAGCATAAGAGCCGGAGTTCTCGCTAGCCACTCCCAGCTCCCTCATCAGGCTACGCAGCTTTCACGAGCCGATCTGCTAGCTATGTTGGTGCATTCTCTAAACCAGCTTGCGACAGGCTGCAAGGCCTTCACTCAGCGAAACGAGAAAATACCTATACAAAATGAAATTCTTGTATAGGTTCTCAGTAATGTATGTCACTCTGCCACCAGTCGGTTAGCATCCTCTGCTGCGCTAGTGCCTAGCCAGGCTGTCGTAACTTTCAAATGGGCGGTAGCGGTACACCAGTAGCCCTGACACGGATAGCAAAATGGAAGCACCAAGTCCTGCCCGTACAGGGTCTATCTATGAGCACCGCCCATGAAAAACTCAATCTCACTAGCCTCGCGCATAGGCCTTGGCTTCGCCGTAATTGTATCGTTGCTTATCCTAATCACCGCCGTGGGCATTCAACGGGTAGGCTTTATCCACTCCACCCTGGAACACGTGAGCGAAAATGCGGCGAAAATTCAACGCTACGCTATTAACTTTCGGGGGAGCGTGCACAACCGAGCTATTGCCATTCGGGACGCAGTATTAGTGGATAGTGATCAAGACTTAGCCGTCCATCTCAACGAAGTTACCAATCTAGAACAGGCCTACTCCGATTCAGCAACACCAATGGATCAGCTATTCGCAACTGCTGGTGTAACATCGCAGGAGCAACAGCTGCTAAGAGCGATTAAAGATATCGAAACGCAAACGCTCGCTTCCACTAAATCGGTAATCGCCCTGCGCCGCGCCGGAGATATCTCTGGAGCACAAGCTTTGCTGCTGCGCCAGACCTCAGGTGAATACAGCGAGTGGTTGAAACGCGTGAACGCACTGATTGACTACGAAGAAGCCTCGATCAAGAGCCAACTCACTGCTGTACAGGCCACTGCCAGTGAGTTTAGAGGACTGATGCTCATGGCAACCGGCATAGCACTGCTGCTGAGCATCATCCTGGCAATCTCTATCATCCGCTTCGTCAAGTCCACGCTGGGCGCTGAGCCGACTCAGGTTGCGCAGGCTATCCAACGGTTGGCCGCAGGCGATTTGCAACAAGTGATCGTTACCGATTATCCGAACAGCGTGATGGGCGTTCTGAAAACTGCTCTTAGCCGTTTGGCTGATACCATTAGTGAAGTACGTATAGCGGCCCAAGAGGTCAACAATTCATCTCGGCAACTGTTGACCACATCGTCCACCAATAACAATCAAATCAGCCTGCAGACCCGTGAAGCCGAGCAGGTGGCAACTGCAATTACGCAAATGGCGGCAACGGTCAATGAAGTTTCAGGCTATGCCTCTCAAGCAGCGGACGCGACGCGTCTAGCCGATGCTGAAGTTGTAAGCGGAAATCGCGTCGTTGCGGACACCACTCTCGCTATTGAACAATTGGCGGACACACTGGTTGAAACCACCAATACCGTAGAGCAGGTGTCCAAGCGCAGCGAAGAGATTGAAATAGTGATCGAGGTAATCAATTCAATTGCCACGCAAACTAACCTATTGGCGCTTAACGCTGCCATCGAAGCGGCCCGAGCAGGTGAGCATGGCCGAGGGTTTGCGGTTGTGGCCGATGAGGTGCGCTCTCTAGCTAATCGAACTCAGGAGTCGACGCGGGAAATTCGCGAAATGATCGGTACCCTGCAGAGCGGAACTGAAACTGCTGCACAAACCATGCGTAATAGTTGCGAACTGGTAAGCCACACCGTTTCGCAAACCCGCAATGCCCAGGCGGCGCTAGGTAAAATTAGCCAGCAAGTCGGCGCCATAAACCACATGAATGCACAAATCGCCAGCGCATCTGTCCAGCAAAGCGTGGTGGCCGAAGACGTTGCGCAAAATATCACGCGCATCCATACCTCAACGGTGCAATCGGCAACTGGCTCTCGAGAAGTTGCGACGGCCAGTCAGGAGTTAGCGCAGCTAGCTGATCGCCTTACCCAGAAGGTCGCATTTTTTAGGGTGACTTAAACGCTACCAATTCCCCACAACAGCGCACTTCCCTGATCACATCGCCGCATGCTGCTAGAGAAGACCAGTGGTAGGTGGTTTCAAATGCACAGCTATTCAGGTTTTTCCTATCTGGTCGATACGCTGCACAGAGCACGCATTTTGCGGGCTGCCTATTGATGCCATGTCGAATCAAATTTGATGGTGGCATTTGGCTTCAGCTGAGCAATTATCGGCACCTACTTATCTCTCCGGCAAGGACTGCCCACTAAAATCGCTTTTGCTTGGAATCGGTATGGCCAGGATTTGCTCGCTTCTTTCGCTAGTTACAGCTTTGATATGTGCTGATGGTTGGGCTGGTTTAGCCAAGCTTGAGGTCGTAATAAATGAGCAAGACGGCAATCCGCTGTCCGACGCGGTGCTCACTCTTCAAGGGCCAATTGGCCAGCCCTCAGCTCATCGAAACGCCGATATGGATCAGCGCTCTCAACAGTTCGCCCCGCATGTGCTGGCAGTGCATACCGGTACGCCTATCAAGTTCCCTAACAGCGACAACATCCGCCATCAGGTCTACTCGTTCTCGCCGGCAAAACGCTTCGAGCTACGTCTTTACGAAGGCACACCGTCCGACCCAGTCCTGTTCGACAAGACTGGTGTTGTGGTGCTTGGATGCAACATCCATGACTGGATGCTTGGCTACGTTTACGTCACTGACGATCCGCGCTTTGGCGTCACTGACGCTCAAGGAAAATTGACGCTTGATAACCTTCCCGTCGGTGTTTACCAGGTCACTCTCTGGCATCCACAACTCAAAGACATGCAGCCGCTCAGTGCAGGTTCTATAAAAGTACCTGTCGACGGCCTCAAGCAGACCTTTAACCTCACCCTGGAGCCTTTGTCTACGAACGCTCCAACCGCACCTGCACCGAGTACCTTCGGCGACGCGTTCAAGCGAGCTGCCCGTGAAACTGCGCAATAGTTTTCAGGCTCAAGTTACCGCAGTTCTGATCCTGCTTTTACTGGTGGTGATTGGCTCACTTTATTTCAGCGTAAAGGTTGCGACCAACTCAGCGGTGCGTAGCCAGGCCAATACTCAACTGGACGTCGGTACGCGAGTCTTCGAACGCCTGCTTGAGGTGCGAGGGCGACGCTTGGCAGACGGAGTGCAATTACTCGCAGCCGACTTCGGTTTTCGCGATGCGGTGGCCAGCAGAGATTCTGCAACCATACGTTCGGTGCTGCTCAATCATGGCAAGCGCATCAACGCCAGTGACATGATTCTACTCAGTATGGATGGAACAGTTCTCGCTAGCACTCTCGACGATGTGGCGGATGGCTCGCTGTTTCGTTTCGACCAAG
Organism: Pseudomonas sp. HY13-MNA-CIBAN-0226; assembly: GCF_040310305.1. Classification (NCBI taxonomy): domain Bacteria; kingdom Pseudomonadati; phylum Pseudomonadota; class Gammaproteobacteria; order Pseudomonadales; family Pseudomonadaceae; genus Pseudomonas; species Pseudomonas sp. HY13-MNA-CIBAN-0226. The sequence goes on from NZ_JBEOPS010000020.1 coordinate 44,948, forward strand.
CTCTGCGCGAAGCCCGGCGCATGCAAAAAACCATGTTGATCGTGCCACTGCAGGGTAAGCCCCACTTGCTTGTTGAAGCGACAGTGCTCGCGCCTCTACCGATTGCCAGGGTGGTGATGGGCTTCAGCATGGACAGTGCATTTGCCCGGGAGTTGCGCTCGCTTACCAATCTTGAAGTGTCGTTTCTGGCAGTGGATAAACAACAGCCGGGGCCACTCGTCAGCACCCAACCTGACATTCTTGGCCCAAGTATCACAGGGCTGATGCTTAACACGTCTATGCGCGACGCGGTTCAGCTGACGGAGCACTTGGAGAATAATTTCCTGAGCCAGTCCTTGGTGTTGGCTGGCGGCGCGGATGGATATGACGGTCAAGTGATAGCTTTATTGCAAAGCCCACTCGATGCTGCCATGCGAGCGTTTGCTCCCCTTGATGAAAAAATCCTTGGCATTGCCTTGATAGCCTTGCTTGCCTCATTAGCGGGGGCTCTCCTATTGGCCCGAGGTGTGTCGCAACCCGTTAGATCTTTGGCCCTAGCAGCGGAGCGAATCGGCCAAGGCGATTATCAAACTCCCGTAATACTAAGGAGAAGTGACGAATTCGGATTACTGGCCAAAGCAGTCAACTCTATGCAGCGCGGCATCGCAGAGCGTGAACAGCAACTGGCTCACAACGCCCTGCATGATCCCCTCACTGGCTTGCCCAACCGCGCTTTAGCAGTAGAGCGATTAGGCAGCGCGATTGCCGCAACACGACCGATGGCATTGATCGTCTTGGGCATTCAAAACCTGCGGTCTATCAACGAAACAGCCGACCCTGAAACGGTTGATCAGTTGCTCCGCCAAACCGGTCAGCGCCTACAGGAATCGCTGCATCCCGGTGATACGGTAGCGCATCTGATCGCCGACGAGTTTCTGCTCTTGCTTGATGGCTTCGACAGTGATGCGGCAGTCGCAGTAGCTGACCGGATTCAGCAATTACTGCTTAAGCCTCAGCATATCAACGGTCACGATTTGGCTCTGGATTGCAGACTCGGTATAGCGGCATTTCCCGCTGATGGGCAAAGCGCGCAGACGCTACTGGAACGCGCCTCCATTGCCATGAAAGACGCTGCGCAGTTGCCCGGCCATTTACAAATTTATCAACACGGGCGTGACTTGGCCCACCGTCGACAGATCACTCTGATTCGTGACCTGCGCCACGCTGCCAGCAAAGGCGAGCTTCTACTGCATTACCAGCCGAAGTTGGATATCCGTAAAGGTCACGTCCGCCAAGCCGAAGCCTTATTGCGCTGGCAGCACCCGCAACTTGGAATGGTTTCGCCTGCGGAGTTCATTCCTTTGGCAGAACGTACTGGAAGCATCCAAGTGCTTACTAATTGGGTGATCAACGAGGGGATGCGCCAACTCTCCGAGTGGAATCAGCGGGGTCTTTGCTTGCAGCTTTCGCTAAACATTTCCGCCGATGACTTACTTAGCGATGAACTGGCCGCTCGCGTCTTGGCATTATTACGAAACTACCGCCTGCCAGCGGAGCAATTGATATTCGAAATCACCGAAAGCGCAGTCATGCGGGAGCCGGAGCGTGCATTAAAAGTCCTGCATCAACTGCGTGATTGCGGCATTAGCTTGTCGGTGGATGACTTCGGTACTGGCTACTCGTCCTTGGCTCACCTCAAGCGACTCCCTGTACAGGAGTTGAAAATTGATCAGTCCTTCGTCCGTGACCTGGATGAAACCAGTGAGGACGCCGTGATCGTCCGCTCGACCATCGAAATGAGCCATAACCTTGGTCTTAAGGTAGTTGCCGAAGGCGTCGAGTATGCACACAGCCTGCGCTTACTCGAACGCTGGCACTGCGATACGGCGCAGGGTTATCTCATCAGTCGGCCACTTACTGCCGCAGCATTTGAAGCCTGGGTGGCCTTGCCTCTTAACTTTCATACATCCATTGTTCATTGATCGCCATGACCTATCGTTTCTCTCTGCTGATCGGCTGTCTCATCGGCCTGAGCCTCCAAACCTCCCTCGCTGATAATGGACGGCTGATTGCCACAGGTGGTGCCAGTAGCCTCGAGGGTGCAGCAGGCGGAGGTATTACACCTTGGGCAATACTTACTGGCTACGGCGAAAAGAACGAGTGGGACGCGACCGCGTTCGCCACTACGGTCAATTTGCCGGACTATCGGCTGGATGTTGCTGGGTTAGCTTTGGCCTATGACAACCGTATCGAGCTGTCTTTCGCCCGGCAGCGTTTTGATCTGGGGTCTTTGGTTAGCAAACTGAATCTCCCTGAAGATAACCTAAGCCAAGACGTACTCGGGCTAAAGGTGCGTTTGTTTGGTGACGTGATCTACGACGATCTCCCGCAGGTGTCGCTAGGGTTGGAGTACAAACATCAGCGCGATTTTCTGATCTCGAGCCTGGTTGACGCTCAGCGTGACAGCGACACTGAGGGATATATAGCCGCAAGTCGCTTGTTCATGAGCGCAGCATTTGGCTACAACCTCTTGGTCAATGGCAGCCTGCGGTACAGCCGCGCCAATGAAACCGGGTTGCTGGGTTTTGGTGGTGACCGTCGAGACACTCGCAGTGTACTGAAGGAGGGGTCGATTGCCGTGCTGTTCAACCCGCACTGGGCGCTGGGCGTCGAGTACCGGCAGAAGCCGGACAACCTGTCCTTCGCCGGTGAAAGCGATTGGGCGGATCTGTTTTTAGGATATTTCCCCAACAAGCATATGTCGGTGGTCCTGGCCTATGCACGCCTGGGGGAGATCGCCACGCTAGATAACCAAAACGGCACATATCTGTCCTTGCAGGGAAGTTTCTGATGCGATTGTTGCCACTGTTTCTCGTTTTGCTATTGAGTGCTTGTGCGCAAAAAGCTCCTAAGGATGACAGCCTTTATCAAGCCCTGGGCGCACATCTGGGGATCACTCGAATTGTTGAGCGCATGCTGCTAAACATTGCTCGGGACGAGCGAATCGTTGAGCGGTTTCGCAAGATCGATATCCAGCGGCTACGGGACAAATTGATTGAGCAATTTTGTGTTGAAGCGGGCGGCCCTTGTACCTATACCGGTGACAGCATGGCCGAGAGTCACAGGGGGCAAAATGTCAGCCGCAGTGACTTCAATGCGCTGGTCGAAGACTTGATTGCAGCGATGGATGATCTGGGGATCGCGGTGCCGGTGCAGAATCGTTTGATTGCGCGACTGGCCCCTATGCGCGGGGAAGTAATTGAAAAGTGAGCCGGAGATTCGCTTAGAGTTCTGCTAATCGTATAGGGAAGTGATGGAGCGATGCTATCTCACGTCCGTAAATGCGCAACCATCGGCTATCTCATTTATGGATGAGAGGTCTCCCGCCCACTCCCAGCCTTGTGCACGGAGGCGATTCCCGAATGAAGTAGGGAATAACACACCGCATCATGGGAAATAACTCGATTGGCTGAGTGCTCAAGCACCACTCTGTTACCCCAGTAGCTTTAGCAAATAGTAAATCGCATTGTCCGCTACAGAATGCGAATAGCCTATGCGCAGGGTGATTATCCTCACCGGCCGGAGCCCATTGGGGCACTGCTTGACGAAATGGCTCACTGTTCTTCGTTTCACATAAAGCCACATGACACGAATTTCATTAGCGATTACGGTACAGAAGCACATCGGCATAACCGCATACCCGACTCAGCAACCGCACCGGCCTCCTCTGCCACAGTTGCCCTTTACCCCAGGCAAGAGCTTTGTCAGGTACGAATTTGTGCTGGGCCGGCAGCTAACTGCCGCCTCTGCCGCGCTGGATTTACCAGCGATGAGAGCAATCGAGATCACGGCTGAGCTATCCAAGGGCCGGGCATCACCGTTTACTCAGAATAAAACAGTGACGCCCATTGTAAGTCCAGATATTTCGGAATACCTTGTACAATACCTATACAACATTGGAAGCTTTGTACAATAATGGCCAATGGCATCTAGTGATGCATTTTGCGGGTGAATGCTCACTGCTCCGCCAAGAAATAAAAATTGTGCAACGCCGTGGCCAGGACGCCAAGCTGGTATTTTTTGACATTAGGCATGCTGAGTTCGGCGCCAAGGCTTTGTGCGCCAATCTCGATCAGATGCAGTCGTCATTGCATGCGAGCTTTGCAGATGGCCGCTGGATTGCAATCCTAGACTCGACCCGATGGAGTGCCAACTGCCCACCTAGGTTTTTGAGTAATTGCACTGAAATGGGGGGCATCACTGCCGCTCCTCGCGTTAGTTGAACGTCTATGCTGCGTACGCCCCGATTTGAAATGGATATTCCATGCTGACGGGTGACGCCGCTGTAGAGAAAATCGCTGCGAGGTGTCAGCGCTAAAACTCAGGGATGGCAAACGGCCTAAATTGTAAAAAGCAGGCTCAACTATTTCCATTAAAAATCGCCAAGTTAAGAAGCTCGGCAATTTTAGTTTTAGAGAGATCCACCTCAACCTGTCAGGTGGTATCTGATATTAGTAAATTCACCAACACCAAGCCATTGTTGTTGATACTCTTAATTTGCGTTCAGTAACAGGTAGACGCGCGCCATCTCCAGTGCGACGTCTTGGCCACGTCATATGCCGATTACAATGTAGGAAGCTTCTTGCACGTGCGCCTCAGACGCAAGCGCGCGAGCCACGCTCTTATTTCCTTTGCAATACTGGAGAACTCTGTGACGCTAAGTATTTCTCGTTTGATGGTTTTCTGTGCAGCAGGCTTGGTCGCAACCGCAGTGGGTTTGACCTTATTAATGCACACCCAAATCAATGACCTCGATGACATGGAGCTCAATAGCAAGCAATTAGGAACCGCTCTTGAATCAACCCAAGAACTGCGTTACGACAGCGCACAAATCCAACAGTTTTATACTGATGCAAGCCTAACCCAAGACGCTGAACCCTTAGACGATGCGCAGAAATATTACACCGCATCGCTTCAGTTACTTGATGAACTTACGCCCATGGTTCCGAGCCTTTCCAGCCGTATTCAGGCTTTGCGCACTCCACTTGAGCAGCTTAACAGTACCGGTATGCTCATGGTGCAGGCCTATGCCCGTAATAAAGTTGATGGAGATAAAGTCATGGAAGACTTTGACCTGCGTTCAGCAAAAGTTATTTCCGACTTTGCCGCTTTTAGTGAGCCGCTGGATAAGCTATATCGTCAGCAGCTAACTGACAGTAAGGCTGAGCGCACAATGATTCGAACCACTAACCTCATCGCGTGGAGCACGGTCTTGGTCATTATGCTTGGGGCATTGTGGTTAATTGCCAATCGGGTACTACCGCCCATGCAGTCTTTGAGTAAGGCTCTGAGCGCGTTGAATGACGGTAGTGGCGACCTGAGCCGCACTATCAAATCGAATCGAAATGACGAAATTGGACAGGTTATCGAGCTGTTCAATGCGTTCCTTGGAAACCTACGCCTCAAAATCACCACAGTTGCAGATGTTTCAACGGGCCTGGAGCGCTCCGCCGAACAATTGCTCCGCGATGCTGGCGCGTCTCAGCGCAGTGCTACGGATCTGCAAGTCGAGGTGGAACAAGTTGCGGCGGCGGCTAATCAGATGGCCACCAACGTGCAGGGCGTGGCTACAAACGCCCAAGCCAGCGCGGCTCAAACTCAAGATGCCGATAAGCAGGCACAAGCGGCGATCACCGTCGTCAATGAAACTATCATCGATATTCGCGCCCTTGCAGATGAAGTGGGTCGTGCTGCGATTGTGATTTTCGATCTAGAAAGCCATTCACGCGAGATAGGTGGGGTACTGGAGGTGATTCGTACTATTGCCGAACAAACCAATTTACTGGCTCTTAACGCAGCCATTGAAGCCGCTCGTGCAGGCGAGCAAGGTCGTGGTTTTGCCGTAGTGGCTGACGAAGTGCGTACGCTCGCTAGCCGAACGCAAAAGTCTACTCAAGAGATAAACGGCATGATCGACCGCCTGCAAAAAGCTTCAAAACAAGCCGTAGAAGTAATGGACGATAGCCGTATCTTCGCGGAGCGCGGCGTGCAGCAGGCGATTAGCGCTGGCGAGGCGCTACAACGAATCAGCGGACTGGTGTCTTCTGTATCAGACATGAGCCTACAGATAGCTCAAGCTGCAAATGAGCAGGCCATGGTTACCGATGAAATTAATCGACGAATCAGCAGTGTGTCGGTCGTCGCGAACACCACTGCAGCGCTAGCGGAAAGCACTCTTAAGCGCGGACGCGAAAGCGGCGGAGACGCCGAGCGTTTATTGAAAATTGTGCATCAGTTCAAACTCTAATCCTGAATCGGCCCAGGTTTTCTAGAAACCTTGCAAACTCTTGAACGGCTTCGCATACCTCGCCCTCTCGAAGCTTGATATCGAAGGGAAGGACGATCCATTGTAACCGTCCGCCCAACACACCGTCCCGATCCCAACGCTTAGGGCAATGATGCCGAATCAATCCAAAATGGGCACCTGAAATGCCATATACCGGCACAATCTCACTCGTTTTGGCTAACGTCAATGATCCTACCACGCGTCGCGAGAAGTGTTTGCCTGCGATAAAAGGCGTGAATAGACCACACCACCCCTACGAATAGCACCCCTGTCCCAAGCGCTTCCGTAGGAGAGGGCCAGCGTTGGTTGATGAGCAGGCCCATCGTAGTTGCATAAATGGTTCCGCTGGCGATCAATTGCCCGCTTAGAGCCAGAGGTAGCCGCCGAGTTGCGATTGACCATGCCCAGGCACCTGCAAGGGTGGCCCCTAACCCCTGAATTACCCCACATACCATTAGCGCCTGAGTACCTGCTAACCCGCCCGGATGGCCGGCGAAGTGGGACAGTTTCAAGTACAGCCCAACTGGGATGAAGGCCAGCATTTCGACGCTGCACATGAAGATCAGCATGGCTGACCACAACATGGGGGACATGGTTGGGCGTCGAGCCAAAGCACTTTCATTTAATAGGCCAAAACCAGTCCAAAATCCGATTGCCAGCAACGATGCGAGCAGCCCAAAAAGTATCGAAGTTGTCGGGGGCACCGCCGTCGCGCTGCGAGCATCAAACACGCTTAAGTTGACCAAACTTATGCCCAGTGCCGCCACCACCAGCGGCCCGGAAATGGCGCGCCAGGGCACGCTGGAGCTTCGCATGTTGCCGGCAATTGCGAGCACGATCGGTACTGACCCCATCATCACCGGAGGGATCACCGGCCCAGCTGCCAAGACCGCAGTGGTAATCAGAAAGAAATATCCGATGTACCCCAAGAAGCCCAGCAGTGCGGCGCAGGCCCAGTCGCTCAGTCGCAAATGCCGCACTTTGTTACGGTAAACAAATAGCACTAGCAGGCTACCTAAACCAGCAAAGGCATAGCTCACCACAGCCAGATCAAAAAGGCTGTAATCGCCGACTAGCCCTGGAAAGATATAGAGCAGCGACCAGGAAAAAGTGGCGGCAATGGCGGCCAATAAGCCTAGGGTCATACGTTATGCTCCTGCTTGGCCAGGTTCCGGATCCAGCAATCAGCAATTTGCCGGGCAGTGTCGAATACCCGAACTTCCTGGCCCATGGCGCCGCTGACAAAACTGCCCTCCAGCAAGATAAAAATCCCCTCAGCAACTAAGCCAGGATCGCTAACACCGGCGCTCTTGGCCAATGCAGCGAGATTTTCGCGTATACCTTGCTTATGCCTGCTCACTGCCAAATGCACAGGGTGGCTAAACTTGGGGAATTCAGCCGCACTGTTGACGAACAGGCACCCGCGTTCGCTATCTCGCAAAAGAAAGCGTTGATACAAATCGAAAAAAGCGAGCATGCCACTGACCGGGTCAGGATGCCCTGCCAAGGTGCACGCTACCTCTTCACGCCAACGTCGGTCACGCTCCTCAAGGCAAGCCACTATCAGCGCATCCTTGGAGGGGAAATGGCTGTAGAGCGTCATCTTGGTAACACCCGCCATCGCGGCGATGGCCATCACACCAGTAATGTATATACCTTGTGACAGAAACAACTTTAGCGCCGAATCAATCAAGCGCTCACGGGTATTGTCCAATTTAAGGCACTTAGTCATCGTGACGGATGATGACTATACTGACCGGTAAGATTGAGGCGTATGCCAATACGACCCAAATCGTGGCCTTTACGACACTGACCGCAGCACGCCGGCGCAGCAGAAAGGCCAATCAGAAGTTTCGTTACGCTAGCTAAGCGCACCCACACCCGCGTGGATCGACGGACGCCCCCTATGCGGCAGCAGCTCGGCATTGTCATTCGGCAGCCGCGTCGGCAGTCGTGTGCGACCATTCTTCAAGTGTGCGATTAGTGTGTCAGGGCAATTACCGGGACTACGCGCCGATGGAACGCGTGTTCCGCAACTTGAAAACGGAATGGGTACCTGCCGTGGGTTAAGGAACCGCCCAATAAGTCCGGCGTGATATCAGTCATTTCTTAATGCATTAGTACAACTGGATTCGACCCCATCAATTTAACGGTGGGCTTGCGCTTGCTCAGTCAGACCGAAGAAAAACATAACGTCATGTCCGGGATTAATTGGTCATTACAAGCCCTGTCGCCCATTCGCCAGGAGGCAGCCCACTGGCGGCCGCCACCTTTTTGGATTTACTCCTGCGAGCCAGCAGAGGCTTGGTCGCGGGTTTTCCAAAGTGACAGCAGCACCCCACCCAGCAGCAGCCCCACGGTCACGCTCAGGGAAATGACCGCCGGAATCTTGCCGATGATGCCGACTGGGAAGCTCTTGCCACCGATAAATACCAGTACCAGTGCGAGCGTCCGCCCTCTCAACGAGTTTGAAGAAGTCATCCTCAATAGCTGAGGAGACGCCTATCAAGCCATTCAGTCATCACGTTGGCGCCAACCCTCTAAGCAACACGTTCTCGCGCCCTGCATACAGCTGACACACGCCCTATTGCCCCCCAAGTGAGACCAGCTTTCGCCAGATAGTTAAAAAGCTTGTTAGGATAGGGATGCAAACATCTCGTTTTTACATAGGAACAGCGGGGCTTACGACCACTGCACGTCATAACGTGCCACCATCAAGGAGGCTCTCATGGGCCGAACACCTGGGGATGATCTACCAGAAAAACCTCATACAAGCAGTGAGGATGGCATTCCTGCTCCTAGCGGGGCCGCCAATCTGATTGATACCGACTACGTGATCGGACAGGACAATATCAAAGGTGAGTTTTCATTTTCCCTTGATATCCATGGCAAAGTGTTTGTCATCTCGGCTGCCACTATCTTGTTGTTCGTCATTATGACGCTGGCACTCCAGAATGAAGTAGAACCGCTGTTCAGTGCCATCCGAAACTGGCTGACGGGCAATCTCGCCTGGCTGTTCATGAGTATTGCGAACATATTCGTCTTGCTTTGCATCGGGCTAATTTTCTCGCCGCTAGGGAAGGTTCGTTTGGGCGGTAGGGATGCCAAACCAGACCATAGCTACGTGGGCTGGTTCTCAATGCTTTTCGCTGCAGGAATGGGCATTGGCCTAATGTTCTACGGCGTAGCCGAACCCATGTCTCATTATCAAGCGTCCATGGGAGGTGTGACCGTCGATGCAAGTGGAGCCCGCACCGACTGGGCACCGTTAGGAGGTGCAGCGGGCGACGCTAAGGCATCGGCCGACTTGGCGATGGCCGCTACTATCTTTCATTGGGGGCTCCACCCTTGGGCGATCTACGCGATTGTCGCTCTGTCCCTGGCATTGTTTTCTTACAACAAGGGCTTGCCGCTCTCGATACGATCGATCTTCTATCCATTGCTAGGGGAGCGCGTCTGGGGATGGCCAGGGCACTGTATAGATATCTTAGCGGTATTCGCCACATTGTTCGGACTGGCGACATCGCTAGGGATAGGAGCTGAGCAGGCGGCAGCGGGGATTGAATATCTCTTCGGTATTGAATCAACAAATTTAAGCAAAGTAGTGCTAATCGTTGGTATCACCATAATTGCCCTTTGGTCAGTTCTTGCTGGCTTGGACAAAGGCGTCAAGATGCTGTCACAGATCAATATGGGCCTGGCGTTGCTTCTGCTGGTGTTCATTATTGTTGTCGGGCCCACCTTGGCAATCTTCACTGGATTCTTTAAAAATTTGGTGACCTACGCTGAATACCTACCGGCGCTTTCCAATCCTTTCGGTCGCACTGACACGGAATTCACTCAGGGCTGGACTGCGTTTTATTGGGCATGGTGGATCAGTTGGTCTCCATTTGTAGGGATGTTTATTGCGCGAGTCAGTCGTGGCCGAACGGTCAGGGAGTTCCTGATCTCGGTCTTGTTGGTTCCTACTATAGTTTCGGTATTATGGATGACGACGTTTGGTGGCACTGCCATCGACCAAGCTACTGTACAAAACTTGGTTGGCGTCAAGGATGCTGTGCTGGAGTTGAAACTGTTCGCCATGCTGGGAGAACTGCCACTAAAAGAAATTTCTTCGTTCTTGGGCATTGTTCTGGTCATCGTCTTTTTCATCACCTCCTCAGACTCCGGCTCCTTAGTCATCGATACGATAACAGCAGGGGGCAAGGTCGATGCTCCCGTTCCACAACGTGTATTTTGGGCGGTCATAGAAGGAGTAATTGCAATTGCGCTGTTGTTGGGCGGAGGTCTCGTGGCACTACAGGCTATGGCGGTATCTACGGGTCTGCCTTTCGCTCTTGTGCTGGCTCTGGGCTGCGTGTCTCTTGTGAAGGGACTGATGTCTGAGCCCCGCTAGTTAACGATTGAGGGTGCCAAGCATCCCGTAATCCTTCCATAACCCGCCAAGTACGAGCTGGCGGGTTAAACCTCTAAAAAATAGGCCAGAACACTCCAAGAAACAGTACGTTTTTCATGACTTACGATTCTCTGAGAATCTCGTTAGCCAACTGGGCTTTCGCTGTTTTGTTAGCGATAATTTGTTTCGCTTGGCAAGAACTGTGATTGGTTTTTTCCTTAGGAAGCTTCGAAAAATATCAGCCCTACCGAATACGCCCGTTAGTAATATCGCGGTCGTAGTGTTTTCAGGTACAAGCAATACACTCTTACTGCTGGCATCGATACTCGTTGGTGTAGGCGTCCTTGACCTACCCGAGCGCTGGTTAGGACGAGTCCGCATCCTTTGGTTCGTAGTCGCTGCTTTGCAAATAGGCTTGTGGGTGAACCGCGCCTGTGCTTTGGCGCTCGCTCAAGACGGTATCGCTACAGCCTTGGCTATGCAGATTATTCTAGCTGATGTATCCGCTTCGCTGTCCATTGCGGTAGATAAACCATTTGAGGTAGGCGATTTCATTGTCGTGGGGTCATTGTTTGACACTGTCGAGCATGTTGGATTGAAGACAACTCGGATTCGTAGCTTGGGCGGTGAATAAATCGTTATGGCTAACGCGGAAATGATCGAAAGTACCATCAGAATTACAAACGGTTTCTGGAACGTATAATTGTCTTTGAGATAGCGCTTACTTATAATTGCTCGGTGCAGCAGGCCAAGAAGTTAACACAACGAATCGAGCAGTTATTAGGCAGCAAAAAAGAGTCAGATTTGACCGAGGCCATTTTCAGAATTTCGAGGAAAGCGCCTTGGAATTTTAGGTCGTATACATTGTGCTGGACCCAAGTTACAACATCTATATGGATGTTCAGCAGGACATTAACCTATCAACAATGGAGGCCTTTAACGAGATAGGGGTCAGCTTTGCACTGCCATCACGCACCGTTTACGCTGCATCGATTCCCGGTGATGAGGCGTCTGTGGGTCATAGCAAAGAGTGGCTGTAAGGACTTCAGAGCACTCGATATAAACGCATGCTCAGCACTTCTAGAACCATGAATATCTCCTGACAAATGTCGAGGCGTTGAGGAATCTCCCACCACGGCTTCTCGGGCGACCCCGCTCAGAGTGCAGCGCGGTCAGTCCCATAGTGCGCCAATAGGTGAGGCTGTTGAATAATGGGTAGCTATCTGCGCTTGTAACAACTCAGCAGTAGCGAGGGCATCGGTTAACGCATGGTGCCCCTGATAAGCTGGAAGGTTATAACGCATGCGGCTGTCGGCCAATCGTATGGATGTCTGCGGGCGGCGCATGAGCCTGGCAATCCACCCTTGCTTTTGCCGATGCATTCTCGCTTCCAATTGCATCGTGTCTACGACCGGAAACCTCAGACCTTCTCCAAGGTGCCTATGCAGTGCTGCATCAAGGAACTCACGCTCGATATTTCGATAATGGACGACCACCACTTTGCCTGCCATGGCGTCCAGAAGCGGCTCCAGCACTTCCGGGAGCGAGGGAGCATTCAAGATCTCAGCATGGGTAATGTGGTGCAGGGTAACTGACTTTTCATTCAGTTCTGATGACGGGTTTAGCACCCAATACGCCGCCTCGCTGCAGTAGATGCGCTTTAAGGTGAACGGCACCAAACCAATGCTGACAATACTGTGAGCCTGTGCATTGAGCCCGGTTGTCTCCACGTCCATTGCAAGAAATTGCACGTTTTCTATTAGGGTGTGCGGTGAGACGACGCCCGCCTGATAAAACTTTCTCAAGCAAGAGTCAACCGAATTCTGCGCCAATTCCCGGAACAGATCTGGCCAGTTCACCGGGTAATCTGGTTCCGCCTTGACCTCATTCATTTTTAGACACGGCCCTTTGGCGGGTAGCGGAAGCGCAAAAAATTCTGACCGTTACTCAAGACCTGGAAGGCCTCTTTGAGATTGTGTCGCTCGCTATTAGAGAAGCGCTCAGGCTCGATCAAGTTATTGGGCGTTTCTCCCTGCTCCAGCGCCTCCACCTGATGCCGGATCCGCACCAGGGAGAGGAACTCCAGAGCATAGCGCAGGTGCTTCAGTGCTTCGGGCGGCATGATGTTAGCGCTAGTGATTGCATCGATACGGTCAAACGAGTTCTGCGCTGTACTCCCGCAAGCGAGAGCATGGATGCGAATAAGGTCGGTGAGCGGTGCGGTACCGCGTCCCTTGAGATTGATGATTCTTTTCTGTTGTCCATCTGTCTCGACGACAAAAGTACGAAAGAATCCCAAGGGTGGTGTCCGGTTGAGCGCAATCCTCGCCATGGCATTGAGAAATCCGGGATGTAAACTGGATTTTTGAGCACATAGAACTTTGAGTTCTTGCACCAGCGAAAGCTGGCCAAATACGCCATCCAGATCGAAAAAGATGCAGCTATTAAGCAAGGTTGTCGGGTTCGGTTTTTCGATCCACTGCTCAAAATAGCTTCGCCAAATCCTCAAAGGCTGGCGCCATTGATCGTTGGTCGCCATGACTCCGCCCTTACAGTAGCTGTACCCACACGCTGCTAGGCCATCACTTACGAAAGATGCAAGGCTACGGAAATATGCATCATGCAAGGCGGGATCGAATCGATCATCCAGCACCAAGGCGTTGTCTTGATCGCTTACCAGCAGTTGTTCATCGCGCGCCATCGAGCCTAGCACCATGAAGCAATAAGGTACGGGAGGTGGGCCCAATTTTTCTTCTGCAAGTTCCAGCAACCGCTGCGTGAAAGCTCTGCCGATACCTGAGATGGCGCTACCGATCATGTGCGCGGTCGCGCCATCTCTCACCATCCGGATGTACGTTCCACGCAGGTCTCGTAATAGCGACTTTAGACCGTCGACCGACGTCTGGTTAGATATTCTGCTTACCAGGTACAAGCTACTGTGGGACTCGTACCGAATAATATCTGAGAGGTTGATTACGCCAATCGGTCGCCCGTGGTTGAGAACCGGCAAGTGATGGATATTGTGGCGTAGCATGACAAGCATGGCTTCAAAGCCTGAATCGTCAGCATTTATGGCCACTGGATCGGTCGTCATGATGGCGCTGATAAGCGTTTCGCCGGCGCTCCTCCCGACCGCGACAACGCGGGTGCGAAGATCCCTGTCGGTCACGATCCCCCGGATGTCTCCTGCCTGCAGTCCCGCTGGCGACATGACCACGACACAGGCAACGCGTTGTTCGGTCATCAGCTTTGCAGCCTCGCCAACCGTGGTACCCGACGTCACCCAGACTAGGGAGCGTGACAGCAAGGCTCGGCATTTGAGCTGGATCAATTCGCTCGACCGACCTTGCGCCTCGACTGCAGACTTGAGCCTCGAGTGCCCTTCAGCTTCAACGAAATCCGCAAAGGCGTCATGCTGTGCGCATAGATCGGCGAAGACGTCGGCAGGGATGTAGTAAATCAGGCTGTCTTCAAGTGCTCTCGCAGGAAAACGGACTTTGTTGCTGCGTAAAAGCCCTGCCTGGCCAAAGATATCGCCTTCGACAAGCCGGTTGTAAAGCTCGCCGTTGCGTCGATAAATCTCCACTGCGCCGCTGCGCACATAGTGCAAATCCTGGATCACTGCACCCGCTTCCAGAATGTCGCTGCCGGCTTTGAAGTAACGCACATCAACTCTCCGAGCCATAGCATCTACGGACTCCTTGGGCAGTTGATCAAACGGGGAAAAACGATAGAGATGGTCGCTGATCTCCTGCATCTCGGCTTGCATGGAACCTCGGTATGCTGGAAGGGAAAGATCGCCAAAAGGCGTGCGCTTAAATTTGCTGATCGCCCGAAAAGCCTATCAGATACTTCCTATCGGATTATTAGATTAATGCAATTCAAGCCGAGTGGGCGGTAGCGGCCTTCGCAGAATATGGCATCCATCCGCTCTTAACAGTGGACTGACGATTTGAGTGAAAGCTCTGTAGCCACCGTATTCGGCAGTCCGGTAAGCCAGCATCTGCCGCATGGGAAACACCTCTTCGGCAGCCACATACGTAGGACATGGGTCATAGTTTGACTCATGGTACCGATGTGCCGCTAGTGGCCAAGCTGCAGCGAGCAGCTTGGCCAGTTCAGTAAGATTGGCTGTCGTCACGATGTCATATTCTCCTCGACTGCTCAGCCGATGCAACTCTCGAGCCTTTTTGACCCGTTCCAGTAAAGGAACAACAATCCCTGACGCCCTTTCAAAAAACTCGCTAATGTCTGCCCGTGTCTGAGGGATCTTGTAGCATTGTCGTGTAGCTCCAACTGCCTGAAGGCTTAGGTAGGCCAGAAGAGGTAGTTTATAGCCAGGGCGCAAACTAACATCGACATTACGAATAAACTTCTGCGCCGCCCCGCACTCAATTGACGTAGTCACTTGAAGGATTGCACATGATCGCTCGTTGGCGTTGGGTAACGAATCAACTCACCAAACGGCTGTGGTTCAGAGCCTCCCTATTCTCCCTTCTAGGGGTGGCTACGGCACTGCTTGCTGTTGTATTCAAAGACTTCATCCCGGAGTCATTGCCAGCGCGTATCGGCGCAGATGCCGTAGACAAGATTCTGGGGATCATTGCCTCCAGCATGCTGGCCGTCACAACCTTCTCGTTAAGCACGATGGTCACCGCTTACGGGGCCGCGAGCAGCGGAGTGACACCTCGTGCCACCACCCTGGTGATGGAAGACACCACGACCCAAAATGCCCTTGCTACGTTTATAGGCTCGTTCCTCTTTAGCCTGGTAGGGATCATCGCATTGAGCACGGGCGCCTATGGCACACAAGGTCGAGTATTGCTGTTCGCAGTGACGATAATTGTGGTCATCCTGATCGTTTACACCCTCCTGCGCTGGATCGATCACCTGTCAAAACTCGGAAGGGTGGGAGAAACCATCGACCGCGTCGAGAAGGCTACGATAAACGCAATTACTCGACGAGTTCAGTGGCCCTACTTAGGCGGTTCAGCTTACCCGACCGATCTGTCCCTACCTCCTGGCGCAATCACAGTAAAAAGTGAGCTAACGGGGTATGTGCAACATATCGATGTGAGCGCACTTGGAGCTATCGCGCAGAACGATCAAATACAGATTTATCTGGAGGTACTTCCGGGTACATTTGTGCACGAGGGAATGCCACTCCTACACATTGTGAGCTTGGGCAACACGCTGGCAGGTGATACCGATACTGCGAGACGGAAGGTTCTAGCGACTCTGATCATCGGCGTTCGGCGAACCTTTGAAAATGATCCCCGCTTCGGACTTTGCGTGCTCTCGGAAATCGCTTCTCGCGCCTTATCGCCTGCGGTGAACGACCCTGGGACAGCCATCGATGTCATTGGCCGGGGAGTGAGGACATTAACTTGCTGGAGCAAGCCTCATGTATCTGGCTCGCAAATAGACCAAGGCTGTAAACAGATCTTTCTCCGAGGATTGACGGTAGATGATCTGTTCGATGATTTTTTCGCCCCGATCAGCAGGGACGGTGCAGCTTTGCTAGAAGTTAACCTTCGCCTGTTAAAAGCCCTCATCAGTCTCGCTGAGATAAACCCTGCGATCTTTAAGGGTGCCTGCGCCAGGCACGCGGCTGTTCTGATCACTCGTGCAGATACCACGTTAATGCTGCAGCATGAGAAAGATCAACTCATCTCATTGGCTAGAACGATGACACGGTAAGGCCTATCGAGTTGGATTCTTTGGCGTGGTGGCAGGTTCTGCGAGAAAGCCTCGCGCCAATTGCTGATACAGCTCAGGGCCCATTCTTGAACTGACAGCCTTGGCGATCAAAGCTACCGCCATGAGACTGATCACCATACTGTGGCTATCAATCATCTCCATCACAATGATTGCGGAGGTGATTGGCGACTGAGTAACGGCAGCCAGAAAACCAACCATGCAGAGTGCAATAGTGGGCTGCGCGGCCAAGTGGAATAGCTCTGCGGTATTGGCGCCGACTGCTGCCCCTACAGCGAGCGAAGGGGCGAAAATACCTCCTGGAATACCAGAGAAGTAGGTCACTACAGTCGCTAAGAATCGCGTAATGGGGGCGTGCCATGGCAGGACTACATCGGATGCGATGACCTGGGAGGTAATGCCGTATCCGCTACCAAATGACATTCCGCCACTGAGCCAGCCCAATACTGCGACGACTAATCCACAGATACCGGCAAACCACACTGGGTGCAGGCGTCGCCATTGCCAAATGATGAACTGTGGGTACCGCTGTGGCCATAACAACACTCGGCTAAATAACCCCCCCAATAGCCCACATCCAACCCCTATTACCAATGCCGGGACGACTATGTCGAGGTTGATGCCCTGAATGCTGAAATGACCGAAATAGTTGTAGTTTCCCTGCAAGGCAATGGCAACCATCCCAGAGAGTATGATTGTGCTAAGAAGAACGCCGCTGGTACGGGTTTCAAGCTTGCGTCCCAGCTCTTCTACCGCAAATGCGATCCCGGCCAGTGGCGTATTAAATGCAGCCGCAATACCCGCTGCACCTCCCGCCAGAAGGAGATCCTCGCTGCGCACGATTCGCGCGTTTGGCAGGAAGCGGTGAAAGAAGTGCATGATGGATGCCGCAACCTGAACTGAGGGGCCTTCACGCCCCGCCGAAAAGCCGCCCGTCAGCGCCAGAGTTCCAAGGCCTATCTTGGCAAAAGCGATACGCAGTGAAACCAGTTTGTTAATGGGCTTACCTTGGCGGGCAAGCCGTGTTGCTGCGATAACCTGCGGAATTCCGCTGCCTTGTGCACCCACGAAAAAGCGCGTTGTCAGCCAAACTACGAGCATGCCGATCAGCGGAGTGTAGATAAGAGGAAACACTACACTGAAAGCAAACAGTCTTTCAGTGTGCTTGCGACTCCTACGTTGCTACTCAGAAAAGCTGTCGCCACTGAGAGGACTAATACCTCCAAAAAACCGGTGTGATGAGTACCAGTACCGTTAGGATTTCCAATCTCCCCAGCAGCATGCCAATGGTGAGTAACCATTTTGCTGCGTCGGGTAACGATGAGAAATTACCCGCAGGCCCAATGACCTGGCCGAGCCCAGGCCCCACATTGCATACAGCAGTAGCCGCACCACTTAATGCAGTAACCCAATCGAGTCCGATCAAAGCGAGCCCTAAGGCGATCATTGCAATGGTGATGGTGAAGAAAAATGAGAAGGTCAAAAGCGAACGCAAGATCTCTTCGTCAATGGGGTGACCGTTGTACTTTTTCTGAATCACCGCTCGAGGATGGATCAACTGCTTAAGGCTACTCACTAATAGAGCACCAGCAACCTGGAAGCGGAAAATTTTAAGGCCTCCAGCCGTCGAGCCTGAGCACCCACCGACAAAGGTCAGATAGAAAAAAAGCAAGACCGCGAAGCTGCCCCACAAGGTGTAATCGCCCACCGCAACTCCGGTGGTCGTGACGACCGAGGTCACATTGACGGCCACGATACGAAACGCATCCCACCATCCGTAGTCGCTGTGAAAACACAGCCACGTACCCACCGCCAGCCATGTGACGATCAAGAACCCCACGAATCCGCGTACCTGGTGATCCTTGATCAGCGCACTCCGATTACCGCGCAATGTCGCGACGTACAAGGTAAAGGGCAGGCTCCCCAGAATCATGATGACCACCGCCACCCAGTGAATCGCCGGCTGCGTCCAGTGGCCAAGTGACGCGTCCGACGTTGAGAATCCCCCGGTAGAGATCAACGACATTGCGTGATTGACCGCCTCAAACGGCGTCATTCCCGCTATCCAGAGTGCCAGAGCCCCGATGCCAGTAAGTCCCAGATAGAGAAAGAGGATGTACTTAGCGGCCACATGGGAGCGCGGTGTAACTTTCTCCGACCAGTCTGAGGACTCAGTCTGAAAGAGACGCATGCCACCTACCCGCAGCAATGGAAGTATTGCCACAGCCATGCCGATGAAGCCGATACCACCCAGCCAGTGCAGCATCGAACGCCATATCAATAGTCCAGGTGACGCGGTATCCAAACCACTTAAAACGGTAGAACCAGTAGTTGTAATACCGGACATGGTTTCAAAGAAAGCGTCGGTGTAGCTGATGCCACTGATAAACACCATCGGCAACGCTGCGAAGGTGCATACCACCACCCAACTCCCAGTCGTCAACAGGTACATATCCCTAGGGCGAAGGTGTACAGAGTCTGGCCGCCCACGCACGATCAACAGTAGCCCGCAGATAAAGGTAATAAGGCTCGACCAGAGAAAGGCAGACAGGTCGTCGCTACGTTCATAGGCCACAAGCGTAATCATGGGTATAACCATGCTCACAGCTAGAGTGACTAGAAAAATGCCTAAGATGAAGCCTATAAGACGCATTGCAGCGAGGGACATGACCGTAGCCCGAAGATTTAGCGCCGAGCAGTATCGGATGCCCAGCACTTGAGCCCCGTAAATTTTTCGTAAAAATCCTTTGGCTAATCGGTAGCCAAGGTCGTCACTTTAGTGTGAAAAATTCACCAGCCCATCCTGATCACAGCCAGCAGCTATAAAAAAACCGAAAAGGTGATGATCGCATTTGACGGTAGTCCCACAGCCTACAGAACCGTGCAGATTTTAGCAGAAAGTGCCTTAGGGAAAACCCGCCAATTCACCTAGTCATGGTCGGGGCTAATTCAGAGGGGAATGTGGCGCATCTGGTTACAGCACGTGGGATAATCGGAGCTGCGGGATTGACTGCAGATGCAGAGATCCGCCAAGGAGAGGTTGAGTCGGCACTTCACGCTTATCAGGCAGAGCACGGAATTGATCTTCTCGTCATGGGCGCCTATGGGCACTCGCGTATCAGACAATTTCTGATAGACAGCACGACTACTACGATGCTTCGTACCACCACCATGCCAGTGTTGTTGCTTCGTTGAGTACCATCTACTGCCGAGGATTGAATCGCACCGAAGAAACCAGGTGCGATTCAATGATCCATGCCCCTTACGAGCAATTATGCTCAGGAGATACAAATGGCCATTGATTGGATCAACTTCACACCTTGGACTTCATTAGGTGGAGGGGTTTTAATTGGGCTGGCAGTTAGCTTGTTCGTTCTCGCTAATGGTCGCATCGCTGGGATCAGCGGCTTGCTTGGAAGCGTGATGCGATTTAGTAGTGAAGGCTGGAGTGAGAAGGCACTGTTTCTTCTTGGCCTGCTGCTTGCGCCATTGTTGTGGGGACTGTTTGCCGTCTTGCCAGAGATCGAGATCAAAACAGAGTGGCCGGCCTTGGTGATTGCGGGGCTGCTCGTTGGGGTGGGAACTCGCTACGGCTCAGGCTGTACAAGCGGTCACGGAGTTTGTGGGATCTCTCGGCTGTCTCCCCGTTCCATCGTGGCAACGTTGTGCTTTATGGCTGCCGGTTTTGCAACGGTGTACCTCATTCGTCATGCGCTGGGAGCATTTGGATGATCAAGTTGACCGCATTTTTTGCAGGGATGATCTTTGGCCTGGGTCTGCTACTGGCAGGCATGGCGAACCCCGCCAAGGTATTGGCCTTTCTTGATGTGGCCGGGGCCTGGGATCCGTCACTCGCGCTGGTTATGGGAGGTGCCATCGCGGTGGCGGTGATCCCGCTAAACTGGGCACCTAAGAACAAGCACTCCTTACTGGGTACCCCCACGCAGTTACCTGTGAAAAAGGAGTTGGACGCCCGCTTGATTGGCGGCAGCCTGGTGTTCGGTATAGGTTGGGGAATTGCGGGGATTTGCCCTGGGCCAGCGGTCGCTATCTTACTTTCGGGACACTGGCAAATCATCATATTCGTATTGGCTATGTTGGCCGGTATGTATTTGTTCTCTGCTTTGGAAAACCGACGCAAGTCTTGATCAGGTGATAGCCACGGACTCACTAAAGACTCGATTCGGCTTTGTGGTTCTTCAGTTTTTGCAGGCTCGTTTGCTGACTCAACTCAATGCCATCAAAGTTTTGAGGATTTAGCGAAGCTGCTTGATCAGCCACAATCAAAGCAAGCATTAGAATAGTAAAGCCTACTAATACTGGAAATGAGCCGCACCAAAAGACGGTGCGTCGGTGGCGCTGGTATGTATTCATTTTGATAGCCTTTTTCAGGCCACCGTACTTCTCAGGTTTAAGAAATACGATGGTCAATCCAAGCGACCTTACCTGGCTACGACGGCTCCCGCCACAGCGCTGCTTCGACGCAGTATCAGAACACCACCAATCGCAGCCAGAATCGAACCAATCAACACCCCGACTTTGACCTCATCAATCAAATGGGCCGACCCAGCAAACGCCAAGTTGCCAATGAACAGGCTCATGGTGAAGCCAATGCCGCACAACAGCGCTACGCCGTAAAGCTGCGTCCAAGTACTCCCTTCCGGCAACTTGGCCAGGCCCAGACGAATGGCCAGAGCAGCTAATAGGAAAATTCCGACCTGCTTGCCCACCAACAGACCCAGCGCCACACCCAGCGGAACCGGATCGACCAGGTTCTCCATGGAAATACCGGCCAATGAAACACCCGCGTTGGCGAAGCCAAAAATCGGCACCACAGCGAACGCTACCCACATGTGCAGCTTCTCTTCCAGAAAAAGCAGCGGAGACCGGGCTTCCTCCTCAGGCTTGCCCATGGGGATGCAGAGTGCCACAGCGACACCCGCAAGGGTCGCATGCACCCCCGATTGCAGCACGAAGAACCACAGCACACCACCGACCAGGAGATACGGGAGCAACCGCCTTACGCCCAATCGATTCATTGCAATCAGAATGACCAGGGTGGCGAGCGAGCCCAGCAACATCGGCATGGAAAGGCCCGATGTGTAGAAAAAGGCGATGATGACCACGGCGCCCAAGTCGTCAATGATCGCCAAGGCAGCCAGGAAGACCTTCAGCGAAGTAGGGACTCGCTTACCCAGCAGCGATAAGACGCCCAAAGCGAACGCGATGTCTGTAGCGGCTGGAATAGCCCAACCTTTCAGAGTCTCAGAATTGCCCCAGTTGATCGCAATGTAGATCAGTGCAGGAACAACCATGCCGCCTATGGCGCCAAATCCTGGCAATGCGCGCTGGCCCCATGTGGAGAGCCCACCGGCCAACACTTCTCTTTTGATCTCGAGACCGACCATCAGAAAGAAGATCGCCATCAGGCCATCGTTGACCCAATGCTCCACAGACATGCCGAGCCAGGTACTGTGTAGCGCTGCGAAGTAACTTTGGGAAAGAGGCGAGTTAGCCACAATCAGAGCGGCCAGAGCGGCGCCCATCAAAACAAGACCTCCAGCGGATTCCGATGACAGGAAGCGAGCCAAAATTGCAGCTGCTCTAGGGGTTTCTGCGGGAGCTTTATGATGGGTCATCAGTGTCCTTGCGGCTAGATCTAAAGCGAATATTTTAACATCCCAGCTGTACCAGTGCGGCTGTCCAAATAGCCTGTAACGATTATTGTCACAGGCCGAAATCAACCCCCAACCTGTTCAACTGAGTCCCGGCACGGGCCCGTTCACGAGATTCAGGAGCACGCCCAAGCGGATAGCCTCACTAGGCAAGCGAATGTTGATTCGACTTTCCATACGTGTGGTTCTCCGGGCAATTGATGATCGGAGCAACTGAGGGGCAAATCACACCTCCCTCAGCGTCACCTTCCGACAGAGGCATCTCAATCTTGCGTAAACCTACTTTGGCATTTACGCCGCTACCGACTTGCAAATCTCTTCCCGCGCTTCATCCGCGCTTCCCCACCGGCCCGTCCTCACCCACTTACCCGGCTCCAATGCCTTGTAAAGTGCTGGATCTGTGCGATGAGTAACGCAGGGAGCGTCTGAGCACTCCTTCACGTCGTTGTACATAGAGGTGAGTTTCTTGTGAGGCACTGCGATCACCTTGGCATCCGCACCAGCTTCGTCCGTCATGCACATCATAACTTCGGCAATTCCCCCTGGAAGATACTGCGGTTCCTGCCGGGCATGCCGTGCGGGCAACACAATTGCGTGCACTGCCTATACCTTCAACGGCTACTTCGGTTCGTGGCGGACACTTAGTGAACATCGGCGCTATCGCCGGTGAAGTCCCTATAGACCTGCATTGGATCATGGACAACGACATCCAGATCAGTAGATCTGCCTGGTTCACCACTGGTCAAGGACAAGCCATGGCGCAGTTGTGGGCGCCCCCAGCAAATCCGGTACGCCTCGAACAGGAACGTGATCCCACGCTAGGTAACTCTTCACTGATTCCTCCTCAGGGCGGTACCAGCATCGCCATGTTCGATTTCCCACCGGACTCGGTGATGCAGAACCCCATCGATGGTGTCCGGGCCTATGAAGAGTTGGGGGCGGCGTTGCCTGGCTTGATCGAAAGCTTTGAACCGGAAAATCCGGGCATGCACACCACAGCCACCATCGATTACGGAATTATTCTGCAGGGTGAGATATGGCTGGAGTTGGATAACGGTAAGAGCCGCATCGTGAAGGCGGGCGACATCGTCATTCAAAATGGTACACAAAAGCGGGCTGTAACTGCTTGAAAGGCAGGAGCAAGAGCAAGAGCATGTCAAAGAGGCGGGTGTCTAGAAAATGCAGGATTGGGGTGAAGCCTAACACTGTGAGGTATTCGGTGTTGTCCAAGCCGCCATCGCGAGCCTGCTCGCGAAGCGGACTTGCACCCACCGCAGAACCGGGCTATCAGTCGTTGATCAACTTCCCGACCCGAATCGGCTCGCGCCCCGCCACCTTCGCCTGCCATGTCCCGGGCTGGGTGTACCGCCCGCGATCAATGGCGAACAATACGCCACTGGTCCCGGCACACACCGTGGTAGCCCGATCATTCAACGGGTCCACCACTTCGAACAAAGGATCGCCCTTTTCAACCCACTCGCCCGCTTCGCGCAAAAAGCTCACCACGCCATGATGAGGCGCAAACAGATACTCGGTGCCCTCGAACGGCATGCCTTCACAGCATGTGTCCGGTGCTGCCGGCCATTGGCCCTTGATCACACCCTGCTCGGCGAGAAAGCCCAGTATTGCCTCGCAATTGGCCTGTGCCTGATCGACCCGGGTGTCGCCCATGCTCCCCAGTTCCAGGGTGGTGGCCAGGTTGGCAGGTGGAATAGCCGCTTCAGGGAACGCCCGCGCCAGGCGCAACCAGGGCGACGAACAGGACTCGTCGAACGAGCTGCCACCGGAATCTTCGCAGAGCAGTGCCACACCGGCCTGCAATCGCGACGCGAGGGACTGCCACTGCGGCCAGTGTTGCGGCAAGGCATACAGGTGAATCGCCGCCTCGAAATCGCAATGCAGGTCGAGGGTAATGTCGGCATCGCAGGCATGGCGCAGCAGCAGGCGATGCATGGCTTCGAGTTGCGACATGGGGGCGGGCAAGCCGTCCAGCACCTGGACCATGGCCTGGCGAATCAGGGCGATATTGGCGCCGGCATCGGTGCCCAACCGCTCACCGATCAACTGCCCGACCGGTGCGCTCAGTTCGACGAACGAACGGTTGAAGTTCTTGCCGCTGCCCAGTTCAAAGCGGCCCATATGACTGCCTTGCACATGCTGATCGAGGCCAATCGGGTTGGCCACCGGCACCAGTTCGATCACCCCTTGCAGCTGCCCCCGGGCCTCGAGTTCGCCCAGGCGCTTTTTCAATTCCCAGGCGGTACGCATGCCCGGCAATTCATCGGCATGCAGGCTGGCCTGGATGTACACCTTGCGCGTGCCCTCGCCATAACGAAATACACTGAGGGTGCGTTCGGTGCCCAGGTGGCTCCAGGGCAGTGAATGGTCGATGCGTTGCATGAAGAACTCCTGCGTTTGCAAAAAAAAATGGCAACCGCGCTAACGGTTGCCACTTTTTTAATCGGTTTGATTAATGACCGTAAACGTCAAAATCGAAATACTTGTCCTGCACTTGCTTGTACTTGCCGTTGGCGCGGATCTCGGTGATGGCGGTGTTGAATTTTTCCGCCAGTTGCGTATCGCCCTTGCGCACTGCAATACCTGCGCCGCCGCCGAAATACTTGGCGTCTTCGTAGGTGGGGCCGACAAACGCGAAGCCCTTGCCTGCGTCGGTTTTCAGGAAACCGTCGTCCAGGTTGACCGAGTCGGCCAGCATCGCGTCGAGGCGACCGGACACCATGTCCAGGTTGGCTTCCTGCTGCGAACCGTAGCGCACCAGGATGATGCCGGCAGGCTGCAGCACTTCAGTGGCGAAGCGGTCATGCGTACTGGCGCGCAGCACACCGACTTTCTTGCCCTTGAGTTCGGTCAGCGGATCCTTGACCTCGCTGCCCTCCTTCATCACGAAGCGTGCCGGGGTGTGGTAGTACTTGATGGTGAAATCGACGTTCTTCTTGCGGTCGTCGGTGATGGTCATGGACGACAGGATGGCGTCGATTTTCTTGACCTTCAGCGCCGGGATCAGGCCATCGAACTCCTGCTCGACCCAGGTGCACTTGACCTTCATCTGCTCGCACAATGCGTCGCCGATATCCACGTCAAAACCGGTGAGTTTGCCGTCAGGTGTCTTCATGGAAAATGGCGGGTAGCCGGCTTCGATACCGATACGGATCGGCTTGGCGTCATCAGCCACGGCGCCGAGGGACAGCATCGACAGTGCCAGGGCACCGAACATCACTAGCTTCTTCATTCACAACTCCTGTGTGCGGAGGTTTTTATTGGCAGCGTTCGATTGGTCGCTTTCGGTTGGAAAAAACCGAAGTGGCCGGCAGTCTAGAGCGGCTACAAGCCGTTAAATTACGTCCAGGCGACAAATATTTACAAGAACACAGCAAGAATGATCAGCGTGATGATCCGGTGTGGAAGATCCGCGCCAACTGGCCAAATGGCCGGGTGGCGCGGTGCACTTATCGGGTTGCTGGCGGGCTCAACATTCGCAGCCAAGGCCCGGGGTGACGATGCGCGGCACGGCAACATTCAGGGCAAATCCCTCATCCAGCCATCCGGTCACCCCGCCGATCATCTCCTTGACCGGGTAATCCAACGCGGCCAGCTTCACGGCAGCCTTGTTCGCGCCATTGCAATGCGGGCCGGCGCAATAGACCACAAACAGGCTGGTTTTGGGGTAGTGCGCCAGGCTTTCAGCCGTGAGCAATCGCCCTGGGATATTGATCGCCCCCGGCACATGACCGCGCTCGAACGCCCGTGGCCCGCGGACGTCGACCAGGATGAAATCCATTTCACCGGCCGCCTGGCTGCCGTAGACGTCGGAGCAATCAGTCTCGAAGGTCAGGCGATTGCTGAAATGCATGAGGGCGATGGCCGAGGGTGCAGCGGGGATTTCACGAACGAGGCTGGTCATGGGCAGTACTCCTGGGTGTTGAGGGGTGTGGGATGACTTTATCGACAGCTCGCTTCGGGCTACAGTGGCGCACAAGACACTTACCGGGAATTTTCCGCCAAATGCATTCCGCCCCTGGATCGGTCGCGATCCTGGCCTACGATGGCCTGTGCACATTCGAGTTCGGCATTGCCGTGGAGATCTTCGGCCTTGCCCGGCCGGAGTTCGATTTCCCCTGGTACACCCACTGCATTGTCGCCGTGGACCCGGGCCCGATGCGCGCCACGGGCGGTATCCGGGTGCTGGCCGATGGCGGCATGGATCTGCTGCTAGAGGCCCGCACCATCATCATCCCTGGCTGGCGCGACCGCAGTGCCCCGGTACCCGAGGCGCTGTTGACGGCCTTGCGCCAGGCCCATGCACGGGGCGCACGGTTGTTGTCGATCTGCTCGGGGGTGTTCGTGCTGGCGGCCACCGGCTTGCTCAACGGCCACAGCGCCACCACCCATTGGCGCTACAGCAGCGAACTGGCTGAGCGCTTTCCCGAGATTCTGGTGGACCCGCAGGTGCTGTATGTCGATGCAGGCCAACTGATCACCTCGGCCGGCAGTGCCGCCGGTATCGATGCCTGCCTGCACCTGGTCGCCCGAGACTTCGGTACCCAGGTCGCCAACTCGGTGGCGCGGCGCCTGGTGATGTCGCCGCAACGCACCGGCGGCCAGGCGCAATTCATTCCGGCGCCGGTCAGTGTGGCGGCGCGCAGTGATCTTTCGCGGGTGATGCAATGGGCCCGCGAGCGCGTGCACCAACCGCTGGAGGTGCGCGACCTGGCCAGTGAAGCGGCCATGAGCGAGCGCACCTTCCTGCGCCGCTTCACCGAAGCCACCGGCCTGTCGCCCAAGGCCTGGCTGCAACATGAACGGGTGGGTCGGGCGCGGGAGTTGCTGGAAGGCACCCGGGAGAATACCGAGCAGATTGCCGAGCGCTGCGGTTACCGGTCGGTAGAAAGCTTCAGGGTGGCGTTTCGCAGTGTCGTGGGGGTGCCGCCATCGGTGTATCGGGAGCGGTTTGGACGTGGGCTTGCTCGCGAAGGGGCCGGCATGGACGGCGCCTGACTCAAGGCTTGCGCAACAGGTAGGTATCCATGATCCACCCATTGGCCAACCGAGCCGCCTTGCGCACCCGCTCGATTTCCTGCGCCACCTCCTCGAGCCTGCCGTGGATCAGCAGCTCATCCGGCGTCCCCAGATAAGCGCCCCAGTAAATCTCGGTCTGCGGATCTGCCACCTGGTGGTAGGCATCCTGGGCGTCGAGCATCACCACCAGGCTGTCGGCATCGCTTACCTGCCCCGCCGCCAGACGACGCCCGGTGGTGATTTCGATGGACTGGCCAATGCGATTGAGTGGCACCTTATGCCGGGCGCACAGAGCCTGGACGCTGGTGATCCCGGGGATGACTTCAAATTCGAACTCACAGCGGCCCGAATCGAGGATCGCCCGGAGGATCCTGATGGTGCTGTCGTACAACGCCGGATCGCCCCACACCAGGAAACCCGCGCACTCGTCGTCGGCCATCTGCTCATGGATCAGCCGCTCAAAGGTCGACTGCCTGGCCAGGTTCAGGTCTTCCACGCTGGCCCTGTAGTCCACCTCTCCCCGCTCCCGCTCGGGACTTGGGGCCTCGACGAAACGATAGGCCTTGTGGGTAATGTAGCGCTCGCAAATGTCGCGCCGCAGGTCGATGAGTTTGTCCTTGCTCTGACCCTTGTCCATGAGGAAAAACACATCGGCGCTATTCAGCGCCTTGACCGCCTGCAGGGTGATGTAGTCAGGGTTGCCGGCGCCGATGCCAATCACCAGGAGTTTTTTCATGGCTGCGATTCCTCATGCCCATCGCCTGTTAAACGAAAACGCCAGCGCCCGTTGAATCGCAACTCGACGATCGACAGCGGTTCAACATCAATCTGGTTAAACGCCGAGCTTTGCAGGGCCCAGGTCAACGCCGCACGAATCACGAACGGATGGGTGACCGCCACTATGTGCCCGGGTGTCGCCTCAAGCGCGGTCAGCCAGGCCGCCACCCGGCGAGTGAGCGCGGCGACCGATTCGCCGCCATGGGGGGCCGAATCAGGATTCTGTAGCCAGGCCTGCAGCGCCTGGGGTTCGGCCTCGTGCACGTCATCAATCTGCGCGCCGCACCACCGACCGAAGTCGCAGTCGCGCAGCGCCTCCACAGTCTCCACTTCACGACCGAACAAACCAGCGGTTTGCCGTGCACGCAGCTCCGGGGCAGACAGGAGCCTTGACGAAGTTTTGAATTGGCGACTGCGGGAGCCCTGTGCAGATTGCCAATCCATTTCCAACGGCTCATTTGTAGGAAACCGCGCCAACTTTTGTGCGACGGTTCTCGCATGGCAGATCAAGGTCAAACGGGTCGCCCGCACTTGGGAATGCTCGCTGCAAAAAGTCAGGAAACGGTAACACGCTGCAGCTTGTCTGCAGGCGTTTTCTTGGGTGCAAGACGGCAGTGTCTGACACACGGATTGGCAAGTGGCCTACACGAACTACGACCATGCCTGTAGGCCTTTACTGACAGGCCTCAGGCCGTGTTCAAGGGAGCAAAAAGCCTTGAAAAAATCACTAGACAGCCACGGCGCGTTGCATAAATACTGGATCCATCAATCTGTGAATTAAACGAAAAAACATCCAGCAGGAGCCCGGATGCCCTCTCTGAATCTTCAGAATAATGACCTCCTTCACCCCGTGATCTTTGTGGCATAGCGCTGCCGGCCTCAGCGCGTTTAACGACTCGCCGGGACCCTGCCAGCGTCGTGAAAAGCTGAAAAACATGAACAGTGGCGCCTGATACAGATCAGGTGAGCCGCCCCTGCAATGCGTGGAAACCGACAGTGACAGTCAGGTCGGGTGCTTGTCACCCGACCCTTTGATACAGGAGTGCATCCATGCTGGTCTTGCGTCCAGTCGAATTGAGCGATCTGCCCCAGCTGCAACGACTCGCCCGTGACAGCCTGCCGGGCGTCACGTCTTTGCCCGACGACACCGGACGCCTGCGCGAGCGGATTATCGGATCCTGCGATTCATTTGAAAAAGACGCCGCCGTGCAAGGACCGCAGAACTACTTCTTCGTGCTGGAAGACCTCGAGACCCAACGCCTGATGGGCTGTTCGGAAATTCTCGCCACGGCGGGTTTCGAAACGCCCTTCTACAGCCTGCGCCACCGGGATTACACCGCCGCCTCGCGGGAACTCAACGTCGAACATGCCGTACCCGCCTTGTCGCTGTGTCACGACCTGAGCGGGCACACCTTGTTGCGCGGCTTTCATGTCGAGGCGACCCTGGTCGGGAGCCGGTTCAGCGAATTGCTGTCACGGGCTCGCCTGATGTTCATCGGCGCTCACCGCCATCGTTTTGCCGACTCGGTGATTACCGAGATAGTCGGGTTCAGCGATGATGAGGGCCATTCACCGTTCTGGGATGCGGTGGGCAAACACTTCTTCGACCTGCCCTACACCGAGGCCGAGCGCCTGTGTGGCCTGCAAAGCCGGACTTTCCTGGCGGAGCTCATGCCGCATTACCCGATCTATGTGCCGATGCTGCCCCAGGCTGCGCAGGCCTGCATCGGCCGCATCCATCCCGATGGCCAGGAAGCCTTCGATATTCTCGAACGCGAGGGCTTCAAGACCAATCATTATGTCGATCTGTTCGACGGTGGGCCGACCCTGCATGCGCCTCTTTGCGCCATCCGGTCGGTGGCCCGGGGATTCACTGCCAGCGTCAGGCCGGTTACCGCCATCGATGCGCGCGGCCGATATCTGGTCAGCAATGACTCGCTCAGGGACTTTCGCGCGATCGTTGCCGACCTGGACGTGCGTGCCGGGCAACCTGTGGCGTTGCCCCTGCAACTGTGCGCCGCGTTGAATGTGCACGCCGGCAGCCTGATCCGCTTGGTCGCGCTGTGAACAGCCTTCGACGACCCACCCCAGGACGGGCTGCGGGAGCGCCGCAATGATCGTGCGCCCGGTCAGCGCCACCGACTTGCCTGCCCTGCTAGCGCTGGTCCGCCAGGCCGGTCCCGGGTTTACCGGCCTTGCGGCCAACGAAGATCGGCTGGCGCACCGGGTGCGCTGGGC
The DNA here is from genome assembly GCF_040310305.1 of Pseudomonas sp. HY13-MNA-CIBAN-0226. Lineage (NCBI taxonomy): Bacteria > Pseudomonadati > Pseudomonadota > Gammaproteobacteria > Pseudomonadales > Pseudomonadaceae > Pseudomonas > Pseudomonas sp. HY13-MNA-CIBAN-0226. The sequence goes on from NZ_JBEOPS010000020.1 coordinate 75,114, forward strand.
CCGGCGCACCTTTGCCGAGCAGGTCGAACGCGCTGATGCCGATTACCTGTTCGTGCTCGAGGACGACGAGCAGCAAATCGTCGGCGTGAGCGCCTTGAAGGGCGCCGTAGGCCTGCGCGAGCCCTGGTACAACTATCGGGTCGCAATGACCCACAGCTCGTCGCCAGACCTGGGGATCGAGCGTCAGATCCCGACACTGGTCATGAATAACGAGATGACCGGGCAATCGGAACTCTGCTCGCTGTTCCTGCACCCCGACCTGCGCTCGGGCAGCAACGGCAGGTTGCTGTCCCTGGGACGCTTGCTGTTCGTGGCCGAGTTCACCCATCTGTTCGGCGACAGGCTGATTGCCGAACTGCGGGGGCATGCCGACCTCGATGGCTGCTCGCCCTTCTGGGACAGCCTGGGCCGGCACTTTTTCAGGAAGGATTTCCACCATGCCGACCAGTTGTCCGGCATGGGCAGCAAATCGTTCATCGCCGAACTGATGCCCCGCCAGCCTCTCTACACCTGCCTGTTGACCGAGCAGGCCCGGGCGGTGATCGGCAAGGCCCACCCGAACACCGAACCGGCGCTGAGGATCCTCAGCGCCGAGGGATTTACCCATCAGGGTTACATCGACATCTTTGACGCCGGGCCGGTCATCGAGGCCCCGGTGTCCGACATCCGCACGGTACGCGAAAGCCAGGCGCTGACGCTGGCCATCGGCAGCCTGGACGAGCAGGCGCCGCTCTGGCTGATCCACAATCGCCGCCTGGAAAACTGCCGGATCACGGCGGCCCATGGGCGGCAGGTGGACGGCAGCCTGGTGGTCGATCGTCTCACTGCCAAGCGCCTGCAACTGCAACCCGGTGACTCGGTACGCGCCGTGCCACTGGTCGACCCGCTGCGAGAGGCGGCCGCCGCCTGATCGGCCCTGGCAAGGGCTTTGCCAGGGCACCCGGTAAATTCGTCATCATTCTTCCTGCGCTCGCGTGATAGCCTTTTGTTTCTTCGGCGTTGACACTTTTGCTCAAGCCCGTCCATTTCAATGGTGGAACTCATATGTCCAGGCTTTCTCATCAAGACTTACGCCGTAACTTCCGCGAGCTGTTCGCCTCCAATGCCTGCTACCACACCGCTTCGGTGTTCGACCCGATGTCAGCGCGCATTGCCGCAGACCTGGGTTTCGAAGTGGGCATTCTCGGCGGCTCGGTCGCATCGCTGCAGGTGCTGGGCGCCCCCGACTTTGCCTTGATCACCCTCAGCGAGTTCGCGGAACAGGCCACGCGCATTGGCCGCGTCGCTCAACTGCCGGTGATTGCCGACGCCGACCATGGCTATGGCAACGCGCTGAATGTGATGCGCACCATCGTTGAACTGGAGCGCGCGGGCATCTGCGCCCTGACCATTGAAGATACGTTGCTGCCAGCGCAATTCGGCCGCAAATCCACTGACCTGATTACGGTTGCCGAGGGCGTCGGCAAGATCCGCGCGGCGCTGGAAGCCCGGGTTGATTCGGAGATGGCGATTATTGCCAGGACCAACGCCGGCATTCTGCCCGTCCAGGAAATCATCAGCCGAACTCAGCAATATCAACGTGCCGGGGCGGACGGGATTTGCATGGTGGGTGTGCGTGATTTTGATCATCTTGAACAGTTGGCCGAGCACCTGACTGTGCCGTTGATGCTGGTGACGTATGGCAACCCGCTGTTGCGTGATGACAAGCGCCTGGCCGAGTTGGGTGTGCGGGTGACGATTGATGGGCATGGGGCGTATTTTGCGGCGATCAAGGCGACCTATGACAGTCTGCGTGAGCAGCGGCAGATTTTTACTCAGGCATCGGATTTGAGTGCTACCGAGTTGACCCATACCTATACCCAGCCTGAGGAATATATTCGTTGGGCTGAGGAGTTTATGAGCGTCAAGGAGTGATGGCTGGCCCAGCGCGGCTAAACCGGCATCCTTGCCGGTTTCCCCGCTGCGCAACGCCTGCGTTCGGCCAGCGTGGTTAACGGGGCGCCTGCGATCTACAGCTCGCCGTGGCGGCCTTCGGGCCGACCAAAGCGTCAAGCCGGCGCGCTGAGCTTATCTGATTGTGCGCACCCTCCGGGCTAGCTAGAACTGCGTAGGAGCTGTCGAGTGCAACGAGGCTGCGATCTTTTGGCGCTATCCCTGACGGAGCAAAGCTTGCTCGCGATGCGCTTGCCGCACCACGCATCCGAAGTCGCTATACCGAATCCAGCAATTCCCACTCAGACCGGCTGTCATTGCTGCAGATAACCCGATTGCGCCCGGTGGTCTTGGCTTCATACAGCGCCTGGTCCGCATCATTGAGCCACAAGATGGCGTCTGTGTGGGTCGGGTTCAATGCTGCCAGGCCAATGCTCAGGCTGACTCTCAGCGCCGGGTCCTGTTCATGGCCCAAGGTCGCAAAACGGTCGCGCAGTACATCCATGGCCGCCGCCGCGCTGCTCAGGGGCAGGTCTGGGAGGATCACGCAGAATTCGTCACCGCCGTAACGCCCGGCCAGGTCGGTTACCCGCAGGTTCTGCCGGAGCATTTTGCTCAGCTGGCGCAGGACGATGTCGCCGGCCACATGCCCGTAAGTGTCGTTGATCGCCTTGAAGTGGTCGATATCGATCAACGCAATCGCCCCGCCCTTGCCCTGCCGGCGGCACCGTTGAAACTCCAGTTCCAGCTGGTCTTTCCAGGCACCATGGTTGAGCAGGCCGGTCAGGCTGTCGGTGCGACTCAACGCCAGCAGCTCACGTTTGTGCTGGCCAAGTGTGTGGGCCTGGCGGAAACAGATCCAGCCCAGAGCCAAAGGATAAAGGCACAGCAGGGGCAAGGAGGCGTACAACTGCAGTTGGCTGGTTTCAGGCACGAAGGCAGGCGCGAAGATCAGCAGGCCGACGCCCAGGCCAAGGATCTGCGCCGCCGTGCCGGCCAGCAGGAAACGCAGCCCGCCAATTGCGACGTTGTTCATGGCCATCATGGAAATGGTCGCGGCGCTGGGCAGCGGATTGAATTGCATGGCGGCGACCCAGAATCCGCCGAGAAAGGCATCCACCAGGAGATTACGCTGTTCGGCGTGGTAAGGAATTTTCCTGCGTCGGGCCCATTGATAAGCCACGTGTGGCCAGACCAGGCCATTGAATAGCATCAGCGCCCAGACCCAATGCGGCGGATCGAGCGGGTACATGGCTGCGGCCACGCACAACAGGCCCAGGGCCAAGCCTAACGTTCGCGAGGTGTAGAGCCTGCGTGCCAGTGAAAGTCCTTTGACTCCCGATTTTTCCATGGGGCCTCTATGCCACTGAACAGAACCTGCTGACACCTGGGTTGCGTGTGTGCTGAAGTCTATCAGGGCAACGTTAAATAGCCATCACCGGCTGGCGGCCTGAATATCCCGACATTGATGGCAGGCGTGGGCCGAATGTTTGGCTATACATGAAGGGGCGCGCCATCAAAAAAGGAAGTCCATGCAAACTTTTAAAGTGCTGATCATCGGCAGCGGATTCGGCGGCCAGTGCGCGGCAATCAATTTGCTCAAGGCCGGTATCGAAGATTTCCGCCTGCTGGAACGGCGGGATTTCTTTGGCGGGACCTGGTGCCAGAATACCTACCCCGGCGCTGCGGTGGACGTGCCCTCGCCGCTCTATTCCTTGTCATTTGCGCCGTACCGCTGGACGCAGATGTTCGCCGAACAGGCCGAACTGCAACGCTACACCGAGTACGTGATCGAGCATTTCGGCTTGCGGGACAAGGTCGAACTGCAGACCAATGTCGAGCGCATCGAATGGGACGATGACAACAGGCGCTGGGTGGTGCACACCTCGCGGGGGATGTTCCAGGCGCAGTTCCTGATCAATGCCACCGGGCCGCTGAGCCAGCCGGTGGTGCCCCGCTTTGAAGGCCAGGAACGTTTCAAGGGCAAGACTTTTCACACCAACCAGTGGGACCACGCCTACGACTACCGCAACAAACGCGTGGCCATTGTCGGCAGCGGCGCCAGTGCTGCCCAGGTGATCCCGGCGATCGCGCCGCACGTTCAGCAGCTGCATGTGTTCCAGCGCACTCCACACTGGGTGCTGCCCCGGGCAGATCGCCGGTTTGGCCGGTTCCAGCGCTGGCTCCTGGGCCTCAAGCCGGCCTACAAGCTGTTGCGCTGGATGATCTACTGGCAATTTGAAACCCGGGTGATTGCCTTCAAGTACTCCCGGCCGGCGATTCGCCTGGTCCAGCAACAGGCGCTGGGTTTTCTCAAGCGCCAGGTGGCCGATCCCGAACTGCGGCGCAAGCTGACCCCGGATTACGCCATCGGCTGCAAACGGGTGATTGTTTCCAGCACCTTGTACCCGGCGCTCGGGCGCAGCAATGTGACACTGCACAGCCGCGAACAAGGGATTGCCCGTATTGACGAGAGCGGCATCGTGACCAGCGATGGCCAGCACATCGATCTGGACCTGATCGTCTGGTCCACCGGTTACGACGCCACCGACGGGGTGATTTCCTATCCGGTCTACGGAAAGAACGCGACGCGTCTGCAAGATGTCTGGGCGCAATACCCCCGGGCCTACCTCGGCACCAGCCTGCCGGGCTTTCCCAACCTGTTTATCGTCACCGGGCCCAACACCGGAATCGGCCACACCTCGGCACTGTTCATTATCGAATCGCAGATGAACTACATTCTCGACTGTATCGGCACGTTAAAAAAACAGGGTTTACGCAGCATAGAGGTGCGCCCTGAGGCGGAACGTACCTACACTGAAATGATCCACAGAGAAATGGAGCGCACGGTATGGAAGTCTGGCGGTTGCCACAGCTGGTATCACAGCAAGAGCGGTCATGTAATCGCCATGTTTCCGGGGTTCAGTTTCAGCTATCACCGGCTCACCCGGGCGCTGAAACCCGCCGATCACCTGCTCTCCTGATTCGTTAGATAGAAGGAAGACGCTGATGCTTTTATTGGTTGTCGCTATCGCTGTTTTCGTGGCCTGGAGCTGGTTGAGCTACCCCGCTATCGGTTACTTGCTGTATGACTTGAGCACCGCCATCGAAGCCAAGCTGTACCGGCTGCACAAGATCGTCGTGCCGATCCCCGAAATGACGGTCTCGACCTGGCAAGGTGGGCCATACGAGGCCACCAGCAGCGTGCTGATGCTGCATGGCTACAGCGCCGACAAGAACCTGTGGCTGCGCTTCGCCCGGCATTTTGTCGGCCAGTACCGGGTGATCATCCCCGATATTGCCGGCCATGGCGAAACCGGATTCAAGGCCGGTGGCGGCTACGACATCCCGCTCCAGGCCAAGCGCATGATCCAGCTGCTCGACGTCTGCGGCGTGGAAAAAGTGCATGTGATCGGCAACTCCATGGGTGGTTACATGGCGGCCTGGCTTGCCGCCCACTACCCGGACCGCATCGCGTCGGTTGCGCTGATCGACCCGGCCGGCGTCACTGCGCCGGAGATCAGTGATCTGGAGCGGCAGCTGGGCAAGGGGCATAACCCGTTCCTGATTCATTCCCGGGAGGAATTCCGCCAGTTCTACGCCATGACCATGGCCAATCCGCCCTGGGTGCCGGGGGTGGTGCTGGATGCCTTTGCCCAACGCTATCAACAGTCTCGCGATGAGCTGGAGGAAATCTTCAGAGACTTTCGCGCCAGCCCGCCGATGGAGCCAAGACTGGCCGATATCAAGTGCCCGGCCCTGCTGGTGTGGGGGCGCAAGGACCGGCTGATCGATGTCAGCAGTGTGGCGGTCTGGAGCAAGGGCATTGCCGACCTGAGGGTGGAGATCGGCGAAGGCGTCGGGCATATGCCGATGGTCGAACAGCCCGCACACACGGCGCGACTGTATGGAGAATTTTTGGCATCCCAACGCTCGCACTTGCCGGTCTGACCCCTGTTTGCAGTCCGTGACAGAATGAAGTTCGGAAGATTCTTCGTTTGTCGGGGACGCTGAAGGCTGCGATCTTTTGCCCATCCTTCACGCCAGCGCCAGGAAAACCTTCCATGAGCCATCCGAGCTTCGTCAGCCCCGACCTGATCCGCCAACGCTTCTCCAAAGCGATGTCCGACATGTACCGCGAAGAGGTCCCGCTGTACGGCGCGCTGATGCAACTGGTGGAGCAAACCAACCGTCACGTGCTGCAAAGCGATCCACAGGTGGCCCGGCAACTGGACAGTACCGGCGAAATCCAGCGCCTGGACCTGGAGCGCCATGGCGCAATTCGCGTGGGCACGGCCGATGAACTGGCCACCCTGGCCCGCCTGTTTGCGGTCATGGGCATGCAGCCCGTTGGCTACTACGACCTGACCCCGGCGGGGGTGCCGGTTCACTCCACCGCGTTTCGCGCGGTGCACGAAGCCGCATTGCAAGTCAGCCCGTTTCGGGTGTTCACCTCATTGCTGCGCCTTGAGCTGATCGAAGATCAGGCACTGCGTACCTTTGCCCAGGCGGTACTGGATAAACGCAGGATCTTCACCCCGGCAGCGCTGCACCTCATCGAGTGCGCCGAACGCGAGGGCGGCCTTGGCGAAGAGCAGGCGCAACAATTCGTCGAGCAGGCGCTGGAAACCTTCCGCTGGCACCACAGCGCCACCGTCACCGCCGAGCAGTATCAAAAACTCAGCGCGCAACATCGCCTGATCGCCGACGTGGTGGCGTTCAAGGGCCCCCACATCAACCACTTGACGCCGCGCACCCTGGACATCGATATCGTACAGGCACAAATGCCCGACCACGGCATCACCCCCAAGGCGGTGGTCGAAGGCCCACCCCGTCGCCAGTGTCCGATTTTGCTGCGCCAGACCAGTTTCAAGGCGCTGGATGAGCCGATCGCCTTTACTGATCAAGCCGACAGTCGCGGCAGCCATAGCGCCCGCTTTGGCGAAATCGAACAAAGGGGCGCCGCGCTGACCCCCAAAGGGCGCGCACTGTATGACCGCCTGCTGAACGCGGCTCGGGATGAACTCGGCGAATTTCCCAACGAAAGCAACGCCACACGCTACAACACGCTGATGGAGCGGCATTTCAGCGAGTTTCCTGACACGCTAGAGGGCATGCGCCAGCAAGAGTTGGCGTATTTTCGGTACTTCGTCACGGACAAGGGCCGGGCTGCGGGAGCGCTGCAAACCATGGCGCTGGAGGACCTTCTACGCGATGGCTATCTGCGGGTGGAACCGCTGGTTTACGAGGATTTCCTGCCGGTCAGTGCGGCGGGGATATTTCAGTCCAACCTTGGGGACGCTGCGCAAAGCCACTATGGCGAGCACTCGAACCGCCAAGCCTTCGAGCAGGCCTTGGGACGCGCAACCATTGATGAACTGGCGCTGTACGCCGAAACGCAGCGCCGTTCAATCGAGCAGTGTTTCGCCTGATTCCAGGTCGCGCAACCTGGCGCTTTGGCGAAGGGTTAGCGCAGCTTGGCCAATAGCGCCTCGGCCACTGCCTCGGACGACGCCGGGTTCTGCCCTGTCAGCAGCAACCCGTCGGTCACCACATAACTGGCCCAATCGTCGCCCTTGGAGTAGAGGCCACCGTTGGCCTTGAGCGCGTCCTCAACCAGGAACGGTACGACATCGGTCAGTTGCACCGCCTCCTCCTCGGAGTTGGTAAAGCCCGTCACCCGCTTGCCCTTGACCAGCGGTTTGCCGTCCGCGCCCTTGACGTGACGCAACACACCCGGCGCATGGCAGACCGCCGCGACGGGTTTTCCAGCCTGGTAGAACGCTTCGATCAGCGCGATCGACACCTTGTCTTCGGCCAGGTCCCACAGCGGGCCGTGGCCGCCGGGGTAAAAAACCGCATCGTAGTCCTCGGCCCTGGCGCTGCTCAGCAACGCGGTTGAAGCCAGGGCGGCCTGCGCAGCAGAATCCTTGCGAAAGCGCTCCGTGGCGGCGGTCTGCGCATCCGGCTCGTCGCTTTTGGGGTCCAGGGGCGGCTGACCGCCCTTCGGTGACACCAGGGTCAGCTGGGCGCCGGCATCCTTGAAGGCATAATACGGTGCAGCGAATTCTTCCAGCCAGAAACCGGTTTTCTTGCCAGTGTCACCCAACTGGTCGTGGGACGTCAGAACCATCAGGATTTTCATGTCGTAGTCGCTCCGGGTCGATGTGCCTGTTTCATTGACCATCAGCCAGGTCGGTTCGTTTCAGTCCCAACGGCGCAATTTTCAATTGTGCAAACCAGGCAATCTACAATTAGAGATGACACTCGAAATTTAAAGACAAAAAAGAGCGACCCTGTGATCGCCCCTGTTGTGAACGCCGCATAACCTTGCAATGACGGATGAAGAGGGGTTCGCCCAGTGCAGTGGCCTTGGCAATCCATGCACTGGTAAAGAGCCATGACACTGGGCGAACGAACACTATTTTAATATAGGTTTGAAGATAAATCGCCGAACCCAACATGAAATTTATCGACATGATATTTAACAGTATGTCACTTTAAATATCATGCAAACAAATTTTCGAATTCACCGGTCCGACCAATAAACTTACTGTCACAAACTGTGTGAAAGTTATGTTTGAATAATCATCAGGGATTGTCAGCCGTCTCCTGCGCAGTCGATTCCCCGCTGTCGGTGCCTTTGCCCTGTTCCTTGCGGCGATTGGGGTCAGTGGGCCGCAACGCATCATTATCGCGCTCGACCTCCCCGGGTGGCCGGGGCTCGTCAGGGTGTTCCGTCTCGGTTACCGGTTTCATTGCTGGCCTCCTCAGGCTCAGGATCGTCGACTGTCCCGGCCACGCTCACCGCAGTCATCAAATTGCGGCGTTCCCGGCAGGGGTTCGTACGGTAGAGAGCCGCAGGCGGGTTGGAGTTCCAAGCCGTTTGCGCGGCTAATACCCGGTCATTTCCAGGTAGCCCTGGCCGGCGTGGCTCCCGCTCAGGCGCACCGGTCCTTCCCAGTAGGGAATGCGCAAATCCATCCAGGCATTCGGGTTCAGCGCACGGAGGCGGATGTCGAGTTGCTTGCCCGGAATCCTGATCGACCAGCTGACGGGCATGGTGCGACCGGCCACTTTCGCTGTGCCCTCGGGCGCCAGGCTGATCTCGCTGGCGTGCAACGCCTGGGTGTGGCCCTGCGCATCGATCCAGGTACCGGTCAGGTAAGGCTCGCCGTCCTTTTGCCGCATGCGATAGAGCATCACCTGCTCGCCACTGTCCAGGTGCAGGGAGAACCAGTCCCAGCCCGTCTGGCTGGCGGTCAGTGGCTGGCTACTCCATTCCCGATCGAGCCACGCCGGGCCGCTGACCTGATAGCGGGTACCATCGATCTCCAGTTCGCCGCTGGCCTGGAAAAACGGCTGGCTGTAGTAGTACGACGCCTGGCCCTGTTCCGATTTTTGGCTGAAACCCTGATCGCCCTGCAATACCAACGGGCGGGTGGACGTCAGCCGCAGGTTGTAGCTGAAGTGCTTGTCCCGAGCGCTGAGTTGCAGGTCGGCCAGCGCATCGCGCCCCTGGCTGCTGAAGTGCCAGTCATCGATCCACGCATTGAACGGCGCCAGTGCGACGCCCGCCTGCGCCACCCCTCCCCGGGCATAACGCTCGGCGGCGTGGTGCGCGGTGGCCGAGGTCACTGCCGCGTGCCCCAGCCAGATCACCTGGCTGGCCCAGCCCGCCGCTGGCGGCCCGGCCTGCAGCGCGCTGCGGAACAAGGTCCATTGCACCCCGAACTCGCGGCCCTGGGCGTCCTTGAGGTTGGCGGTCACGTACCACCATTCGATGCGAAAACCATCATGGGGGCCGTGATCAGCCGGAAAGCTGAACAGCCGCCCTGGAACGACAGGGGTAAATGACGACGCTGCAGTGCCCAGACCGGCAAAACCTTTTCCGACCGGCGCCGGCTGATCACAGCCACTGAGCAGGATCAACAGCAGCACTGCGAGCTTAATCCTCATGAGCAAAAGTCCTCAGCAGATCCGCCGGTTGCGTGCGATACAACGAGTACAGCGGCCAGGCCGACGCCAGCAGTGTCGCCAGCAGGGCCAGCCCCATCAGTTGCAACAGCTGCCAAGGAAACACCCGCAGCGGCAGGCGCCAGCCGAACGCCTGGACATTGATCACGGCGTCCAGGCACCAGGCCAGGGCGATGCCCAGCGGCAATGCCAGGATCAGAGTCAGCACCGCCAGCAGCCAGGTCTGGCCCAGGTTGAGCAGCATCAGCTGGCGCCGTGTCACCCCCAGCGCCCAGAGCGGCGCCAGTTGCCCCAGGCGACTCTGGCTCTGGGTCAGCAGGCTGATGAACAAAGCGACGCCGGCAACCGCCAGGGTCAGGCTGTTCAGCGCGGCGGTCGCGGCAAAGGTGCGCTCGAACACCTGTGAGGACCAGTCCTTGAGCCGCGCCTGATCGACGATCCGATTGTCATCCAGGGCGAAGCGCGCCTGCAGCGTGGTGAGGAAAGACGGAATCGAGGCCGGATCAATTCGCAGGTTGAATCGATTGGGCGTCAGCTGTGGCCAATGTCGCAGCAGGTGTCGCTCATTGACCAGTACGTGGCCTTTGGGATTGCCGTAGTCGGCATAGATGCCGACGATCTGCGGCGACCAGGTTCCACCGGGCGTGGTCATTGGCAGCGAATCCCCCAGCCGGACCTTCAACCGGCGGGCCAGCTGTTCGCTCAGTATCACGCTATCGTCGCTCGCCAGGCGCTTCCATGGGTCGTCACCCTGGGCCTCCAGCAGCGGCCAGTGCTGGCGATAGGTTGGGTGGTCGATCACGCCAAAGACGTCCGTGGGCCAACCTTGCAGTTGCGTCGACACCTGCCAGTTGGGCAGCACCGCCTCGACCTGCGGTTGCTGTTTGAGCCAGGCGTACAACTCGACCGACTGCGCCGGGCTCTGTGGGTTGAGGTACAGCTCGGCGCTCAGGCGTTGTTCCAGCCAGTGACTGAAGGTCTCGCGAAAACCGCCGGTCATGCTCCCGGCGCCAATATTCGCGGCCAGCGCCAGCAGCAGCGCCATCAGTGCCAGGCTCAACGCCGGCAACTGCTGGCGGCAATCAGCGACGAACCATTGGCCAAGCACCGAGCAGCTGCGCTGCAATACTGCGTTCAACACCAGATTGAGCACCACCGGCAGCGCCAGCGCGGCACCAAGCAACAACGCAGCCAGCAACACAAAGCCGCTGGCCAGGCTATTGCCCAGGAACAATGCCAACAGCGCGATCACCGCTGCCAGCGCTGCGACCCAGCCCTGGCGGCGCAGCCAGCGCGCGTGGGCCTGGTGCCAGGCCTGGGGATCGGCCAGCGCCAGCAAGGGCAGGCGCGCCGCCCGCAACAGACTATGGGTACCGGCCAGCAACGCCCCGAGCAGGCTCAAGCCGATGCCACTCAACCACCACCACGGGCTCAGGTTCAGTTGCCCGGCGACTTCGGCACCATACAGGCCCCGCAAGCTGGCAGCGACATCCGGCAACAGCACACTCGCCAACAGATAGCCGCTGGCGACCCCGGCCACTCCACCGACCAGCGCCAAAGCGCCCAGCTCGACGACCAGGCAAGCGATCAACATCCGCGCGCTGACGCCGCAGGCACGCAAGGTCCGCAGCAGACCACGGCGTTGCTCCAGGGCCAGGCCGATGGCCGCATGGACGATGAACAGGCCGACCACGAATGAAAGAAAACCCAAGGCATCGAGGTTCAGGTGAAAGCTTTCGGTCAGGCGCGCCAGATTGTTTTCTTCACCACTGCGCGTGAGTTGCAGCACAGCGCTGAACCGGTCCGGCAGCGGCGCGCTGAAATCCTTGGGCAACAGCAGGCGCGACACTTGACCGGGCTGGTCGAGAATCTGCTGGGCAAAGCCGATGTCCACCAGCAGTACGCCAGGCGCCATGTCGGCCTGGGCATGCAGCGGTGGCAAGGTCTGGCCGTTGGCACTGACCGGCCGTTCGCCCTCATGCAACCCCATGGCCCGCAACGTTTGCGGTGCGACCCAGGTGCTGCCCGGGGGCGTGAAAAACTCGACGATCTGCTCGATCGCCAGTGCCCGCCCGGCCACCGCAGAACCTGCCGGCAGCGACACCGGTTCAATGCCCATCAGTTGCAGTCGCTGTTGTTCCAGTCCCTTGAGCGTCACTCGCCCCTGCAGCACCGGCGAAACCGGCCAACCCGCACGCCGCAGGTCCACAAACAGTTGCTGGGAAAATGTTCCCCCGCCCGGGGCACTGAGACCGGCCTGGGGTTCGCCCCCAATCAGTTCGCTGGCCCGGGCGTAACTGTCCCGCGCCTGGCTGTTCAAGGCCTGTACGCCCGTGAGCAGGCTGGTGGCGAGCCACAGCCCGGTCAGCACGCTGAAAAATTGCACCGGGTGCTGCCGCCAGTGGCTCAGCAGCGCGCGTAATGCCTGGTAGAAAACCTGCACCTCAGCGCGCATCCGCGCCAGCCAGGCGACCACGGTGCAACACCACTTTGTCGGCGAGGCGCGCGGCGACCCGAGGGCTGTGGGTGACCATCAGCAAGGTCGTGGGGCTGTCGTCGAGCAGTTCCAGCAGCAGCTTCAATACCTCATCGCTGGTGCCCTCATCGAGACTGCCGGTGGGCTCATCGGCGAGCAGCAATTTGGGTCTGGACGCCAGCGCGCGCCCCAAAGCAACCCGTTGCTGTTGTCCTCCGGAGAGTTGTTCCGGGTAGCGGCGCAGCAGATCCGCCAACCCCAGGCGCTGCACCAGGTGCGCTTGCCACTGCGGATCATGGCGCCCGGCCAGGCGCGCCTGAAATGCCAGGTTATCCTCCACGCGCAGGCTGCCGATCAGGTTGAACTGCTGGAACACCAGGCCGATTTCACTGCGGCGCCAGTTAGCCAGTTGTCGTTCGTTCATCTGGTCCAGCCGATACTCGCCGCTGGTGATGGTGCCGTGATCCACCTTGTCCAGCCCGGCGATCAGGTGCAGCAAAGTACTCTTGCCGCTGCCGGATTCGCCCATCAAGGCCAGGCTGCTGCCCGGTTTCAACATCAGGTCGACGCCTTGCAGCACCGGCAAGGGCCCTTGCGGCGTTGCGTAGCTTTTGAACACTGCGTGGACTTCAAGCATGGGTCGACCCGTTCGGTGAGCGTCGGCCAAGGATAGCGGCCTGGCAGGACTTTTGTCCGATCACGATTGCCCGGGTGCCGGGCGCCTGCGGCGACTGACGGCGATTTGCGTCCAGCCAATTCCCAGCTACAAATGACATGTGGGTTTAACTGTCCAAAATCTTGACTGTGGTTGTCATGGGTCGGACTTGGCTGGCTGGCGAAAGCTTTAGGGATGGTCAGGCGCATGGCTGAAGGCAAATACCGCTCGGACATAGATGGTCTACGAGCTGTAGCGGTGATCGCGGTATTGCTGCACCACCTCAATACCAGCCTGCTGCCAGGCGGTTTTGTGGGAGTGGATGTATTTTTTGTGATCTCCGGTTTCCTGATCACTTCCCAGGTGTATTCCGAGGTCAAGCGCAACGCATTCTCGCTCAAGGGCTTCTATCAGCGACGCATCAATCGCATCGTCCCGGCGCTGGCCACGGTGTTGCTGGCGACGGTGATCGTTGGCGCCTTTATCCTGTCCCCGGTCGACCTGATCCGGCTCAACGTCAGCGCCCTGCTCTCCCTGCTGGGCGTTTCCAACATCTATATCTGGATCAAGTACGGCAACTACTTCGCCGCCGATGCCGGCGAGGCACCTCTTCTGCATACCTGGTCGCTGGGCATCGAAGAGCAGTTCTACGTCATCTGGCCGCTGTTCATCGTGCTGCTTTATCGCCTGGCACCGCGTTACGTCCTGCCGATCCTGGGGATCGGCGTGGTACTCGCAGTGGCCGTTTCCGAATACGCGACGGGCGTCTTCGCCACGGCTGCCTACTACCTGCTGCCGACGCGTTTTTTCGAGCTGATGCTGGGCGGGGTGTTGGGCATCTATCTGCAGCAGCCCCGTGTCATGGGCAAGCTGACCGCCCATGCCCTCGCGCTGGCGGGCTACCTGCTGATCGGTTTCGCGCTGTTTGCCTTGAACGCGAAATCGACCTTTCCCGGACTTAACGCCCTGATCCCTTGCCTGGGTGCAGCGCTGTTGATTCTCGCGGGCAGCGGCGACAGGCACTCGCGATTGCTGACCTGCCGGCCAATAGTGTTTATCGGGCTGATTTCCTATTCGCTGTATCTGTGGCACTGGCCACTGATTGCCTACCTCAATTATCTGGAAATCCCGGTCGACATACCCGTCGGTGCGCTGCTGATCGCGGTGTCGATCGGGCTGTCGTGGTTGTCCTGGCGTTATGTCGAGGTGCCCTTCCGGCGCGCGGGCGCGAGCTGGCATTTTTCCCGGGTGTTCGTTCGCCGATTTGCGCTCCCGGCCCTGGGACTGGCTGCCATTGCAGTGCTGAGCGTCGTTTTCAACGGTTTCCCGCAACGTTTTGGTCCCCAGGTTTCAGCGCTGGAAGCGATGACCCAGAACAGGCCCAACGAAATTCGTCGCGGCTGTCATGTCACCAATGCGCTGTACAGCACAGGGCCTGATGATTCATGCCGCCTGGGCGCGAAAAAAGAGAGGTTGGACGGCATCATGATCGGCGACTCGTTTGCCAATCACTTCACGGGAATGGTCGATCTGCTGGCCAGACCCGACAATCTATCGATCATGGATTACACCATGGACTCGTGCCCGCCGATCCCCGGCTACGACGCCGATATGTCCCCGGTGTACGCCGCCCACTGCGCGAAACGCAACGAGCGAGTGTTCAGCCTGATCGAGCAGAACAAATACCCTTATGTGGTGTTGGCGGCGATCTGGCCCAAGGAAGCCGATGCCAGGGATATCGTTGAGGCGAGCATTCGGCGGGTGGTGGAGAGCAGCGGCCAGGTCATCGTGATCCTGAGCAACCAGCACATCGAAAAGGCCGCCAGTTGCCCGATCAGGCGCTTGATGTTTGGCTCCGAGCGCGATTGTTCGGTAGTCCAGAGCGCGCTCGCACCGTATTGGGCGGACGTGCGAGCAAAATTTCCCCAAGTGCGCTTTATCGACCCCAATCAGGTGATATGCCCGGCGGGGGTTTGCAGCCCGATCATTCAAGGGCAGTTGTTGTATCTGGACGATTCGCACCTGAATGAGGGTGGTTCGCGATTAATCGGCCGCACGCTGCTGGAGCGCGGATATTCGCTGCTGCATGATCCGGTGCGCACTGCACGCACGGAGATGCTCAAGGGGTCGTCCGCAGTGATGAACTGAAGCGCTGCTCGCTACCTAACGCGCCTTGGCATGAGGGTAGATGCAGTATCCGCGCGGTGATTGTTCGCGCGAATCACCTCGAATAACCGCAAACTTTCTCCCCGAAGAGTTGCCGCCCGGCAACGCAGTTTGCCAATAGTTTGTCGGCTATTTCTTGGCGCTGGCACATAGCCATTTTTGCGCAAGAAATGTCGGACTTTTTTACAAAGCGTCAAAAAAAAGTTGACTCAAATCTGACACACCTGAAGCGTCCAAATCCTCCCCAGAATCGCCCAGCGACCGTCTATCGTTTTCTTTGAACAGCCCTCAAACCCCTCAAAAACGGGGCAAACGCAGCTGCGACAAGCACTTGATGGCATATCGCCCCCAGCCTTGGGGTTTGTCTTGCCAATGCAACACGTCATTTTGCTGACACGGATTTCCACGGCTGGTCTATACCCATTTTGACAGTCTAATTCTGATCCTCTCCACCGTCTTACGAGGCACGCCAAAATGGACGTGAGCGTATTTGGTACGGGCTACGTTGGCCTGATACAAGCAGCGGCACTGGCCGATGTCGGACATCGCGTCCTGTGCGTCGACATTGATCCGAACAAGATCAAGCAGCTGCAACAAGCGGTACCGCCGATCAGTGAACCAGGACTCTCCGGCACGCTGGAAGAGAACATCAAGGCCGGTCGTTTGCTGTTCACCACCCAGGCCAGCGATGCAGTGGAACACGCCGAGCTCATCTTCATCGCCGTGGGCACGCCCGCCGATGAGGACGGTTCCGCCGACCTCAGCCATGTGCTCAACGTGGCCCGTCAGATCGCCAGTTTCATGGAGGCCGATCGCACGTTGATCATCAAGTCCACCGTACCGGTCGGCACGGCGGATCAGGTGGTCGCCGCCGCCAGCGAAGAATTGCGACGCCGGGAAAGGACAATGTTTAAGGTACGTGTGGTGTCCAACCCGGAGTTTCTCAAGGAGGGCAGCGCGCTGGCCGACTGCATGCGCCCGGACCGAATTATCGTCGGCACCGACGACGAGCAGGCCCGCGAGCAGCTGAGCGAGCTCTACGCCCCCTTCTGTCGTAACCATGAAAAAATCATGTTTATGGACAATCGCAGTGCCGAGCTGACCAAATACGCGGCCAATGCGATGCTCGCCACTCGCATCAGCTTCATGAACGAACTGGCCAATCTCACCGAACTGCTGGGCGCCGACATCGAAGCGGTGCGCAAGGGCATTGGCTCGGACCCGCGCATCGGTTATCACTTTATCTACCCGGGCTGCGGCTTCGGTGGCTCATGCTTTCCCAAGGACCTGCGCGCCCTGCTGCACACCGCCGAACACAACGGCATGCCATTGCGCCTGCTGCGCAGCGTGACCGACGTCAACGACAGCCAGCGTCACATCCTCTTCAGCAAACTCAAAGCGCGATTCCCCGAAGGCCTGGCCGGCAAGTCCATTGCGATCTGGGGCCTGGCGTTCAAACCCAATACCGACGACATGCGCGAAGCCCCCAGCCGCTACCTGATGGAAGCCTTGTGGGCCGAGGGCGCCAGCGTGCAGGCCTACGACCCGGAAGCCATGTCCGAATGCCGTCGCCTCTACGGCTATCGCAACGACCTGCACCTGTGCGCCACTCGCGATGACACCCTGGAAGACGCTGATGCCCTGGTGATCTGCACCGAGTGGAAGAATTTTCGCGTAGTCGACTTCGAGCTGCTGGCCAGCAAGTTGCGTTCGCGGGTGATCGTCGACGGGCGCAACCTCTATAACCCCGAGCACGTGGCGGCCGCCGGCCTGCACTACAGCGGCATCGGCTTGCGTCACATCGTGCCCGAGGCGCTGCGTCCATGAAGATTCTCGTGACCGGAGCCGCCGGCTTCATTGGTGCCCATTGTGTGTTGCGGCTGCTGCGCGACGGGCATCAAGTGTGCGGGCTGGATAACTTCAACGACTACTACGAGCCGCAACTCAAACACGATCGAGTGTCCTGGGTGCAGGAGCAGGTCGGCCGTTTCCAGCTCGAAAGAGTCGACCTGGCCGATGCCGCGGCCATCGAGGCACTGTTTGCCCGTGAAAAACCCCAGGCAGTGATTCACCTGGCCGCCCAGGCCGGCGTGCGTTACTCACTGGAAAATCCAAGGGCCTACCTGGACAGCAACCTCAGTGGCTTCCTGAACATACTCGAAAGCTGCCGGCGCCATCCGGTCCAGCACCTGATCTACGCCTCTTCCAGTTCAGTGTATGGCGCCAACCAGCACACGCCCTACTCGGTCAGGGACGGCGTCAATCACCCGCTGTCGCTGTACGCCGCGACCAAGAAAGCCAACGAACTGATGGCCCACAGCTACAGCCATCTGTTCGGCATCCCCTGCACCGGGCTGCGCTTTTTTACCGTGTACGGTCCCTGGGGCCGCCCGGACATGTCGCCGATCCAGTTCGCCCGGGCGATTGCCGAAGGCCAGCCGTTGAAGCTGTTCAACTACGGCGAGCACCAGCGTGATTTCACCTACATCGACGACATCATCGAAAGCATCACCCGCCTGATTGAGCGGCCACCGCAGGCCAACCCTGAATGGGACCGGGAAACCCCGGACCCGGCCAGCAGCATGGCGCCGTGGCGCATTTTCAATATCGGCGGGCAACACCCGGTCGAGCTCAAGGCTTACCTGGCGCTGCTGGAAAAACACCTCGGACAAACAGCCGTGGTCGAGTTGCTGCCCCTGCAACCCGGCGATGTGCTCAATACCTGTGCCGATGCCAGCGACCTGGCCCAGGCCACCGGTTTCCAGCCACGGATCGCGCTGGATGAGGGACTTGGGCGCTTCGTTGCCTGGTTTCGCGACTACTACCCACTGCCTATCGCCCACGCGCCGTTCGCGGCTGAACTTCAGCGGAGGATTCCATGACTGGACATGAAAAAGGTGTACCTCTCAAACAATTGAGGCGAGACAAGCGGCTGGACCCCGAACACCGCATCCGCATGGATGCCGCCATCCACATGCAGGGCCGTGGCTGGATCACTGGTCGCGATGGTGGTCGCCCCTGGACGTTATCGCGCACCAACCGGGTACTGGCTTGCCTGGGGGCGTTGATCATCCTGGTGCTGATCTCGCCGTTGCTGCTGGGCCTGGCGCTGGTGATCAAGTTCAGCAGCCCGGGGCCGGTGATGTTCGTGCAAAAACGCACCGGCTACCGCGGTCGCACGTTCGGCATGTACAAGTTCCGCACCATGGTTGCCAACGCCGAGGAGCTCAAGGAATCCCTGCGTCACCTCAACAAACACGGTGCCGATGCGATCGATTTCAAGATCGACAAGGACCCCCGCATCACCAGCATCGGTGGCTTCCTGCGGCGCAGCAGCCTCGACGAATTGCCCAACCTGTTCAACGTGGTGGCCGGCGACATGCGCCTGGTGGGCCCTCGGCCCACCTCGTTCAATGCCTACCGCTACAAAGACAATCATCTTGCGCGCCTGAGCATTTACCCCGGCATGACCGGCCTGTGGCAGATCTCCGGGCGCAGCAATATCGACTTCGACCAGCGCGTTGAGTTGGACCTCAGCTATATCGCCGAGCAGAGCCTGCTGCTTGATCTGAAGATCCTGTTGAAAACCCCCTTCAAAGTATTCAGCGGCCACGGAGCGAGTTAAATGGACGGTTCAACTGCAAAAAGCCTGACAATCGCGAACCCGAGCGAGTCCAACCTGACTTCGACTGTGCTCGATCAAGATCTGCGGATCCTCTTCCTGACCGCCGCCAACCCCGGCGCGGGCACGACCACCAGCGCCCTGGTGCTGGCCAGTCAACTGGCCCAAATGAGCAGCGGCCAGGTGTTGCTGGTCGACGCCAGCCAGTCCACCAGCAACCTCACCCAACAGCTTGGGCTGACCAAAGAGCGCGGCTTTCGCGACCTGTTGTTCAACACCCAGAGCCCGCCCTTGCTGCAGGACTGTGTGGTGGACGTCTCCAGCCTGCCCTTCCACGTGCTGCCCAACGGACGTTATGCCCGGGGCGACGAACACCTGACCCCTGAAACCCTGAGCCCGTTGCTGGACCAGTTGGGCAGCCGCTACCGCTTTGTCGTGATCGACGGCGACGCGGTGTACTCAGCCGCCGACACCCTGGTCATCAGCACCCAGGTGGACGGCGTGATCATGGTCGTGCGCGCCGAAGACACCCGTTGGGAAGTGGCCCAGGCCGCTGTCCAGCGCCTGACCCAGGCCGGGGCAAAACTGGTGGGCAGTGTGTTTAATCGACGCAAGTACTACATGCCTAAATGGCTCTACAAAAACCTGTGAGCGAACGCCAAAGGATGACGACATGAACGCCAGAATGCTTGTCCTGCTGTTGCTGCCGCTTGCAGGTTGCTCCAGCACCTCCCAAGAAACCCAGTCGATGCCGGTGCAGATTCTTACGGCTGCACCGACCAATGCCCAGGCCACTGACGTGCCCCAGGTCGAGCAGACCCTGCGGCCCCAGGATGTCCTGGACGTGATCTTCCACGTCAGCACCAGTGGCTCTGACGCCTACCGCGTGCAATCGGGCGACATGGTTGCGCTGAATTTCACCGCGGCCAGCCAGCTCAACGGTAACCAGCTGGTACTGCCCGACGGCACCATCGAGCTCCCGGGGGCCAATACTTCGGTGAAAGTCGAAGGCCTGACCCGCGAACAGGCCCGCGTGGAGATCCAGCGTGCGTATGAGCGCAAGCAGCTGTTCCAGCCCAATCGCAATACGCTGTCGCTCAATGTGGTCAGCCCGCTGACCAACGAGCAGAACCTCAAGTCGACACTCAACCACCCCAATACCGGCATGAGCCGCGAGATCATCGTCGGCACCGACGGCTACGCCAGCTTTCCGGAAATCGGCGCCGTACCGCTGCAGGGCATGACGGTCAACCAGCTGGAAACCTTCCTCAATAAACGCTACGCCACCCTGCCGGGACGCATGACCGTGGACGTGCTGCTCAAGTCCACCGCCGGCAACGAGATCTACGTACTGGGCGAAGTCGGCCAGCCGGGCTCCTACCCGATTCGCCGTCCGGTGTCGGTGCTCGAGGCCCTGACCATGGCCCGCGGCTCCAACGTCAAGGCGCGCCTGGACTCGGTAATGATCATGCGGCGCAACGGCAACCAGGTCACTGCCCATCGTTATGACGTGGAGAAGGCGCTGTCCGGCGATGCCACGCAGATCGCCTACCTGCAGCCTGACGACATGCTGTACGTGCCCAAGACCAAACTGGCCAGCGCCGGCGAACTCGCCAGGCAACTGGCGGACGTGGTGCTGTTCCAGGGCGTGGGCATGAGCTTCAGCTACCGCGTCGACAACAAAGGCAGCGACAACTAACTCTCAGGTGACCGTCATGAATCCAAAAGAAAACTACCTGCACGAGTTTTTCAGGATCTTTTTCGCCAACAAGCAGTTGGTGAAACGAGTCTTCCTGATCTTTGCAGTGATCGCACTGATCTTGCCGCTGATGCTCAAGCAGAGCTTCGATATCACCGCCCAGGTGATCGTGCAGTCCAAAAAACTCTCCCAGGGAGATGCCACCACCTCCCTCAACCAGGAGAACGCCTCGTTCATTCCGCCATCGCTGGCAGACATGGAAACCGAGAGCAATATCCTGCGTTCGCCGGGGCTGATTCGCGAAACGCTCAGCCAAATGCGCGAGAACAGCGAGTACACGCCGCCGGTGAGCACGTTCAACAAACTGGTAGCGCAGCCATTCAAGGACTACGTCACCACGCCCATTCGCGAACACCTGATCAATCCTGTGCGTAATGCACTGGGCCTGGAAACCGACCCGGTACGGGACACCGAACTGGATGCACTGACGCAGCAAGCCATGAGCGACCTGAAGGTCGAAACCCTGCCCGGTTCCAACGTGATCTCGATCGTCTACAGCTCACCCGACCCGGCCCAGGGCACCAAGTTCGTTGCCGCCCTGCTGCAGAACTACCTGGTCAGCCGTCAGGCTCTGCAATCCATCGACCTGCCGCAGAGCTTTTACGAAACCAAGAAAATGCAGTACCAGGTGCGTCTCGATGGCCTGGAAGGCAACCGGCTGGCACTGCTTGAGGGCGTCGGCTCGGCTGATCCTCGGGAGGAAATCACTTTCCGCCTGAACGCCATCAACACCGAGGAGCAGGCACTCAACCTCTACCAGGATCGCCTGCTGCAAAGCAAACGCTGGCTCGACTACCTGAAAACCAGCCTGGCTGCGGCCAAGGACGCCAAACTCAACGACTACTCCTTCCCCTACACCTTTACTACCACCACCGACAACGTGGCGTTCGAGGATCGCGAGGTCAAGCAGCTCGGCGAACTGCTGATCAGCCAGGTCAGCCGTTACATGAATGACCTGTCGGTGTTCCAGCCTGGCAGCGAGCCCATGTTGCTGCAGCGCGAACAGATCACCCGGACTCGCGGGCAGTTCCTCAAAGTGGTGAACAACCGCATTCAGGAACGCACCGCCGACCTGGCCGTGATCGGCTCGGTGATCGACCAGAAAACCGCGCGCATTGCCCAGTTCAAGAACCGCATCCACCAGTTGCAGGAAACCCAGAGCAAGTTGCGCCAGATGGACACCGAGATCGAGGCATTGCACGCCGCGTTCTCCACCTACGCCCAGCGCTTTGCCGAAAGCAGCACCGCCCGTTCGCTGGACAACGACTTGTCCAACGCACGGATTCTCAGCCCACCGTTCGAGCCGACGGAAGCCGCATTTCCCAAACCGATGCTGATCATCCCATTGGGACTGCTCACCGGTTTGCTGCTGGCGATCGCCTTCGTCTACGTACGTGAGTTCTTCGATCACCGCTTCAAGCATCCAGCGCAAATCTCCCACGAACTGGGCTTGCCAGTGCTGCTGGTGATCAACGATCAGAACGTCGAGCCGATCAACCCGCACAAGAACTGGACCGTGCCGCGCTTCGCGCATTGGGTGCGCAATTGAACGCGCCGCTCAGCCAGACTGCACCTGCAAGCACCCTGCCGATCATTCATTTGCTCAGCAGCGGTGGCTTCTATGGGGCTGAGCGGATGTTGCTCGATCACTGCCTGGCAACACCCGGGCAGCACCAGGTGCTGTTTCTGGATGCGCCGCCGGAGCTGATCGCGCGGTTTCGCGAAGCCGGCGTCGACTGCCGCAGTTGCGCGGGGCTCAGGGCCTTGCTCAGGCACCTGCGCCAGCGCCGCCGCGAGCGGCCGCTGATCAACACCCATAACTTCAAGGGCCTGTTGTTCGGCTGGGTTGGCGCGACGCTGTTGCGCCTGCCGCTGGTGATTACTCAGCACGGCTTCACCCCGCGCAGTCGCAAGCAGAAGTTCTACACCTGGCTCAGCCTGCAATTGTGCCGCACGGCTTCGGTGGATCGCGTGGTCTGCGTCGCCGAAAGCATCGCCGCACTGCACCGTCAAGCCAGGGTCAGGGGGCTGAAGCTGCAGGTGATTCCCAACGGTTTGCCAGCCGCCACCGGCCAGTTGCTCCCCAGTACCGACCGGCAGCGCTTTCTCGCCGGTTACGTTGGACGCCTGAGCGGTGAAAAAGGCCCGGACCTGTTTCTCGATGCGCTGATGCCGCTCTGTCAGCAGTACCCGCACCTGGACGCCGTGATGCTTGGAGACGGCCCGGAACGCGAGGAACTGCTGGCACGCATCGACGCAGCGGGTTTGCAGGAGCGCATCCGCTTGCCCGGTTACCAGACGGACATGGGCCAGTGGTGGCGACAACTTGATGCGCTGGTGATCAGCTCGCGCACCGAGGGCACGCCGATGATTCTGCTGGAGGCGATGCAGGCCGGGGTGCCGGTGGTGGCGTTCGCGGTCGGCGGGATTCCCGACGTGCTGCAGGACCGACACAACGGTTTGCTGGCAACGCCGGCCGACAGCAGCGCACTCGCCCGCCAGATCGGTACGTTGCTGTCCGAGCCGGCACTGACCGGCGAACTGATCGACAACGCAAGACGTACGCAACAGGATCGCTATGACCTCAAGGCCCTGGCCGAACGCTGGTCGCAGCTTTATATCCGTACTGCACGGGAGGCACGCGCGTGATTGTTCCGCTCTCGATCGTCAGTTTGCTCGCCCTGGTCTGCCTTGGTTTGCTGGCCAGCCCTTTTCCTTTCCTGGCGCCGGGGGTGGTCCTGGGCGTGGTCGGCGTCGCGGTCCTGTACCGCAAGCCGACCTGGGGCCTGCTGGGCATCGCCGCCATCCTGCCGTTCGAGGGCCTGTTCAAGGACAGCGCCTTTCCCGGTTCGAAAATCCTGGGTGCCTCGCTGGTGCTGATCCTGATGTTGCAACTGGCGATGCACCAGCTGCCGGCCGAACGCTTGCGCAGCAATATCTGGCGCTTTCTGCTCAGCTTCATGGCGTTGTACCTGCTCAGCCTGCTGAACAGCGACAACATGAGCGTATCGCTTGGGCATCTGCGTGACCTGAGTGTCGGCCTGGTGCTGTTTATCATCACCTTGCTGATTGGTCGCGAACTGAATCTGAACACCTTTGCCAAACTGGTCACCCTCAGCGTCGCGGTGACCTGCGCCATGACGCTGTTCTCCGTTAAATACCAGGACGCCGGGCGTGCTGCCGGCTTGTTGAAAGACCCGAACAATTTCGCCCTGATGATCGCCTTTGCCGTGCCCCTGGCGCTGTTGCTGGTCATGCGTAGCTCGAACATGCTGCACCGAATGTTCTGGGGTGGGTGCACCCTCCTGCTGTTGGTCGGCATTACCAAGACCGAATCTCGTTCGGGCCTGGTGGTGCTGTTTATCAGCCTGTTGATCGGCGCCTGGCACTACCGGGCATTGCTGCCCCGCATCCGTCCACGGCACCTGGGGTTTGCCATGCTGGGTCTGGCAATCGTGATTCCGCTTGCGCTGTACGCCATGCCGGCCAGCTACATCAAACGCATCGAGTCCTTGAGCATCCTGAGCTCCGGCGCCAGGAGCCAGGACGCATCCCTGGGCCGCCGCGCGTCCTACATCGTGGTCGGCAGCGGGATGATTGCCGAGAACCCGTTGATCGGCACCGGTCCCGGTACCTTCCCGCTGCACTACGCAGCCACCGGCTATTCAAAGGCCTTCGCCTTCAACAGCAACCCCGAAGAACTGTACCGACACGCGCACAATACCTACCTGGAGATTTTCAGTGAGCTGGGGATTCCTGCCGGGCTGATGTTTGTCGGCATGCTCGGCCTGGCCATGTACAACCTGACGCGGGCGCGTCGCGCCTGGAGGCAGCGCGGCAATAGCGAGCAGGTCGACATGCTGACGCACCTGAGCATGAGTTTTCTCTCGTTGACACTGTTCCTGATGTTCCTCAGTGCGCCGAACCACAAGTACCTGTGGATCATGCTCGCGCTGACCAGCGTGCTGCGTATCAAAGCTGAAGAAAGCGCTCCGTTCGAGGCTCGGAAATGAACAGCATCAGCATCGTCATCCCGATGTTCAACGAGGCGCGGCATATTGGGCGCACGCTGCTCGCCGCGCAGAAGGCCGCGCATGCCGCCGACCTGCAATGCGAGCTGATCGTGGTCGACAATGGCTCCACTGATCGGGGCCCGCAGATTGCACGGCAGTTCGGCGCCCAGGTGCTGGTGATGCCTGGCCTGGCGATCGGCGCCTTGCGCAATCGTGGTGCCGCCGTCGCCAGCGGTCACTGGCTGGCCTTTATCGACGCCGACATCGAGATGCCCGAGGACTGGCTGACCCGGCTGATCGAACTCGACGCCGGCGGCCAGGCCGATGTATTTGGCCTGGACCTGCACACCCCCGCCGAAGCGCCCTGGTACGCGACCGCCTGGCAGCGCCGTACGCTGCGCCCCAGCGCCCATACCGTACAGACGGTGGACTGGCTGCCCAGTGCCAACCTGCTGATGCAGCGCAGCTGGTTCGACAAGGTCGGCGGTTTCGACGAAAACCTGCGCACCGGGGAAGACAAGGAGTTCACCCTGCGCCTGGGCAAACACGGCGCGCGCCTGCTCACCGCCAACCAAAGCGTGGCCCTGCACTGGGGTTACGAAGGCAGCTGGCGGGAATGGATGGGCAAGGAAATGTGGCGTCAGGGCAGTCATCTGCAATTGCTGCGCACCCACGGCATGAGCTTGCGACTGCTACGCTTTCCGTTGTTGTCGATCATGGCCTGGGTGGTGGATTTCCTCGCCATTTCAGCACTGCTCAACGGCTACCCGCATCACGCGCTGCTGATGTTTGTGCTGACACTGTTACCGGCGCTGATGCTGAGCTTGCGCCAGAGTGCCAGGCACCGCAGCGTCGGCCTGACGGTGCAACTCTGGGGCTTGCACTGGGTGCGTCTGCACCTGGCCGGCGCCGCGTTCATTCTCAGCCTTTGCCAATGGAATGCCAGGAGGCCCGCCCGTGGCTGAATTCATTTTCTGGATGTGCCTGCTGCTGCCGGTGTACGCCTATCTGGGTTATCCCGTGCTGCTGACGTTGCTCGCACCGCTGTACCCGGCGCGCCGTCCGGCGCCGGCGCCACCGATGAACGTGAGCATCGTGATTGCCGCCCACAATGAGGCGCGGCACATCGAGGAAAAACTGCGCACGCTGCTGGCCCAGGATTACCAGCCACGCTCGCTGCAAATCATCCTCGCCAGCGACGGCTCTACCGACGACACCGTGGCCTGTGCGCACAAGGTTGTCGACCCGCGCATCACAGTGCTTGACCTGCCCCGCGGGGGTAAGGCCGCGACCCTCAACGCCGGGGTCGCACTGAGCAGCGGTGACATCCTGGTGTTTACCGACGCCGACAATCAATGGGCCACCGACACCCTCGGCCACCTGCTCGCGCCGCTGACAGACCCTGCGGTCGGCGCCTGCGCCGGGCACATGGTGATCCCGGTGACCGGCAAAGGCCTGAGCATCGGCGACAGCCTGTATCGACATTACGAAGGCTGGTTGCGCCGGGTGGAGAATCGCACCGGCTGCATGGTCTCCGCCGATGGCGCGCTACTGGCGTTGCGACGCGAGTTGTTCCAGACCGTGCCGGCAGAGGTCAACGATGATTTTTTTATCAGCACCTGTGCGCCTGTGGCGTTCAAACGCATCGTTTACGTGCCCCAGGCCCAAGTGATCGACCAGGGCGTCGACGAGGCAGACAAACAATTCCGCCGGCGCCAGCGCGTGACCGTCGGCGGTCTGCAAAGCCTGGCCCAGCGCCGCGAACTGCTCAACCCGTTCAAGCACGGGCTGTACGCCATCGCGCTGATCAGCCACAAGCTGATCCGCCGCCTGGCGCCCATCCTGTTGCTGCCGTTGTTGCTGAGCAATTTCTGGCTGTGGCAGGAGCATGCTTTCTACCAGGTGTTCCTGGTCGCGCAACTGCTCGGTTACGCGATCGCTATCGCCGGTCTGCTGGACTCGCAACACCGCCTGCCCAAACCCTTCCGCCTCGCCGCCTTCCTGCTGGTCACCCTTGCCGGGATGAGTAGCGGGCTGTGGCAGTTCCTGCGCGGTCAACGCTATGCACGATGGAACCCCGAACAAAATCGCTGAGAGGATGGAACCATGGGGATTATGCAATTGTTCAAACAGACCAGCGGATGGCTCTACCTGAACTCGTCAGTGGGGCGCAATCAACTGCACGGCGCCGGGGTGATCCTGATGCTGCATCGGGTGCTGCCCGATGACGACGCCGCCGACCTGCCCCATCGCAACGAACTGTGCATCGGCACCCAGGCCTTTGACCACTTTCTGGGCTGGCTGAGCAGGCACTTCGACTGCGTGCCGCTGATGGACATCCTGCAACCCACCCAAAGCCCGACGAAGCGGCCAAGAGTGAGCCTGACGTTCGACGACGGCTGGCGCGACAACGCCCTGCACGCCTTTCCGGTATTGCTCAAGCATCAAGTGCCGGCGAGTATTTTTCTCTCCAGCGATTTCATCGGCAGCCGCCAGCGGTTCTGGTGGGAAAGCCTTGGCGAAACGCTCTGGGGCAGTCATGGCGAGGAGGCGCGGATACACCTGATCGAATCCCTGCAACAGGCCGGCCGGCCACTGCCGGCGCAGTTGCACGATGCCAACGAGCAACGCCGCAGTCTGGCGCTGCTGCGCTTTCTGCAAAGCCTGAAAACCCTGCCGCCCCAGGCGCTCAGCCGACTCACCGACGAGTGTCCGGCCGAATCCATGCCCCAGGCACTGGACTGGCAGCAGGTGCGCGAGCTGGAAAATTCCGGGCTGGTGCGCTTCGGTCCGCACGGGGCCAGCCATGCGATCCTCACCGGGCTCGACGATCGCACCCTGGCGGAGGAAATCCGCCGTAGCCGCGATGCGCTGCACAACGGCTGCCAGCGACCGTTGCCAGTGTACTGCTACCCCAATGGCGACAACGATGCACGGGTGCGGCAACAGGTCGCCGACCATGATTTCCCGTTTGCCCTGGGCACCGCTGCCGGGATTTACCGTGGCCACCCGGATCCGCTGGCACTGCCCAGGTTCGGCGTCAGCCAAAGGGTGGCGCGCAATCCGCAGTTGTTGTCCTGGCGCATCTGCCGCGGAGCCCGCGCATGAGTCGCAACACGTACCTGAAAAACCTGGCTTTGAGCATGGGCACCAAGCTGGCGATGATCGCCGTGCGCCTGCTACGCAACGTTTTGCTGGCGCGGATTCTGGGGCCAAGCGAGCGTGGTCTGTTTGCCCTGCTCAGTACCCTGCCCGAACTGATCAGCGCCGCCACCAGTGGCGGGCTAAATTCGGCCGTCGGCTTCCAGGCAGCGCAGCATCGGCCCATGGGTCTGTTGCTGAGTCAGGTATTGGTGTACGGCTGCTTGCTCGCCGGGTTGCTGACGTTTGTGGTGGTGGCGCTGACGCGGGAGTTCGGCAGCGAACTGGACATCACCCTGCAACTGGGTTTGCTCGCCTGGTTATTGTTGTTGGCGGTGCCGCTGACGGTACTCAAGAGTGGCCTGTTGACGCTGCACAACGCCTCGGGCAACGTGATGGCGTTCAACGTCTTGCGCCTGATCGAATCGGTGGCGCCGCTGCTGCTGTTTCTCGCCCTGTTCTGGATGTGGAAAAACGCGGCACTGGAAGCCGCGTTGATCAGTTGGCTGGCCGGGCTCAGCATGGTGGTGCTGACCGGCTGGATCTGGCTCAAGCGAGCCCAGCCGGTGATCTTGCAGTGGGACCGGGCCAGCCAGAAAGAACTGCTGCGCTACAGCGCACGCAGCCATCCCGACCTGTTGTTCCAGCAGGTGATCCTGCGCTCCGACTATCTGTTCATCGGCGCCCTGTTAGGTACCACGGCCCTGGGCCATTACGCGATGGCCAGCGCGGCTGCCGAATTGCTGCTGATCGTTCCCGAAGCCGTGACCACTCCGCTGATGAAGAACCTGCTGCAGCAGGAAAAGGGCATTGAGAAACTCACGCCCCTGGCATTGCGCCTCACCGCCACGGTGATGATTGGTGCGTGCCTGTCCATGGCGCTGATCGGTGAATGGCTGATCATTACCTTGTTCGGCGTTGCCTATCAACCGGCCTACCCGGCCCTCCTGGCGCTGCTGCCGGGCCTGCTGGGCCTGTGCTACATGAGCATCCTGCGCCTGGACCTGCTGGGCAAGAACCGTCCCGGCGCGATTTCCATGCTGATGGGTTTCAGCGCCCTGCTCAGCCTGCCGCTGAACCTCATACTCATCCCCGCCTATGGCATCGTCGGTGCAGCAGCGGCTTCTTCAATTGCCTACCTGGCGGTGACTGTGGCGCTGCTGCTGCTGTACTGCCACTTGAGCCGGGTGCCTATCTGGCAAACCCTGATCATCCTGCCCAGCGACGTGGCGCCCATGCTGCAAATGCTGCAACGGAAGTCGGCATGAAGTGGCTGTTACTGTTCATCAGTCTGAGTCTGAGCGCCGAAGCCGCCCCCATGCGCTGGGCGCAAATTCGCGACGGCAGCCTGTACCTGCAACCCGATAGCCCTGACACCCTGACCGTGCGCTGGACGCCGGCCTGGCAGGCACAAGCCAACGAAGAACAGTTGTACCTGATCGATGGCCAGGGCAAATTGCAGGCCGAACGCAAGATCGCCGCGAGTGAAACCAGTGGCAGCCAAAGCTGGCCGCTGGCACCGAGCGCGGCCAGTTATCGCCTGGAAATTCCAGGCTACAGCTTCCGCCGGTACACGGTTGAGCACGACGAGCGCACGGTCGCGCTGTTTGCCCCGGCCAAGGTGCATTTCAGCGCCGAACCCGGGGACAACGAGGAGTTGTACTTCAAGGTCGCGGCCGGCGAGCGCGCGGTACTGGCCGGCAAGTTCCACGGCGGCGTGGAGGCCTTACAGGCGCAACGGCTGGATGACGGCAAGCAGGTGTCGCTGGCCCTCAAACCCTACCCGGCGTATTGGCAGTTCGACAAGGTCGAATTGCCAGTGGCCGCCGCTGACCAGGTCTGGCGCCTGCGCTTGCGCGGCAGTGGCAAAGTGGCGTTCTGGCTCGATGGCACGGCCAACCTGTTTGCCCAGACCCCACAGCAACTCAAACCCTTGCGCGAGGACTTCGGCAAGACCCGCCTGACCCTGCACCCGGGCGTGATCGGCAAGACCCCGAACCTGGGCATCGCCATGCCCTACGCGTTGCCGCCGCCCTCGACTTTTGCCTTGTTCGATGCGCTCAACGCCACAGCCGCGACCCACTACAGCCTGGTCGACATCATGGCGACCCGGCCGCATTACGAAGACAAATTCCGTCGCCTGTTCCAGGAGCGTTTCGGCATCACCCAGAACCTGACCCTGCTGGCCGGCCGGTACCGAGTGGCCGACCTGCGCCTCGATGCCAACAGCACCGCCGGGCTCGATGCCTGGCTGGCCGCCACTCGCGCCCTCGGCGGCAAGGGCACGCACTACATCGGCTTCGCCGACGAGCCAAACCTCAACTACCGCGACTACGCGAGCTATCAGGCGATCTTCAACAGCATGGCTCGCCAGGTACGCAGCGACCCGGCCAATGCCAAGGCCGGCGTGCGCATTGTGATGCCAGCGAGCTCGCGGTTCATCAACGGTCCGTTCATCGAAAACGCCGAAGACCGGCGTGGCATCGACTGGGCCAGGCGCCTGCTCGCCGAATCCGGGGACAGCATCGATGCCCTGGCCTGGCACGAATGGATGGTGCGCGACCTGCTGGCGACCCGGGTCTATCGCGACAGCGTGCGGCGCGCCGCCGATCTGGTCGGGCTGGATGCCCAAGGTCGCCCACGCAAGGCCTTGCTGCTGGACCAAACCAACATGTCCAGCGGGAGCAGCCTCAGCCCGTACGACCAGGAGACCCATTACGCTTCACTGTGGTGGGCCTCGGTAGCGATCAATTCATCCCAGGATGGCTTGCTCGACATGCTCGGCTGGTTCCAGGCCGCCGACGAATCCGACCATCGCAAGGGCATGCTGCGCATGCTCGACGAAGAGCACTACGAGCTCAAACCGGTGGGATATGCCCAGCAGTTCATGCAGCAGCACTGGCTGCACGACGTGATGCGCCTGGAGAACGACGCCTTCGAAGTGGATGTGCTGGCCATGGCCAGCGACCATCAACGCAGTCTGTTCGGGGTCAACAAAGGCGCGCGCATCCAGTTGGTCAGCCTGGAGGGCACGGCCTGCCCGCTGAACAACGGCACATTGCATTACTTCGGCGCGGACAATCGCAGCCGCGAAGCACCTTTCAAATGCCAGGGCGGCCGCATCAGCTTCGAGCTGCCTGGGGAAACCTTGTTCGCCCTGCGCTGGAGCGCCTCATGAACGCCACGGACCGACCTGAACCTATGACAGCACGATTTGAATGGCGTACTTCGCTGTGTACACCCGACTTCCCGGCAGCGGCTTATGAAGCGTTGCGCCTGCGGGTCGCGGAGCACACTCCGTTCAACACGCTGGCCTGGATGTGCGCGTCGGAACAGGCCCTGGCCGTCGGATGCCAGGTGCATGTGCTGCTGGCCTGGCGAGGCGATGAGCTGCAGTTGTGCCTGCCCTTGGTGGCATCGGTGGAGCGTTTCGGCGGGTTGCCCTTCCGGGTGCTGCACCACCTGGGCTACCCCCTGGCCGATCGCCTGGCGCTGCTTGCCCGCCTGGACGCCGGGGACGTGCGCCAGGCATTGGCGCAGGTTCGCCGCAAACTGCCCCACGCCTTGCTGCAATTGAACGAGCTTTGCGCTGCCGCTGGCGAAGAAAGCGCCCTGACCCACTGGATGGCGCACAGCTCTACCGGTGAACGGCGCCTGAGTTGTCGCGTGCCCGTGCACCAGATCAGCGAGGCCGACCACCAGGAAATCTCCGGCGACCCGCGCTACAAACTGCGCCGCGCACGCAAACGCATCGCTGCCTGTGGTGCACAAGTGCGGCGCATTACCCCGGATGCGTCGACCATGGGTGCGTTGCTGCAGGCCATCAGTGAAGTCGAGGCGGTAAGCTGGAAAGGTGACGAAGGGGTGGGGATTTTTGCCGATGAGCGCCACCGCCAATGGATGAATCAAGCCTTCACCGCCCTCGCCGCCCAGGGGCTGGTGCGGGTGGTGATCCTCGAGCTGGACGGGCGCTGCATCAGTTACCGCCTGGGGCTGCTCGAACAGGGTCGGTTGTACGATTACAACCTGGCATTCCTGCCGCAATACGCCGACCTGGGCAGCGGCCGCGTCTTGCTCGAAGAGTGGATTCGCTGGGGCCTGGACGACAACTGGCGCTGGATCGATGCCTCGCGCGTCAGTCTGGAAAATTCCAGTCATCAACTGCACGAGCGCATGACCGGGCAACTGGAGCACTGGCGCTGGAGCTTCTATTCCTGGCGACCCAGCGGTATCGCCCTGGGGCTGGCCTTACGGGTCTGGCAGGCGCTCAAGCCACGGTTGCAACAATGGAAAGCGCGGCGTGCGGCCAAGCCCGTAAAACCGGAAGCGGTGCAACCAGTGGCGGCCGCCGTGGCCACGCCCACCCCCGCTGCCAAGCAGGTCAAGGCCAGGAACACCGCCATACTGGAGGGCAAACATGCCACGTCAAGTCATAGTCAACGCTGATGATTTCGGGCTCAGCCCAAATGAAAACGCCGTGATCCTCGGTGCATTCCAGGCGGGCGTTATCAGCTCTGCCACGGCCATGGCCAACATGCCGGCCTTCGAAGCCGCATGCGCCATGGCCCGGCATCCGCTGCTGACCGGTCGCATCGGCCTGCACTTCAACCTCACCTACGGCCAGCCGTTGAGCCTGGGCATTCTTTCGCGCCCGCACTTCTGCGACAACGCCGGGGTGTTCGACCTCAACCTGCCCCGCCATCGCCTCTGGCTCAGCCGCGAAGATCGCCAAGCTGTTCTGGAGGAGCTTGAAGCGCAATGGCAACGCTGCCTGGACAACGGCGTGCGGCCCAGCCATCTGGATTCCCATCAACACGTGCACAACATCTGGCCGATCGGCGAAATCGTCGCGCGCTTCGCCGCCCGCCAGGGCGTGCCGGTGCGCCTGGCGCGCAACCTGGGGCAAAACCTCAGCCTGCCCAAGCGCGTATTCAAACGCTTGCTCAACGCCCGTCTCCAGCAATTGGCCGGCGCCACCGCCGACTATGTGTGCACGCCTGTGGACCTGCGCAACGCAGCAATGCCGACCAAAGGAGTACTGGAAATCGTCGCCCACCCGAACCAGATCGGCACGGATTTCGGCGACGCTTATCTGAATCCCGGAGAGTCGCTTACGCAGTTGCTGGAGCAGCGGATGCGAGGTGTGCCGCGGGTGTCCTATGGGGCGGTGAACAGCGTCGGGCTACCCGGCGGGGCGGTGGTCGTGAAACCGTAAGGCAGAGCATCTTGCAGGCGCTGGCTTGCCGGCGATGGCGAGCTCACGGGCGTCATCGCCGGCCAGTCAGGCTCCCACAGGTCAGGTATTTCTTATAGGCTTGGCAGATTC
Organism: Pseudomonas sp. HY13-MNA-CIBAN-0226; assembly: GCF_040310305.1. Lineage (NCBI taxonomy): Bacteria > Pseudomonadati > Pseudomonadota > Gammaproteobacteria > Pseudomonadales > Pseudomonadaceae > Pseudomonas > Pseudomonas sp. HY13-MNA-CIBAN-0226. The sequence goes on from NZ_JBEOPS010000020.1 coordinate 108,181, forward strand.
CCGGAATAAAAAGAGGAACCTCCCATGCTCGACACTTCCCTGCAAGACAGCGCCGCGCCAGAAGGCGTCTGCTATGGCTGTGGCGGCAAGAATCCCCATGGTTTGCATATCAAGAGCTTCTGGCACGAAGACGGCATCCATGTCATGGCCGAGCACCTGCCCGATGCCCGTTACTGCGGTTGGCCCGACCTGGTTTACGGCGGACTGATCGCCATGCTGGTGGACTGCCATTCGAACTGGACGGCCATGGCCTATCACTACCGCGCCGAAACCCGCACAGCCGATAGCCTGCCGCGCATCGACTGCGTCACCGGCAACCTGGGCATCAAATTCATCAAGCCGACGCCCATGGGTGTGCCGCTGACCCTGCGCGCCAAAGTCGAAGGTGACGTTGGCCGCAAGACCCGGGTGATCTGCGAGGTGTATGCCGATGGCGTACTTACAGCGGTGGGCGACTCGGTGTTCGTGCGGGTCGATACCGGACAGCTGGCCGCCGCTGCGCATGGCCGCGAGGGTTGAGGCTTCGGTACTTTTTTTGCCGGCGGCGCGCCCACTCTGGTGCAAAATAGGCACTCGGCCGATAAGCTCAGGCCCTGTCGCGAATGCAGTGCAACGAGAGTCATATGAATATCCAAGTTGAGAAGTGTGATGCCCCCCGGACCCAGCGTGTTGGTTCAACGAAGCACATCATTCAAACAATGTCGGGGGTAACCGCATGATCGAGGTCACTGAGGTTTCCATTGCGCAGCTGCGGGCGGCGCTCGAGTCGGGCCAGACCACCGCGGTTGAACTGGTCCAGGCTTATCTCGCCAGGGTCGATGCCTACGACGGGCGCGACACGCCGACAGCGCTGAACGCAGTGGTGGTGCGCAACCCTGAAGCCCTCGCCGAAGCGCAGGCATCCGATGAGCGCCGCGCCAAGGGCCAGACCCTCGGCCCGCTCGATGGTATTCCCTACACTGCCAAGGACAGTTATCTGGTCAAGGGGCTGACGGCCGCCTCCGGCAGCCCGGCCTTCGTCGACCTGGTGGCTTACCGTGATGCGTTCACCATCGAGCGCCTGCGTGGTGCGGGTGCGATTTGCCTGGGCAAGACCAACATGCCGCCCATGGCCAATGGAGGTATGCAACGCGGGGTTTATGGCCGTGCAGAGAGCCCGTACAACGCCGATTACCTCACGGCGCCCTTTGCTTCCGGTTCGTCCAATGGCGCGGGTACGGCAACGGCGGCCAGTTTCGCCGCGTTCGGGCTGGCGGAAGAAACCTGGTCGAGTGGCCGTGGGCCAGCATCGAACAACGGCTTGTGTGCCTATACACCTTCGCGTGGGGTGATTTCGGTGCGCGGCAACTGGCCCCTGACGCCGACCATGGACGTGGTCGTGCCCTTCGCCCGGACCATGGCGGATCTGCTCGAAGTGCTCGACGTGGTGGTCGCGGAAGATCCCGACACCCGCGGCGACCTGTGGCGCATGCAGCCCTGGGTACCGATTCCGAGCGTGGCCTCGGTGCGTCCGGCGAGCTATCCAGCGCTGGCCGCTAAGGCTGAGGCTCTGGCCGGGAAACGCCTGGGCGTGCCGCGCATGTATATCAATGCCGACCCCGAGGCTGGCACGGCAGAAGCGCCGGGCATCGGCGGGCCGACAGGCCAGCGCATCATCACCCGGGATTCGGTGATCGGGCTTTGGCAACAGGCGCGTCAGACGCTGGAAGCGGCGGGCGCGCAAGTGATCGAAGTGGATTTCCCGCTGGTGTCCAATTGCGAGGGTGATCGCCCCGGAGCACCGACGGTCTTCACTCGGGGCCTGGTGTCGAAGGAGTTTCTGCACCACGAACTCTGGGACCTGACGGCCTGGGCGTTCGATGATTTCCTGCAGGCCAACGGGGATCCAAAGCTCAACCGGCTGGTCGACGTCGACGGCCCGCTGATCTTTCCCCACGACCCAGGCACCCTGCCCAACCGCGAAGGCGACCTGGTAGCGGGCATGGACGAGTATGTGCGCATGGCCGAACGCGGCATCACACCGTGGGACCAGATCACCACGGTGCCTGACGGCCTGCGCGGACTGGAACAGACCCGGCGCATCGATCTCGAAGACTGGATGGATCGCCTGGGCCTGGACGCGGTGCTGTTTCCGACCGTCGCCGACGTGGCCCCGGCGAATGCCGATGTCGATCCCCGTTCTGCGGACATCGCCTGGAGCAACGGCGTCTGGGTCGCCAATGGCAACCTCGCTATCCGCCACCTGGGCGTCCCTACGGTGACGGTCCCGATGGGCGTGATGCCGGACATTGGCATGCCGGTGGGCCTGACCTTTGCCGGTCGTGCCTATGACGATTCATCGTTGCTGCGCCTGGCCAGTGCGTTCGAGGCCACCGGCTCCAAGCGCCTGATCCCGCCGCGTACGCCTGTGTTGTAGGGAAAATGCCTGTGGGAATTGGGGCGACATGTTGGTGGCTGGTGTGCGCTGGGTGTTAAAAGATCGCAGCCTCGTTTCACTCGACAGCTCCTACGGGGTGGGGAGTGGGTTGGGGGGCTGGGTGGGGAGCGAGGTTGGGGCGGCGGGGAGTGCTCGGCGTTGCTCGAGCAGATTGACCATCAGGCATGCGTACAGCGTCACGGCGATAAACAACCCCATGCGTATGGCAAAGGCGGTGTAGACGTCCTTGCCCGCTGCGCTGTCCTGCACCGACTGGCCCAACAGAATGATCATCGTGATCAGGCTGTTGAGCCAGAACCCCGGGCTTAAACCCGTTGGGCTGAGCCGGTAAAGCTTGCGCGCCAGCACCAGGCCGAACAGCAGCATCCACAGGAAAAACATCCACAGGTGCACAAACAGGCTCAGTGCACACCACAACAGGATCGCCAGCAAACCGCCCAGCAGGGTCGAGCCGACCAGCTCCCGACCGGCGCTGTGAGTGTGGCTGGTCGAGCTTTGCTGACCCAGGCTGACCGCCTTGAGAATGATCGGCAGGTAACTGGCCGGGTCGATCAGTGCCAGCAGGAAGGTCGGCAGGACGATCAGGGTGGCTCGCAGCGCCACCCGTGCGGCCTCTGCAGGCGGGAAGCCTGGGGGACTGGGCGATGGCGGAGCATCCGCCGGTTCGGCAAACAGCCAGTGACTGCCTGCCACGGCCAGCACCGCGAGCAGCAGGCCCTTGACCAGCGCCTCGATGACCGTCGCCGCCAGGCCGAAATCGGCAACCCCGGCTGACGAAATCATGGTCAGGCCGATGACCAGGAACGTGACGATAAGCGCGTTGCCACCGCGCAGGCCGAAGCGGAATACCAGGAACAGACAGAGGCCAATCAACAGCACGCCACTGAGCGGGTAGTACCGCAGGACCGGAATCAACAACAGACCGCTGCCGGTCGTCAGCAGCGCCGCCAGCGCCAGGACCAGTGCTGCCTTGAATGGCAGGGGCTGATTCAGCGTCGCCAGCAACAACACCGCCAGCACCGGCGCCACGAAAGGAATCGGCAAGCCCAGGCCGAAACTCGCCGCCAGGCACAGCGCCGTGCCCGTCGCCAGGCGCAACGCGCGCCGGGCCCTGATCGTGGTTTCAGTAGACATACGACAGCCAGCTCATGAAACCCAAGAACAGGCGGCCGAGTGGGTTGAGTGGATTGCCCTCGCGGGGAAAGGCCATGACTTCAGCCTGCCCGCCGGCGCGGATCCCGCGACTGTCGCGCAAGTGCTGCTTGGCTTCGGAGGAGAACTCGATAATCACCGGGAAGCGCTGCGCCGGGCGCAACCAGTCGCGGCTGTTCTGCACACTGGGCAGGGTTCCGGGCGCGGGCGCCTGACCGACGCTGACCCCGTAACCCACGCTACGCACGCGCCCCTCGAACACCTCCCCCGGCAGCGCATCCAGCACGATCGCCACCGGCGTATCGATTTGGACCAGACCCAGATTATTCTCGGTCATGTCGGCACTGACCCATACATCGTGGATCGCAATCAGGGTCATCACCGGACCTCCGGCAGCAGCAAACTGGCCGGCATCGGTGCGCAGGTCCGTGATCAACCCGGAGGATCGCGCGCGCACCCGGGTATTGGCCAGATCCAGTTCGGCTTTCGATAACGCCGTGGCGGCACTGCGCAGGGTCGCGTTGTCCTCATCGCTGCCGCCCTCCTGTTCCCGTGCCCGCTGGACTTCGGCGCGGGCCGCAGCGACCTGGCTCACGGCCTGTTCGCGATTGGCCCGGGAGACTTCCAGCAGGCGCACCGAGATGGTCCCCGGATCGTCCCGATACAAGCCTTCAAGGCGCTGATTGTCCTGGCGCGCCTTGAGTTCGTTGGCCTGGGCCGCCCTCAGATTGGCCTGCGCGGCAGCAATCCCGGCAGTGCCGGCGCCGATCTGGCGCCGGGTCGACTCAAGATCGGCCCGCGCCCGATCCACGGCAATCTGATACGGCTGGGGGTCGACCTCGAACAGCACCTCGCCGGCCTTCACATCCTGATTGTTCCGCACGTTGACCCGAATCACCCGCCCTGCCACTTCCGCCGCCACCGGAATCACAAAGGCCCCTACCCGCGCCTGCTGCGTATACGGCGTGAAGCGATCCGCCAGCAGGTACCAGGCCAGGCTCAGGACAATCAACAGCAACACCCACTTCAGGCCCTTGCGGCTCGGGTCTGGAGCGGGTGCAGGTGCTGGCACCGGCGGTGTTTCAGCCGAGGGCGGGACAGTGTCGCTCATGGTGTTTTGACCTCGTCGGGCTGGGGAAAGGCAGGCTGGGCAACTCCAGGCTCGTCCAGCAGATCGCCCCAGTCGGTGCGCTCTTGCATCTGCCTGCGAGTGGCGGGATCGACCATTGGCTGGGCGCTGGACCAGCCGCCACCCAAGGCTTTGTACAGGGCAATGACATTGCTCACGGCATTGCTGCGGGCCACCAGGTAGTTGTCCTGTTGCTCCAGCAGCGCCCGCTGCGCATCCAGCACTCGCTGGAAGTCCGAATAACCTTCGCGGTACTGCGCGCTGGCCAGCACCAGCGAGCGCTTGGCGGCCACTTCGGCCTCGCCCAGGATACGCTCGCGCTCAAGGGATTTGATCAAGCCGCCAGCGGCATCATCGGCTTCCCGTGCCGCCTGGCGAACCTTGTCGCGATAGACTTCGATCAACTGCTGCAACCGCGCATCCTGCACTCGCACGTTGTTGCTGATCTGGCCATGATCGAACAGATTCCAGCGCAGGCTCGGCCCCCCTATCAGGTCCAGGCTGCGCGGGGTGCCATCCAGTGAATCAGCGGACCAGACGATGCTGCCAAGCAAGGTCAACGAGGGATAAAAATCGCTTTCGGCCACGCCGATCAGCGCCGACTGCGCAGCGACATTGAGCTCGGCAGCTCGCACGTCGGGGCGACGCAGCAGCAGGCTGGCGGGCACATCCTGCAGCACCGCCCGATCCACCAGCGGAATCAGCCCGTCACTCGTCGCCAACTGCGGCACGCCGCCGGGTGGCTGGCCGATCAGTACGGCCAGGGCATTGCGGGTGCGTTGCAGCTGGTCCTCAAGACTGGGGATGGTGCTCAGGGTGCCCAGGTATTGAGTCCGGGCCTGCTGCAGATCCAGCTCGGCATTCTGCCCGCTGTTGAACAGCTTCTCGGTGATCTCGAAATTACGCTGTTGCTGCCGGGCATTCTGCTTTGCCACCCGCAACCGCGCCTCGGTGGTGCGTAAGGCAAAATAGGTATCCGCCACTTGCGCGTGCAGCAGCACCAGCACGTCTTCATAGTTGGCACGCGCGGCGAAATAGCTGGCGTCGGCCGACTCAATGGCGCGGCTGAAGCGGCCCCAGAAATCCAGCTCCCAACCCACATCGAAACCCACGCTGTGCTGCCAGAAGTGGCTGTCCTGCGAATTGCTGCCGCCGGATTGCCGGCGGTTGAGGTACAGGCTGTCGGCACTGGCTTGCTGCAGCTGCGGGTAACGCCCGCTTTCGGCAATCCCCAGCCGCGCCCGGGCTTCCATGACCCGCAGCCCGGCGATTTTCAGGTCTGCGTTACCCGCGTCCGCAGCGGCAATCAGGCGATCCAGCAACGGGTCGTTGAACACCTGCCACCACTCACGCAGGTCCGGGCTCTGTTCGCGCTGGCTGGCCTGTTCCAGGGCCGGGCTGCTCCATTGCCGGCTCCATGCTTCGCCCGGCGCCTGGAAATCCGGTCCCAGACGCACGCAGCCGCAAAGGCCGAGCACGCCAAGGATCAGCAACTGGCGCGGGCGTCTGAACGGGGCTGCGCTTGAGGGCATGGATGTCTTCCGATGCGACGGTCAGTCAAGCATAGCCACAGAAAGCCGAGACCAACGGAGTTCCTCCGGGGCGCGCTTCAACGCTACTTCACAAGGCGCTTTTCCTTGGAAGGCCGGTAACCGAAGTAGGCGCTGTAGCACTTGCTGAAATGGCTTGGCGAGACGAACCCGCAGGCCACCAGGACTTCGACCTGAGACAACTCGGTGTGCTGCAGCAGCCGGCGCGCCTCGGTAATGCGCAGCTCCAGGTAATAGCGTTGCGGCGTGGTGCCCAGCTGCTCCTTGAACAGGCGTTCGAGTTGTCGCCGCGAACGACCGGCGTAGACCGCCAGTTGCTCCAGTTCCAGCGGCTCTTCAAGATTGGTGTCCATGAGTTTGACCACCTCGCGCAACGGCGCGCTGACGCAGATGTTCTCCGCCGGCTTGATTCGCCGGTAACGCGATTCCTCGAAGGCCAGGATGTCCTCGACACCCTCGACCAGGGCTTTATCGTAAAGACTTTTTATCCAGTCCAGGGCCATGTGAAAGGCGCCCGAAGGACTGGACGCCGTGAGGCGGTCGCGATCAATGACGTAGGGTTCACTACTGACCTGGGTCGCCCGGGAGATCTCCGCGAGCGCCGGGCGGTGTTCCGGATGAATGGCGCAGCGATAGCCCTCGAGCAGGCCCGCCTTGCCGAGGAACCAGGCGCCGTTCCACAAGCCGGCGAGCATCACGCCCTGCTCCGCTGAGGCCTTGAGCTGAGTAATAAACGCTTCATTGGCCTTGAGTTCGGTTCGATATCCACCACACACCACCAGCAGGTCCAGCCCCTTGATCGCTGAACCGTCGAGACGAGCGTCCGGGCGAATGACCAGCCCCAGATCGCTGACTACTTCGCCGTCGCTCAAGCCGAAGGTGCGCGTGGTGAACACCCCTGGACGCAGCAGATTGGCGGTCACGAGCGTATCCAGCACCTGCGTGAAGGCCGGCAGCGAAAAATGCTCAAGCAGCAGGAAACCGCAGCGCACCACTTGAGGTGTCGCGCTGGCGTTGTCATTCAGGTAACGAAGGTTCTTGCCCTTTAACCCTTCACTGAACTGGCGTCTTTCGATCAATGGTCGACCTGCTTTGCAACGAAAACCAATACGTTATGGGCCGCATGGAGAAAGCGCAATGGCGGCACCTGGAAAGATATTGAAGCCGCTGATCCTCGCTGCCCGGTGCTACGCTGTGAATGCCTGAAAGAAATAGCGCGCCCTTTTGCATCCGCTCGAGAATCCACCCATGAAGCCGATCCTGATAAGCGGTATCACCCTGGCAATGGTCGGCACGCTGACGTACTCACTGCTGCAGTGGCGCGATGTGCAAAACCACACTCAGGAATTACGCTGCGGGGAAGCCAGGGAGGCGTTAAAAGGAGTCGAAGTGCGGGCTCGGGCGTTGGCGGCAGGTTTGACGGTGGATGCCTATGCCAGGGCCGAAGAAGAGGACGTGGCGAAACTCGTCGGCGCCCTGGATGCCGCCAAGAGCAATGTCGAGATTGACTCGGTGATGGAATCCCACGCCACGGCGATCGGTGCCGAGGACGCCGCCATTGATGCCGAAGTCGACAGTCGGGGCAACCAGGCCTTCCTGGAGCAAACCTTGCGCAAGCAGCGAATACCGGTTGACGTCAAACAGGAGCTGGAACGTGCCGCCAAGGCAGTCAGGCTGATCTGCAGCTGAGCGGCTTGAAGAGGGAGTCTCCAGAACCTCATAAAGTGCATTTTTTTTCCTGAAAATAAGCGCTTAACGCCGCCGGGAAATTGCTTTGAATTTTTTCTGACACCACCACTCCTTTGTCTATGAGCATAAGGAGGGTCCTCATGAACAGCACCGGTCTCTACATCATTGAATACCTGCTCCACGGGGAGCCGAGGTCGTTCATCATTCGTGCAAAAGTGATGAGCAATCGCGATGCCTGGCATTGGGCAAGCTGTGATGCCGGCATAGCGCCCATCCCCAAACCCGGAAGGCCGCCGCTCAAGGTGGTATCCAGGCCCCAGGCGGAAAAATACGGCGTCGTCGAAGTGCGCTGGCGCGAGTCGGCCAAGCTCGACTGGACCGAGGCGACGCCGTCCTGATTAGCCGGGGGCCGGCGGTCAGCGGGTATGAAAAATCCCGAACTCGACCTGCACCGTTGCATCCAATGTGAAAGCCGATGGAGGTATGCGACATGAACGACAATGATGAACGCAGCAATGATGGCGAATCACCCATGACATCCAACGCACCGCCCAGGGACTCGTCCGGCAAGCCGGTGAATGTGGTGCAGAGGGATCTGGCGGACACGGAAGACGATACCCGCGCAGTGGACGAAGTCATCACGCCCTCTTCCACCCGCACCAAGGAGCAGGACACCCAAGAGCTGCAGAAAAAGGTTGACGAGATAGAGCGCAAAGTGGCCGATGGAAACTGACCACAGGTGTTACACGAAATCGAGGGAGGCCTGATGCAGGCCTCCCTTTTTTCACACCTGCTGTCAGGAAGTACCCAACCCCCCGGACAAGTCCGCTGGAGCGCTGGAGGCAGTGCGTTGTTGCCCGTTCGGGACGCTCCTGTTCATATCCGTCTGGGCGGTCGTTGGCGCCTCGGCATGATCAGTGGTCTTGGTGACGGTATCGCGCACCGCTTCAAATCCTTCACGCGCCTGCTGCTTGACCTTGTCCGTCAGTCCCACGCTGGTCTTGCCCAGGTAACGTTGCTCGGTAGCCGTCGAGGGGATCGCGGCGCCCAGTAACGCGCCTAGCGCGATGCCCGCCGCAGCGACCATCAACGGCTGTTCCCTGAGTAGATGTGTGAACTGATCCCCCATTGCCTGCGTACCGCGTGCCAGCCGATCGCTGGCGTCGTGCATGGCGTGACTGACGTTGTCAGTGGCGGCCCCCAGGCTGTCGCCCAGGTGCGAGGCCTTGCCCTTGACGGACTGGTAGCCTTCCTTCATGGAATCTGCGGTGTGGTGCAAGCGGTCCCGCGCGCTGTCAATGCCGTCCGACACGCCATCGGCCCACTCGCCGACCCTGCTGTGCTCTGGGCCACTGCGATAACCGACATTCGGGCTTGGGGGGCGATTCTGGCTCATCATCAGCCACAGCAACCCCACGGAGGTCAGCACGGCGGGCACCGGATTGTTGCGCACGCTGGTACCCAGGTTGGAGAGGAACGCGGTGCCGTTGCCTTGCATCACGCCCCACGCCTGGTCAAACATCTGGCCTGGGGTGAACTTGCTTTCCAGCGCATCGACGATGTTGCCAATGCTGGCGCGCTGTGCATCGATTTCACGCTCGATCGCTTCCGGGCTTTTTTCCGATTCCAATTCGAATTCGCTTTTCATGAGACTTTCCTCCGCAGGGCTTCCTGGTCCTTGTTCAAGGCATTCAGGGTGCGATCAGGCTTGAAGTGGGATGGCTCGAATTGCTTTTTACCCGACTGCAGCATGGCGAATCCGACGATCATCACCACCACGCCCACTATCAGTGCCGCGAGCCAGGGCGCCATCACCATCGACAGGCCGTAGACCACCGACATCAACAGGATGATGAAGCCCGCCAGCAGCACAATTGCCCCGCCGGCCACCCCGGCAATGCCGGCCTTGAGCGTAGTGAGACTGGCCTGCAGCTCGGCCTTGGCCAGGGCCAGTTCCTTGGTGAACAGGGCCGGCACCTCACGTGACAACTGGCGCAACAGGCCGACGACTGAAGCGTCGGTTTCAACCACGGGTACGGGGCGTGCGCCCGGCAGATCTGGGTTTTCTCTGTTCATCACAGTGCTCCCTTGAAGTCATTCGAACCTGGAGTTGTCGGGGTCGCAAAGTCGGTGGGATGGTCCTGCTCGCCCGGCGCGGACGGGGTGATGCCGGTGTCCAGCCCGGTGTGCGCAGCGACCGATGTTTCGTACGGGCGCTGCGCACCAAAGCCGCCGGGCGCAGGCGCAGAGCTGCTGTTCTCTGACGGCTGTTGCGCGCTGGCGGTATAGGCCGCAGCAGTACCAGCCTTGAGGAATCGCGACAGGCCAAAGCCCAGCGCGACGCTGCCTGCCAGGAACAGGGCAGGATTGTTGCGCGCCAGGTCGGCCGCATCGTGCAGCAACTGCTCGGCGCTTTTGCCGCGTAGATTACCGGCCAGGCCGGTCATGGATTCCGCCATGTCGGCCAGGTAGTCGGACATGCCGAGACTGTCCTTGTCTTCGCTCTCCGAGACAAAGGACTTTGCCCCTTTGGCCAATGCCTCGATCTGGTCGGCAGCCGTATCGCGGTACTGCCCGAACTGCGCATCCGCTTGTTGCCTCGCGTCACCGAGCGCCTCGGTGACGCCTTCCTTCAAATGTTGAAAATCGGCCTCCGGTCTTGCGGAGCCCTGATGATCGTTCTGGCCTTCAGTCCTGCTGTCTGGAATATTCATGACGTCCCTCGCCTTTCGAAAAATGCGTTTTCGGGTGCGCCACGACAGTTTCGCAGCCGCCCTCAGTTCAGATGACGGAGCTGCATTAACAGGAGTTCCAACAGAATGATGAGCGACAAACGCGCCGACGGGTGACCCAACAAGTGGTCTGAAAGCCACGTAAATAAAAAGAATTCAGGACACTGACTGCGGTCTGCGCCTGACTGTTGCACAGTCAGGACCGGGTACTCCAATGCGCGCTGACAGTCGGCCAGCCAGCTTGGATTTCGACTGGCCCAAGGTGATAGCGAGCAAGCTTTGCTTCTGCAGAGGGCGCCAGTCGGGGTCAGCTGCCATCGCGCAAAATCAGCGCATGCCCCCCCTCCCACTCGGCGAACAGGCTCTGCCCGCAATGCACGCCCAGGTGGTTGTAGTCGGCATGGGTCTTTTGCACCTTCAGCTCCAGGCCGCCGCAGGCTTCGAGATACACGTTAACCATCGAGCCAATGAACTCCTCCCCGACGACAGTGCACGCCAGCCGATTTTGCCGCACCGGCCGGGTGGTCAGTTCGATATGCTCGGCGCTGACACAGACCGTGACCGCCTCCCCCGCACTCACCGATTTTCCCTCCGGCAGTCTTGCGACGAAACTACCCTGCGCTGATTCCAGCCGCACCAGACCGCTGTCGTCGAACCCTGCCACCGTGCCGGGGAAGATGTTCTTGCCGCCGACGAACTCGGCCACGAAGCGATTGTGCGGTTCAACAAATACCGCCTGGGGCGTGCCAATCTGCTCCACCCGGCCACGGCTCATGATCACCACGCGATCCGCCATCGCAAAGGCCTCGGACTGACTGTGGGTGACGTAGACAAAGGTAATACCCAGGTCCTTTTGCAGACCGGTGAGCACCCCCTGCATGCGCACACTCAGGTGCGCATCGAGGGCACTCAATGGCTCGTCGAGCAGCAGGATTGGCGGTTCCGTGACCAGTGAACGGGCCAGCGCCACACGCTGGCGCTGGCCCCCGGACAGCAGGCTGATGTCCCGAGTGGCGAACTCCCCGAGGTCCAGACGCTCAAGCCAGTGCAACGCCTTTTTGCGCCGCTGCGCCTTGGCCATGCCGCGCATGCGCAGGCCGAACTCGACGTTTTCCAGTACATTCAAAAATGGGAACAACGCCAGGTTCTGCCACACCAGTGGCGTCTCCCGCTGCCAGGAATACAGGTCATTGATGCGCTCGCCGTTCAGGCGGATTTCGCCCTCGCTCGGTTTGTCGAGCCCGGCGAGCATGCGCAGTGTCGTGGTCTTGCCGCACCCACTGGAACCCATGATGGCGACGAATTCGCCTTTGTAGATCTCCAGGTTGAGCCGCTCGACAGCCTGGTAGCTGCCGAAATGCTTGACCACGTTGTCAAATACCACCAGCGGTTGAGTCATGGCGTAGTCCTTCGGGTTGGAGGGGTGTAGGGGCGCTGGTCGCGATCAAGCGTTGCGCCGACGCATCAACAGCAACTGCGCGAAGATCACCAGGCTCATGGTGGTAATGAAGACAATCGTGCCGATGGCGTTGATGGTCGGGCTCACCTGGCCTTGCAAGGTATTGAGGATGCGCACCGGAACGGTCTCGTTCAGGCCCGAGACGAACCAGGCCACCGCGAACTCGTCGAAGGACACTGCCATGGTCACGAACAACGCGGCGAAGATGCTCGGCGCAGTAAATGGCAGGATCACGAAGCGCATGGCCTTCCACTGGTTGGCTCCCAGGTTCCACGCCGCCGCCTCGATATGGGGATCCATCTGCGCCAGACGCATGCGGATGACTGCCATGGCGAACGGCGTGCACATCACGATATGGCTGATCATCACTGCGTAGATCGACCCTGACAGACCTACCCGGGAAAGGAACGCCAGCATCGCCAGGCCCATGATCACCACCGGAATGGTCGGCGGCAGCGTCGCGAGCGCCATGTAGATCGACTTGCCGAAAAACTGGTAACGAAAGTCGGTATAGGCCGCAGTGAAACCCAATAGAGTCGAAACCAGTGACACCACCACGCCCACCAGCAGACTGTTCCTGAACGCCTGCCAGACTGCCGGATCCGCAGCGATGACCTCGTACCAGTGCAGGCTGAAACCGCCCAGGGGCAAGGACGGAAAGCGGTCGATATTGAACGAGAACACAAAGCTGCCGGCGATGGGCGTGAAGATGAACATGAACACCAACACGACAAAACTGCGCAGCAGGAAGTTGATCAGGCGATGCTCGTTCATGGGCGTCTCCGATAAGCGAAGCGAACCGCAGCAAAGGCCGTGATCAGCAGCGTGATGATCATGACCGTCGCAATCACCGCTGCACGGGGCCATTGCTGACCGGACTTGGTGGTGTCGGTGATCAGGGTACTGAGGGTCGGTGGTTGACCGCCGCCCAGGTACAGCGGGCTGACAAAATCACCGAAGGTCAGGATGAAACAGAACAGCGCCGCCACGACGATGCCAATCCGCGCCGAAGGTATGACCACCAGCAGCACGGTGCGCCAACGCCCGCTGCCGAGGTTGTGCGCGGCCTCGATCAACGAACGATCGATGTACATCAGGCTGAACAATTGCAGCAGCACCACCAGGGGCAGGCACAGGGTGAAGTAGCCGACATAGGTGCCGACGGTGGTGTTCAACATGGCCACCGAGCCGATGCCGAGCAGCCCCAGCGCCGCGTTGAGAATGCCGTTGTCGCTCAGGAATACCTGCCACGAATACGTGCGCACCAGATAGCTGGTGAAAAACGGCGTGATCAGCAGCAGTACCAGTAGCTGCCGGGCAGAATCGCGAAACTTGAAGGCAATGGTGTAGGCACACGGAAACGCCACCAGGCTGACCAGTACAGTGGCGCCCGCCGCCATGGCCAGGGTGTGCACATAAGCGTCCCAGAAGAACCCGCGACTGAACATGTAGCTCCAGTTCAGCCACTCGAAGGTCGGTACCATCCGAAAGTTGCGCACCACCCAGAAACTGATCGCCACCAGGAAGGCCAGCGGAAACACGAAAAAAACCAATTGCCAGATCAGGATCGGCAGCGAAAAACACAGCCCGAACCACGGCACGTGCACGGCCTTCCTGGTGGTGCGCTGGCGTATGGCGGGGCTGCTGTCGGACAGTACCGGCGGTGAAGTCTTCAACTTGTCTGAAATCATTGCCACCTACTCCACGCGTCTTGTCAGGCACCCTTGTATTGCGACCAGAAGTCGTTCCAGTCTTCCAGGCTCTGCTGGACCGGCAGCTCGCGATATTTGATCCGGCCGTCGCGGATGTCATCCATGACGTTGCGCTGTCCCAGCACCATGCCCTGGCGCGTGGCTTCGGCGAGATCGGTCTGGTTGAGCAACTCCCAGCCTTTTTTGCTGGGAATAAGCGCGGGGTACGCGGCCATTTTTGCCGACTTGACCTGGCCCTGGGGTGAGGTGATGTACTGGATGAACTTCTTCGCCAGGTCCGGGCTGTGGGCTTTTCGGGCGATGCAGTAGGACTCCGTCCATTGCAGCCCGCCCTCCTTGGGCAACACGGTTTTTACCGGAGCGCCTGCGCGCTGCAGGACCCCGGTGATCCAGTCGCCAATGCCGCACATGGCATGCACCTGGCCGTTTTTCAGCGAGGAAAAGGTCCCGCCATAATCGAAGAAGCCGCCGATCTGCGGGCGCAGGCTCATGAGTTTCTGCTGCACGCTTTGCCAATGCGCAGCGTCGATGTCGTAAGGCCGCGCGTTGCCGTTGAGCAGGCTGATCTGGCCCAGGTTGGGCAGGTGCCAGTCGAAGTGCCCGACCTTGCCCTTGAGGCTTTCGTCCCAGAACAGGTCGTAGCTTTGCACCTTGGCTTCGGGAACCAGTTGAGTGTTGTAGGCAATGCCCAGGAATCCGAAGCGGATCAGCACAGAATAAAGCTTGTCGCCCTGCCAGTGCCCTGGGAAATGCTGGAACTCGGGGTAGAAATCATCAAAGGGGTAATCCGCCGGGTCGAGTTGCTCGATGTATTCGGCAGCGTTGAGTTGTTGCACGTATTCAGCATCGGACAGGATCAGGTCAAAGGTGCCGGGCGGCGATTGCGAGATCAGCCCCAGCATGTTGTCGCCGCCGGTGTAGTACTTGGCCCGGACCTTGACCCCGTACTGGCGCTCGAAATCGGCAACGATGTCCGGCTCAGCGTGACCGGCCCAGGCCAGGATGACCAGTTCTTTTTCCGCAGCGGCGAAGCTTCTCGCCGGTAGCAAGCCGCACAGCGCCGCGGTGCCTGCGAGGATGCCGGAAGTCTTGAGGAAGGTACGGCGTGAAAGGTCGATGCGCTTGTTCATGACATTTTTCCCCAGGTGTTGGAAGTGCCTCATTCCTGTCGCGGCCAACCCCACGCATCCTTGGCTGGCTGGCAGCATTGCAGCAGATCGCCATCAGTGTTCTTTGTGCACGCCCGACCTGCAATTGATCAGACCCGACCTGTGGCCGGCGCAAGGAGCTGCATGAGGCCGTATTGCCAACTACGGGTCGGATTTGGACAAATCGGCCACCTGCCAATCTGATCGAATCGTTCTACCCGCCACGGCCTGAAAATGACCTCTGGGTCAATTACTTAGATGGTGTACAGATGAACAACAGCGTCGTCATTGGAGAACTCACCTGGCCGGAATACGCGGCAAAAGTCGCGACCGGATGCCCGATCTTCCTGCCGGTGGGCGCTCTGGAGCAGCACGGACACCACATGTGCATGGAGGTCGATGTCCTGCTGCCCACCGCGATCTGCAAGGCGGTGGCGCATAACGTCAGTGGCCTGGTGTTGCCCGCACTGGCGTACGGCTACAAGTCCCAGCAGAAATCCGGCGGTGGCAATCACTTTCCTGGCACCACCAGCCTCGATGGCGCCACCCTCACCCACACCGTGCAGGACATCATTCGCGAGCTGGCACGCCACGGAGCGCGCAAGCTCGTGCTGATGAATGGACATTTTGAAAACTCGATGTTCATCGTCGAGGGCATCGACCTGGCGCTGCGCGAACTGCGCTATGGCGGCATCACCGACTTCAAGGTGGTGGTGCTGTCCTACTGGGATTTCGTCAACGATCCGGCCGTCATCGCCAAGCTGTATCCCGAGGGATTCCTCGGCTGGGATATCGAGCACGGCGGCGTCTTCGAAACTTCGCTGATGCTGGCCCTGCACCCGGACAAGGTCGATCTCGACCGGGCGGTGGATCATCCCCCCGCCACCTTCCCGCCCTACGACGTCTTCCCGATCATCCCTGAGCGCACGCCCGCATGCGGCACGCTGTCTTCGCCCAAAGGTTCCAGCCGCGAGAAAGGCGAGTTGATCCTCGACGTCTGCGTGTCCGGTATCAGCGCTGCGGTACGCGAAGCCTTTGCTTGAATGACTTGAACAGCGCACGGACGTGCCCGACCAGGTAACACTGCGGTTAACGCTTCACCCTCTCAAATACAACAAAAAAAGGGTAAGTCTCATGTCCAGTTCCTCAACTCTGGCGCCAGGCCTCAAGCAGCGTCACGTCACAATGTTGTCCATCGCCGGAGCCATTGGCGCCGGCCTGTTCATCGGCTCGGGCCACGCCATCGCGTCGGCCGGACCTGCGGCGATTCTGGCGTATATATTTTCCGGCACCCTGGTGGTGCTGGTCATGCGCATGCTCGGCGAAATGGCTGTGGCCTCGCCCGACACCGGGTCGTTTTCCACCTACGCCGAACGCGCCATGGGCCGTAGTGCCGGTTTCACCATCGGCTGGCTCTATTGGTGGTTCTGGGTGCTGGTGATTCCCATCGAAGCCATCGCTGCCGCCGCCATCCTCCACGCCTGGTTCCCGTCCATCCAGACTTGGGAGTTCGCCATAGCGGTCACCGGGCTGCTGACCCTGACCAACCTGTTCAGCGTGGCGCGCTACGGCGAGTTCGAATTCTGGTTCGCCATGCTTAAAGTCATCGCCGTGCTGGGGTTCATCGCCCTAGGTGCGCTGGCGCTGGTGGGTGGGCTGCCCGAGACCACCGTCAGTGGCGTGGCCCAGCTCAGCAAGGAGTTCGGCGGCTTTATGCCCAATGGCTGGACCGCCGTCATCGGCGCGATGCTCACCACGGTGTTCAGTTTCATGGGCACCGAGATTGTTACCATTGCCGCAGCCGAATCGCAGAACCCGTCGAAGCAGATCACCCGTGCGACCAACTCGGTCGTGTGGCGAATGGGGATTTTCTACATCGTCTCGGTGTTCCTGATCATCTCCATCGTTCCCTGGAATGACCCGATGCTGGTGACAGTGGGCTCGTATCAACGGGCGCTGGAGCTGATGAACATTCCCCACGCGAAGATGATCGTCGACATCGTGGTCCTGATTGCCGTCGCCAGCTGCCTGAACTCCGCCATCTATACCGCCTCGCGCATGGTCTACTCCCTG
Source organism: Pseudomonas sp. HY13-MNA-CIBAN-0226 (assembly GCF_040310305.1). NCBI lineage: Bacteria > Pseudomonadati > Pseudomonadota > Gammaproteobacteria > Pseudomonadales > Pseudomonadaceae > Pseudomonas > Pseudomonas sp. HY13-MNA-CIBAN-0226. The sequence goes on from NZ_JBEOPS010000020.1 coordinate 125,262, forward strand.
AGCAAACGGGGCGACGGCCCGCGCATCCTGCAAAAAACCTCAGGCTCCGGCGTACCCTACATCGCCGTGCTGGCCAGCACCGCAGTGGGCTTCCTGACCACGGCACTGAATTACTTTGCCCCCAACGAGGTGTTCGCTTTCCTGCTGGCCAGTTCCGGAGCCGTGGCCTTGCTGGTGTACCTGGCGATTGCCGTGTCGCAGCTGATATTGCGCCGCAAGATGAACGCCTCGGGACACCCGATCGTCTTCAAGATGTGGTTCTACCCGTGGCTCAGCTACCTGGTGATTTTGTGCATTCTGAGCATCCTGACCGTCATGCTGATTCTGCCGCAGCACCGCATGGAAGTGCTGGCGACCGGTGCGCTGACCCTGTCCATCGTGTGCATGGGCGCGATTTTCAACTCCAGGAAACGTCCTGCGCCAGCACCTGCTGAAACCCGCAACGCCTGAGGTCAAACAGCGTCAAGCTGCCCCCCGCTCACCTCTTTCCGGCCGCTTTCGCACCACGAAACTGGCCGGTTTTTTATTTGTACAAGCGCAGAACAAGAGGATGGTCCATGTCTGCCTACGAACAACGGCCAGTGAAAACCGTGGGTTTTCTGGTCATCCAGAACTTCACCACCATCGGCTTCGCCTCCGCCGTGGAAACCTTGCGCATGGCCAACATGGCCGCCCGCCAGCCGATGTACCGCACCCTGATCATCGCCGCCAGCCTGGAGCCGGTCACCGCCAGCAACGGCATGCGCATCCTGCCCGATTACTCGATCGAAGACGCACCGAAACTCGACATGTTGTTTGTGGTGGGCTCCAACCCGATCGTGTCCAATCACAGCAGCCGACCGTTGCTCGGCTGGCTGCGCAAACTGGCGCATCTGCAGGTGCCCTTGGGCGGCATCTGCACCGGCAGCCACTTGCTCGCCCGGGCTGACCTGCTCAAGGGTTACCGCTGCACGATCCACTGGGAGGACTACGAGGCGCTGAGCGAGCGCTTTCCCGGGATCGTCATTTCCAACCAGTTGTTCGAACTCGATCGCGACCGCTACACCTGCTCCGGCGGAGTGGCGGCCATGGACATGACGTTGCAGTTGATCGCTCGCGAACCTGGCGGGCGGGACATCGCCGCCCATGCCGCGGAACTGCTGTTGTGTGATCGCGCCCGAGGCGCCCAGGAACGCCAGCGCGTGCCGCTGCGGCAGAAGCTCGGCACCTCCCAGCCCAAGCTCAGCCAGATTGTGGCGATCATGGAAGCCAACATCGAGGAGCCGTTGGGGCTGGAAGAACTGGCGCGCTTGAACGAGGTGTCGGTGCGGCAACTGGAGCGACTGTTTCACAAACACCTCAAGCGCACACCCAGTCAGTACTACCTGGAACTGCGCCTGTCCCGGGCCCGGCAGTTGCTGCTGCGTAGCGAGGCGCAGGTCCGCGATGTCGCCCTGGCGTGCGGCTTCGTTTCACCGGCACATTTCTCCAAGTGCTACAGCCGCTATTTTGGTCTGTCGCCGATGGGGGAGCGCCGGCAGGTAGCGGTGCACTAGACGTCTTGTGTTGGCTGCACTGACGCCTTCTCACTCCAACCCATCCGCATGCACAAAGCACAATTTGTTGCCCTCCGGATCCCTGCAATAGGCGCCGAAATAATCCGGTGAGTAATGCGCGCGTATCCCGGGGGCGCCCTCATCCGTCGCGCCTGTGGCGATGGCCGCTGACCAGGCGGCCTGCACCTGCTCGCGCGAGCGGCAGGCAAAGCTGACCTGGGTGCCATTACCCCAGTTCGCCGGTAACCCGTTGTAGGGCAACTGGATGAAGAACTGTGGCCAGCTCTTGCCCGGATACTGCCAGCCCGAGCCCGGTGGGCCGCCATCGTTTTCGTCGGGCATGCGCTCCAGGCCCAGGGGTTGGAGGATCGTGTCGTAGAAGGTGGTCATGGCGGCGAGATCGCGGGCGCCTAGGATAATGTGGCTGAACATGGCTGGGCTCCTGGGGTGGAGTGGGCTGTTGCTGGATTGCTGGATTGCTGGATTGCTGGATTGCTGAGATTAGCGCAAAGGCAAGATCAAGAGATCGCAGCCTCGTTGCACTCGACAGCTCCTACGCAGCTCCTACGCAGCGCCTGCGGGAATCGGGCACGCGGGTTCCCCAAGGGCAGCCGGATCGACTACCATGCCGCCGCCGGTTTCCACATGGGATTAATAGGGAATCCGTGATGCTCGCGCAGCATCAAACGGAACTGCCCCCGCAACTGTAGGTGCTGAGCCTGCTCCACGACTGCCACTGGGATCGCTCCCGGGAAGGCCGGAGCCAGGTGATGACGCACCAGTCAGGAGACCTGCCGGCCAAGCAAATCACTAACCGGCGGGGTGTCCGGGAAGGACATCCTTGGCGCGCGGGTCATCTTGGTGACCAGCAGTGCACTGCATTTGCGGCAGCGTTCGATGATGTGTTTCCAGACCGTATTGCCCTGCTCCGTTTACGGTTCAACTGGAGATCGCCCCATGCTGCTGCCCCGCTTCGCCACCCTCTGCACGGGCCTGGGTCTTTGCGCCCTCGCCCAGGCGGCACCGACGCAATACCCCCTGACCGTGGAGAACTGCGGCAGCACGCTGACGTTCCAGCAGGCGCCGAGCCGAGCAGTAACCATCGGCCAGGCCGGCACGGAAATGCTCTATGCCATGGGATTGAGCAACCGGCTGGTGGGCACCTCGCTGTGGTTCAACGACGTGCTGGGCCGCTACAAGACCGAGAACGACAAGGTGCCGCGCCTGGCTGACAACGAGCCGAGCTTCGAGGCGGTGATTGGCAAGCGGCCACAGCTGGTGGCAGTGGAACTGGAGTGGATGGTCGGCCCGCAAGGCGCAGTCGGCACCCGCGAACAATTCCATGAGTTGCAGATTCCCACCTACCTGATGCCTTCCGACTGCGAAGCCAAGGACAACCTGGTGGGCGCCGACGGCACGCGGCTCGAAGCGTTTCGCATCGACAGCCTGTACAAGAGCGTCAGCCAGCTGGCGGCAATCTTCGATGTGCAGGAGCGTGGCGAGAAGTTGAACGCCGAGCTCAAGGCCAGCCTGGCGAAGTCCATTGCCATGGTGCAAAACAAGGACCTGAAGCACACCAGCGCGCTGTTCTGGTTCTCCAGCGCCAGCCTGGATATCGACCCCTATGTTGCCGGCCACAAGGGCATTCCCGATTTCATGCTCAACACCCTGGGCGTGCGCAACGTGGTGCAGTCCGACGAAGAATGGCCAACGGTGGGCTGGGAAACCATTGCCAAGGCCAACCCGACATTCCTGGTGATTGCCCGTATGGATCGGCGCCGCTTCCCGGCTGACGACCACGAAAAGAAACTGGCCTTCCTGCGCAGTGACCCGGTCACGCGCAACATGGACGCGGTGAAAAACAATCGCATCATCATCCTCGACGCCATGGCGATGCAGGCCAGCCTGCGGATGTTCGATGGCCTGGAAACACTGGCCACCGCCATCAACGGCTACGACTTGCCGAAATGACCGGGACGCTGATTCGCACGCTGCTGGCCTTCGTCACACTGCTGCTGGCGGTGATCGCCGGCGTGGCCATTGGTGAAACGCCGATCGAGCCGGGCGTGGTGTTCCAGGTATTGGCCAACAAATTGTGGGCAGCCGGTCATGTGCTCGACCCGATCGACGAAGGCATCGTCTGGAACTACCGCCTGACCCGGGCACTGGTGGCCGCGGCTTGCGGTGCAGGCCTGGCCACCTGTGGGGTGATCCTGCAATCACTGCTGCGCAATCCACTCGCCGATCCCTACCTGCTGGGTATCTCCGCCGGGGCTTCCACAGGGGCGGTTCTGGTAGCGTTGCTGGGGCTGGGCGCGGGGGCCATTTCGTTATCCGTCGGCGCTTTCGCCGGGGCTGTCGCAGCCTTCGTGCTGGTGATTTTGCTGGCGCGGGTCAGCGGATCGTCCAGCGGCACCGGGCAGATCATCCTGGCCGGCATTGCCGGCTCGCAACTGTTCAACGCGCTGACGGCGTTCCTGATCACCAAGTCCGCCAGTGCCGAACAGGCTCGCGGCATCCTGTTCTGGCTGCTGGGCAATCTCAGTGGCGTGCGCTGGCCGTCGGTGTGGTTATCGGTGCCCGTGGCCCTGCTTGGCCTGGCGGTGTGCCTGTGGCACCGGCGGGCGCTGGACGCGTTCACGTTCGGGGTCGATTCCGCAGCCTCCCTTGGTATCCCGGTGCGCCGGGTGCAGTTCATATTGGTGGGCAGCGCGGCGCTGGTGACGGCCGTAATGGTGTCGATCGTCGGCTCCATCGGTTTTGTCGGGCTGGTCATTCCCCATGCCGTGCGCCTGTTGCTGGGCACCCGTCACGCCCGCTTGCTGCCTGCCAGCGCGCTGGGTGGCGCGCTGTTCCTGATCGCGGCAGATGTGTTGTCGAGGACGTTGATCAAGGGCCAGGTGATTCCGGTCGGGGTCATCACCGCTCTGGTGGGCGCACCGGTGTTTGCGTTGATCCTGGTCGGGCGGAGGAATGCCCGATGAGCGGCGAAGCGTTGGTATTGAGCTGCGCCGGGCTGGGGTTCGATGTCCGCGAGGTGCAGTTGTTGCACGACATCGATCTGCACATTCAACGCGGGGAAACGCTGGGCATCGTCGGGCCCAATGGCTCTGGTAAATCGACCTTGCTCAAGTTGCTCGCCGGGGTACGCGAGCCGTCCCGGGGCGAAGTGTTCCTGGGCGGCACACGCCTGGGCAAGCTGCCGCGGCGAACGATTGCGCAAATCCTGGCGGTGGTTGAACAGCAGGCGACCACCGATGATGCCATCCGTGTGCTCGACGCCGTTGCCCTGGGGCGAACCCCCTGGCTGTCAGCGTTGCGCCCGTGGTCCCGGGAAGACGCACACATTGTCGAGCAGGCGTTGGTTGACGTCGATGCCGCGCACTTGAAAAACCGCACCTGGCGCAGCCTCTCCGGCGGGGAGCGCCAACGCGTGCATATCGCTCGCGCCCTGGCCCAGCGGCCGCAAATCCTGCTGCTGGATGAGCCCACCAATCACCTGGACATCCAGCATCAGCTGTCGATTTTGCAGGTGGTGCATGCCCTGCCCGTCACCACGGTGATCGCCCTGCACGATCTCAACCAGGCACTCACCTGTGACCGCCTGGCCGTGCTCGAACGCGGTCGACTGGTGGCGCTGGGCGCCCCCGTGGAAGTGCTCACGCCCAAGCGCCTGCAAGACACATTCGGCGTGCAGGCGCATTACCTGATTGATCCGTTTGACGGGGCGCAGATCCTGCGTTTTCGCGGTGCGCCTGGTCTGTGAATCGCGCCAGTGCGGCAATATTGGCGCGATCGAGAAACCCGGTGATCTGCGACTCGGGGAAAATCACGATATCGGTACCTGGCGCACAGGCCGCAACGGCATCCAGGGTGCGCTGCAGGTTGTAGGCGACATCGCCATCGCGACCCGCCATCTGTATGAGTTCAAGCTTCATTGTCGGACCTTTGAGGTGAAATACGTCCCGGCCAGGAAACGAATGACTTTTGCCAGAGGCCAGGCAAGTATGCGTATCACCCGCCTACGAATACGCCTCCACCATCCACTTCACCCGAGCCAACGCCTGCCCAAGCGTATCAATGTCCACCGAGCCCAACGCCAGGCGAATTGCATGGGGCACATGCGCCGAAGTGGCAAACGGCTCGGCCGTCGAAACGGCAATATTCTCCTCCATCAACGCCTTGGTAATCTGGTCCGCCCGGGCATCTTCGCCCAGCGGCAACCACAGGAAATACGACGACGGATGCGTCACGCAGCGCAGCCCATCCAGCGCACGCAACGCAACGATCTGCCTGGCCTGGGCGTCGGCCCGCTTCTCGGCTTCCAGTTGCATCACCGTGCCATCGTCCAGCCAGGCACAGGCAATCGCAGTCATCACCCCCGGGGTGTTCCAGGTGGTGGACCGGATAGCGCGCTCGATGGCGGCCACCTTGTCCAGAGGCGCGGCGACAAAACCGATGCGCAGGCCGGTGGCGATGCTCTTGGATAAACCGGACACATAGACGGTCCGCTCCGGCGCCAACGTAAACAGCGGTGGCGGCGGGTTTTCGGCGAGGAACGCGTAGGCTGCATCCTCGATTATCAGCAGCCCGTGCTTGCGCGAAATGGCCACCAATTGCTCACGTTGCGCGGCAGGCATCACCCAGCCCAAGGGATTGTGCAGCGTCGGCATGCTGTACACCGCCCGCACTCGCCGACTGCGGCAAAGTTTTTCCAGGGCCTCGAGATCCGGCCCGTCGGCGCCACCAGGAATCGGCGCGATTTCCAGGTGCAGCGCTTCGGCCAGCACCTTGAAGCCCGAATAGGTCAAGGCGTCTGCGGCGATCACGTCGCCCGGCTTGAGCAACGCCATCATCGTCACCGCCAGGCCATGCTGGGCGCCGCTGACCATCAGCACTTGATCGGCATCGACAGCCAGCCCGCGCGCGCCCAGGTGCCGAGCCACCGACGCACGCTCGTGCATGCGCCCCGCATGGGGTTGATAGCGCAACAGCGCCTCCAGGTCACCGCCAGCGGCCAACTGGCGCAACGCACTGCGCAGCATCTCGCCCTGCCCCGGCAGCGACGGATAGTTGAAGTTGAGGTCGATCATGCCAGCGACGACCTCCTGCTGGTCGATGCCCAGGTTGGGCGGCAGCGAAGTCTCCCGGACAAAGGTGCCGCGCCCGGTTTCGCCACTCACCAGGCCCATGGCTTCGAGCTCGCCATACACCCGACTCGCGGTCACCAGCGCCAGACCTTCACGGGTGGCCAGTTGGCGGTGAGTCGGCAAGCGGGTGCCCGGCAGCAGGCGACCGGCACGGATATCGGCGGCAAAGGTATCCACCAGGGACTTGTAACGCGAGCGCGGCATGGGCGATGTATCCATGACAATTTTTTGATTGTTATTGATTCTCGACCCTAGGATGGCTTTCTGCAAATTTGAGTGTGACGAAATGGAACGTGCATCAAGCCTGCAAAATCCTGGCCGGGAAAAGTCCGCGAGCGGCTGGCTCAACGGTTTTATCGGAGTGCTGATCTTCAGCGGCTCGCTGCCCGCCACCCGCCTGGCCGTGCTGGAGTTCGATCCGGTGTTCCTCACGGTGGCCCGCGCCAGCATCGCCGGGTTGCTGGCGCTGTGCATGCTGTGGCTGTTCAGGGAACAGCGCCCGGCGCGGCATCAACTGCTGCCCCTGGCCATCGTCGCGTTGGGTGTTGTCCTGGGTTTCCCGTTGTTGACCGCCCTGGCTTTGCAATATGTGACATCTGCCCATTCGATCGTCTTCGTCGGCCTGCTGCCCCTGGCCACCGCGGTATTTGGCGTGCTGCGCGGCGGTGAACGTCCGCGACCGGTGTTCTGGTTGTTCTCGATTCTGGGCAGCCTGCTGGTAGTCGGCTTTGCTCTCTCCCAAGGCGTGACCGCCTCGCCCATCGGCGATTTATTGATGTTGGCGGCCATCCTCGCCTGCGGCCTCGGATATGCCGAAGGCGCAAAGCTGTCCAGGACCCTCGGTGGCTGGCAGGTAATCTGCTGGGCACTGGTGCTGTCGTTGCCGGTGATGGCGCCACTGGCCTGGTGGCTCGCGCCGCCGACCCTCTCGGGCATCACGCCCTCGGCGTGGGTGTGCCTGGGGTACGTGTCGATTTTCAGCATGCTGGTGGGTTTTGTGTTCTGGTATCGCGGACTGGCGCAGGGCGGTATCGCGGCAGTCGGCCAGTTGCAATTGCTGCAGCCGTTTTTCGGCCTGGCTCTGGCAGCCACGCTGCTGCATGAACAGGTCAGCCCGGGCATGCTGGTGGTGACGGTGGCGGTGATTTTATGTGTGGCCGGGGCGAAAAAGTTTTCCAGGTAAGATTAGGGCCAAGGCGATCCGTGATTTCATAGCACTTTGATTGGCAATTATTGAGGAAACATCGTGGTCACTTGTTATCTGAAGTACGTGCTTGATCCCTATCAGCTCAAAGCGTTCGAGTACTACGCGAAGTTATGGATTCCGCTGGTTGAAAAATTCGGCGGGCAGCATCACGGCTATTTTCTGCCTTCCGAGGGCGCCAACAATATCGCCATGGCGATGTTCACCTTTGCGAGCCTGGCGGAGTATGAGCGTTATCGCCAGGACTCGATGCAAGACCCGGAGTGCATCGCCGCCTTCAAGTACGCTGAGGAAACCAAGTGCATTCTCAGCTATGAGCGCAGTTTTTTCCGGCCGGTGTTTGGGGGTTAACTCAGGTTTTGCGTAAAACCAATCCTGCTTCGACTGCCGAATCGATGATCAAGCTGGCAGGGACATTGATCCAGGTCGCCGCGTCAATGTCGCCTGCCCCCGCCAGCCACTGCTCCACTATCTGATAACCAAGGGTGTAGCCCAGCCATCTTGGATGAACTCCGGTGCCGAAGAACCTCGCGCTGTGGTCGTAGTACGTGGCGTCGAGGGCCTGGCGATCGGTCGGAGTGCGCAGCAGATCAGCGCGGTTTACCGCGCTCTCCCAGGGTTCTGCGGTGCTGCCGAGCAGATGCCGGACGAACTGTCCGGCCAAGCCCTCGCTGACCAATGCCTCGCCGAGGGTCCAGCCGTAGCCGGGACCCGCCATGCGCAGGCAGTGATGAACCTCATGGATGATCTGCCGGTGCAGCGTCCATGAGCCCATTCATCTATCCCTTCTATCGTTGTGGAGGCTAAGCTCAGCCAGCCAAGCGGCCAATCATATCCACCGGAAGCCACTCTGACCATGCGCCTGAGAACTGCAATTTTCGCCCTTCTGAACCTTGCCATGGTGGCCACGGCCAGCGCCGAGTCCCGGCCCGGGCACATGGTGTATTTGCGCACTATCGACCCGAGCATCGAGCAGGACATGCGCTACGCCAGCGCCCATAACTTCACCGGTCGCGCGCTTGAAGGGTATGGCGCCGCCGAGTGCCTGTTGTCCCTGGAGACCGCCCAGGCCCTGGCACGGGTGCAGTCATCCCTGCGCGCAGAAGGCTATGGCTTGAAGGTTTTCGACTGCTATCGTCCCAACCGCGCAGTGGCCGACATGGGACGCTTTGCTACAGAGCCCGGCGACCCGCGCAAGACCGAGTTTTACCCTCGGGTAGATAAGCAGGACTTCTGGCGACTGGGTTATGTGGCGCGGGTTTCTGGCCACTCCAAAGGCTCAACCGTCGACCTGACCCTGACCGGACCGCAAGCGCTGCCCGCCGCCAAATGGACGCCGGCGGCTTCGCAGGCAGACTGCACCGCGCCATTTGACCAGCGCTGGCATGATGGTGCTGTCGACATGGGCACCGGTTTTGATTGTTTCGACGAGCGCGCCCACAGCGCCAGCGCCGCGATCAATGCCACGGCGAAATCCAATCGCCAGCGCCTCACCAGCGCGATGGAAAAGGCGGGCTTTTCCGGCTATTCGAAGGAGTGGTGGCACTTCACCTACGCGGGTGAGGGGTCGAAAAAACAGGTGATGGATTTCCCGATCACCCACCTGGGCGCTCGCGATCTGATCGACGCCAGCCAGCAGTTGATCGTGGTCACCAGCAAAAGCTGGGACGACACCCAGGGCAGCGCCCAGCGCTATGAACGCGAGGGCAGCACCTTGCGCAAAGCCGGCGACGCCTTTGCGGTGGTAGTTGGCAAGCACGGGATGGCCTGGGGCAAGGGTTCGTTCGAACCCGGTGCAGGCCCGGTCAAACGTGAAGGCGACGGCAAGGCACCTGCCGGTGTATTCACCTTGGGCACGGCATTCGGTTTCGATCCAGCCGCGCCGACAAAGCTGCCGTACCTGGCGCTGACGCCGTCCACCGAATGCGTGGATGACAGCCAATCCCCGCGCTACAACGAACTGGTCGACGGCGCCGCCATTGCCAAAGATTGGAACAGCTCCGAGCGCATGCGCAGCGAGGACGTGCTGTATCGCCAAGGCATCTTCATCGATCACAACACCCCGGCGACTCGCGGCGCAGGCTCGTGCATCTTCTTCCACATCTGGCGCAGTCCCAACTCGCCAACGGCGGGTTGCACGGCCATGGACACGGCGGACATCACCCGCTTGCTTGGCTGGCTGGACCCTCGGCAATTGCCACTGCTGGTGCAAATGCCCGAAGCGCAATACGAGCAGGTTCGCGCATCCTGGGGCCTGCCGGCACGCTGATTTCAGCGCTGCTGCAAATCGAGGCAGTAGGTGTAGTAACCGCTGTCGCGCACGTAACCCAGCGACTCGTACAAGCGCTGGGCGTTAACGTTATCGGTAGCGGTTTCCAGCACCATGCCTTTGCCGCCAGACAACACCGCAAAGGAGCGTGCCGTATTCATCAGCAAAGTTCCGACTCCGCGACCGCGGGCATTGGCCGTGCTGAACAGGTCTCCAAGCAGCCATGTACGGTGCGCGTCGATGGAGGAAAAGGTCGGGAACAGCTGGACAAATCCCAGCGCCTCGCCTGTGTCGTCCTGGGCAAGGAAAATCACCGACTCATCCCGGGCGATGCGCTCGGCGATGAAAGCTCGCGACTGCGCCAGGTTGGAAGGTTGGCGGTAGAAAACGCGATAGGCGTCGAACAACGGAGCGATGAGGTCGAGGTGACTGGCGTCGGCGCGCAAGGCGTGTAGGGACATGGAGGATTGTCTCCGTGGGGTTGGATTGGGGTATTGTTGGTAGGCAAGGATAGATCAAAAGATCGCAGCCTCGTTTTACTCGACAGCTCCTACGGCTCCCCTCTTGAAATGGACCTCAAATGAAAACTGACTGGCAACAGATCCGCGACATGATGAACACTGTCATCGACAGCTGCGAACAGCTGGAAGCAGCAGGCCTCAGAGAAGAACACCGCGCCGCGACCGTGCACATCAACGGCGTCGATTGTTCAGTCCAGGAGTTTCTGATCAGTGCCTGGACCTTGCCGGAAAACATCCGCTACCAGATCATTCGCGAACGCCACGAAACCAGGGATGACCTCCCCTATGTGCCGGAGGCGGCGCGGATCCTGATCGCAATGGCGCAGGCCTGTGCAGAACTGGTGGGGGCCGGTGACAGTGCGCCGGCGAAGACTGCCATTGAAGGAATGAATCATTGGTACAAGGCGTATGCGGTGCCTCATATGACGGCTGCGATCAAAGGCGCAGAGTAACGATAAAGCGTGCATTCTGGATGAACCCGGCGCCCTCGCGAGCAGCCCGCGAATCTAAAAATCCCTGCCCGCCACAGATACCCTGTAGATACTCTGTTACCGGTCAAGCTTTCAGCAGGTGTTTTTCGCTGAAAAGCTTGGCCGTGTCGAAATCTTC
>NZ_JBEOPS010000021.1:0-126195 GCF_040310305.1 Pseudomonas sp. HY13-MNA-CIBAN-0226
TTGAACTGCACGGAATACTTGCCCATGGAAAAACCCCAAAAGTCAGGATATGTGTCCAACTTTTGGGGGTCAGCTCAGGATTGCATTTCAACTGTAGGAGCTGGCGAAGCCTGCGATCTTTTTAGTCGCTGCCCGTAATCAGGCGATATTGGCCAGGAGCTTTTCCCATTCCTTGTTTTCCTTCTTCGACACGCCACCGAGCAAATCGATGGCCTGGCGCAGACGGAAACGGGTCAGGTCCGGCCCGAGAATCTCCATGGCGTCGAGCACCGAGACCGAGCTTGCTTGCCCGGTGATCGCGGCGAACATCAGCGGCATGGCGTCACGCAGTTTCAACTCCAGGGATTCGACCACCGCCTGGATCGTCGCGGTAATGCTGTCCTTCTCCCACTGACGCAGGCTTTCGAGCTTCCACAAAATCAACTGCATCAACTGACGCACCTGATCGCCCGACAGCTTCTTAGACTCGAACAGCTTCGCGTCCGGGTTGACCCCGCCGGCGAAGAAGAACCCGGCCAGCGGAGCGACCTGGCTAAAGGTTTCAACGCGGCCCTGCACGTGCGGCGCGATTTTCATCATGTATTCAGGGTTCAACGCCCAGGTCTGCAGGCGCGAGGCGAACTCGTCCACCGGCAGGTCACGCAGCCACTGGCCGTTGAGCCAGGAGAGCTTCTCGATGTCGAAGATCGGCCCGCCCAGGGAGACGCGCTTGAGGTCGAAGTTGTCGACCATTTCTTGCAGCGAGAACTTCTCGCGCTCATCCGGCATCGACCAGCCCATGCGCCCCAGGTAGTTGAGCATCGCCTCAGGCATGAAGCCCATGCGCTCGTAGAACGTCACCGAGGTCGGGTTCTTGCGCTTGGACAGTTTGCTCTTGTCCGGGTTACGCAGCAGCGGCATGTAGCACAGCTCCGGTTGTTCCCAGCCGAAGTACTCGTAGAGCAGGATCAGCTTGGGCGCCGATGGCAGCCATTCTTCGCCGCGCAGCACGTGGGTGATGCCCATCAGGTGATCGTCGACCACGTTGGCCAGGAAGTAGGTCGGCAGGCCGTCGGTCTTCATCAGCACTTGCATGTCCATGCGATCCCACGGGATCTCGACGTCGCCACGCAGCATGTCCGGCACCACGCAGACGCCTTCGCTTGGCACCTTCATGCGGATAACGTGCGGCTCGCCAGCGGCCAGACGACGGGCCACTTCTTCCGCAGGCAGCAGCAGCGCACGCCCATCGTAGCGCGGGGTTTCGCCCCGGGCCTGTTGTTCGGCGCGCATCTGGTCCAGCTCTTCGGCGGTGCAGAAGCACGGGAAGGCGTGGCCCATTTCCACCAACTGCTGGCAGTACTTCTGGTAGATATCGCCACGTTCACTCTGGCGATAAGGACCGTGCGGGCCGCCCACGTCCGGGCCTTCGCTCCAGTCGATACCCAACCAGCGCAGGGCGTCGAAAATCTGCTGTTCGGACTCGCGGGTCGAACGCAATTGGTCGGTGTCTTCGATCCGCAGGATGAACTCACCGCCGTGCTGCTTGGCAAAGCAGTAGTTAAACAATGCGATGTAAGCGGTACCTACGTGGGGATCCCCGGTAGGCGATGGCGCGATGCGAGTGCGGACGGTGGTCATGGCAAGTCTCGAAATGAAGATAAAACAAAGGGCGAATGGTAACAGGCGACACCGGCCCGGCTCCAGTGAGCAGGGCATTTAAGCCAAGTTTGCGTCTGCAACGCGCTTCGCAGCCGGTGAATGGCCGAATATCAACGGTCGGCATTTACCGTTTATCGGCTGTATGCCAGATTGGGCTGCTGATACCTTTCCTTACAATTTCTCGACTACAGTCTGCCCATGCCTGCCCAACTCAAGCGTCGCCTGTTTATTTTCCTGTTGCTCGTCCTGCTCATCGCCGGGGGATTCTTTGCTCACTGGTTTTTCAAAGGGCGCTTTTACGAAAGCACCGACAACGCCTATGTGCAGGGCGAGATCACCCGCGTGTCGAGCCAGCTCGGCGCTCGCATCGATCAGGTTTTGGTGCAGGACAACCAGCACGTTGAAAAAGGCCAGTTGCTGGTCAAACTCGAAGGTGATGATTTCCACCTGGCCGTCGACCGCGCCAACGCCGCCCTCGAGACCCGCCAGGCCGAGCGCCTGCAAGCCCAGAGCAAACTCACGCAACAGGCCAGCCTGATTGCGGCCAGCGAGGCGCAGGTGGCCTCCAGCCAGGCCAGCCTCAGTCGTTCGCAAATCGATTTGTCCCGCGCCGAAACCTTGCGCAAACCCGGCTACGTATCAGAAGAACGGGTGACCACCCTCTCCGCCGACAACCATATTGCCCGCTCCCAAGTGACCAAAGCCCAGGCGGATGCCCAGAGCCAGCGCCAGCAGGTGAACTCCCTGAGCGCCGAAATCAAGCGCCTGGATGCGATGATCGCCAATGCCCGGACCGATCTGGCCCAGGCCGAGCTGAACCTGACCCGCAGCGAGATCCACGCGCCCATCAGCGGCCTGATCGGCCAGCGCGCCGCGCGCAACGGCCAATACGTGCAGGCCGGCGCGTACCTGCTGTCGATCGTGCCGGACCAGGACATCTGGATCCAGGCCAACTTCAAGGAAACCCAGATCGGCCACATGCAGCCAGGGCAGAAAGCCGAGCTGACCTTCGACGCCTACAGCGATACGCCGATTGAAGCGCGGGTCGACAGTCTGTTTGCCGCTTCCGGGGCGCAATTCAGCCTGCTGCCACCGGACAATGCCACCGGCAACTTCACCAAAGTCGTACAACGGATCCCGGTCAAACTGACCTTCGCCGCGGATAACCCGCTGCACGGCAAGATTCGTCCGGGGATGTCGGTCACCGCCAAAGTGAACATCAAAGACGCCCCTGACGATGGCCGGTGACCAACTGATCCGCCCGGTCGGCGAGCCGACGCGGCGGGACTGGATTGCGGTCATGAGCGTGATGCTCGGCGCCTTCATGGCCGTGCTCGATATCCAGATCACCAACTCTTCACTCAAAGACATCCAGGGCGCGCTCTCGGCGACCCTGGAGGAAGGCTCGTGGATTTCCACTTCCTACCTGGTCGCGGAAATCATCATGATCCCGCTGACGGCGTGGTTGGTGCAGTTGCTGTCAGCACGTCGCCTGGCGGTATGGGTCTCGCTGGGCTTCCTGGTGGCTTCGCTGCTTTGCTCCATGGCCTGGAGCCTGGAAAGCATGATCGTGTTCCGCGCCTTGCAGGGCTTCACCGGCGGTGCACTGATTCCGCTGGCGTTCACCCTGACCCTGATCAAGCTCCCCGAACACCATCGCGCCAAGGGCATGGCCATGTTTGCCATGACCGCCACCTTCGCGCCCTCCATTGGCCCGACACTGGGCGGCTGGCTGACGGAAAACTGGGGCTGGGAATACATCTTCTACATCAACATCCCCCCCGGCCTGATCATGATTGCCGGGCTGATGTACGGTCTGGAGAAAAAAGAGGCGCACTGGGAACTGCTCAAAAGCACCGACTACATGGGCATTCTCACCCTGGGTGTCGGCCTTGGTTGCCTGCAGGTTTTTCTTGAAGAAGGCCATCGCAAGGACTGGCTGGAATCGAGCCTGATCGTGACCCTGGGCAGCATCGCGCTGATCAGCCTGATCACCTTTGTGATCGTGCAGGTATCCAGGCCCAACCCCCTGATCAACCTGGGCATCCTGCGCAATCGCAATTTTGGCCTGTCGAGCATTTCCAGCCTCGGCATGGGGGTGGGCTTGTATGGCTCGATTTACCTGCTGCCGTTGTACCTGGCGCAGATCCAGAACTACAACGCCCTGCAGATCGGCGAAGTGATCATGTGGATGGGTGTGCCCCAGCTGTTTCTGATTCCGCTGGTGCCAAAACTGATGAAGTACATCTCACCCAAATGGCTGTGCACGCTGGGTTTTGGGTTGTTCGGCCTGGCGAGCTTCTCGTCGGGGGTGTTGAATCCGGATTTTGCCGGGCCGCAGTTCAATCAGATCCAGATCATTCGCGCCCTGGGCCAGCCGCTGATCATGGTCACCATTTCACTGATCGCCACCGCCTATATCCTGCCCCAGGATGCGGGGTCGGCGTCGAGCCTGTTCAACATCCTGCGCAACCTGGGCGGCGCGATTGGCATCGCCCTCCTCGCCACATTGCTGGATGCGCGAACCAAGACCTACTTCGATTATTTGCGCGAGGCGATCGTACCGACCAACCCGCAGGTGGCGGAGCGCATGGCGTCGATGACGGATAGGTTTGGCAGCGAGACGGCGGCCTTGGGCAAACTGAGCGAAATCGCGCACCAGCAGGCCTCGATCATGGCGTACAACGATGCGTTTCACTTTGTCGGGATTGCGCTGGGGATCAGCATGATTGCGGTGTTGCTGACCAAGGCATTGCCGGCGGGGATCAAGGCTGGGGAAGCGCACTGATTTTGTAGTGCGGCGACTGACCTCATCGCGGGCAAGCCCGCTCCCACAAGATTTAGAGCCGTTCGCAGGATTTGTGGATCGACACAAAACCTGTGGGAGCGGGCTTGCCCGCGATGAGGCCAGTCAGGCACCGCACACCTCAAACAGTGATCAGGCGCTCGCGCAGCTTGCCAATCTCGTCGCGCATCTGCGCCGCAGCCTCGAACTCGAGGTCCCGCGCCAAGGCGTACATTTTCTCCTCCAGCGCCTTGATCCGCTTGGCCACTTCGCCCGGTGAGCGCAGTTCGGCTTCGTACTTGGCGCTTTCCTCGGCAGCCTTGGCCATGCCCTTGCGCTTCTTGCTGCGCGAACCCGGCACAGTGGCACCTTCCATGATGTCGGCAACGTCCTTGAACACCCCTTTGGGCGTGATGCCGTTGGCCAGGTTGAAGGCAATCTGCTTGTCCCGGCGACGCTCGGTCTCGCCGATCGCCCGCTCCATGGACCCGGTGATGCGGTCCGCATACAGGATCGCCCGGCCATTGAGGTTACGCGCCGCCCGGCCGATGGTCTGGATCAGCGACCGCTCGGAACGCAGGAAGCCTTCCTTGTCCGCGTCAAGAATCGCCACCAGGGAGACCTCCGGCATGTCCAGGCCTTCTCGCAGCAAGTTGATCCCCACCAACACGTCAAACGTCCCCAGCCGCAGGTCGCGGATGATTTCCACGCGTTCCACCGTGTCGATGTCCGAGTGCAGGTAACGAACCCTTACACCATGATCGGCCAGGTAGTCGGTCAAATCCTCAGACATGCGCTTGGTCAAAGTGGTGACCAGCACCCGCTCTTCCAGCGCGACACGCTTGGAGATTTCCGACAGCAAATCGTCGACCTGGGTCAGCGCCGGGCGGATTTCGATCTGCGGGTCCACCAGGCCGGTCGGCCGCACCAGTTGCTCGACCACCCGCCCCGCATGTTCGGCCTCATAGTTGCCAGGCGTCGCGGAGACGAAAATGGTTTGCGGGCTGATGTGTTCGAATTCGTCGAAGCGCATCGGCCGGTTATCCAGGGCCGACGGCAGGCGGAAGCCGTACTCCACCAGGGTTTCCTTGCGCGAACGGTCGCCCTTATACATGGCCCCCACCTGGGGCACGCTGACATGGGATTCGTCGATCACCAGCAACGCATCGGCCGGCAGGTAATCGAACAAGGTCGGCGGCGCCTCGCCGGAAGCGCGCCCGGACAGGTAGCGCGAGTAGTTTTCGATACCGTTGCAGTAGCCCAGCTCGAGAATCATCTCCAGGTCGAAACGCGTGCGCTGCTCCAGGCGCTGTGCTTCCACCAGCTTGTTGTTGGAGCGCAGGTAGTCCAGGCGCTCCTGCAGTTCGACCTTGATCCCCTCGATGGCGCCGAGCAGGGTTTCTCTCGGGGTCACGTAGTGGCTCTTCGGATAGAAGGTGAATCGCGGCAACTGGCGCGTCACCTCGCCAGTCAGCGGATCGAACGCGGAAATCCGCTCGACCTCGTCATCGAACAGCTCGATGCGGATCGCTTCAAAGTCCGATTCCGCCGGATGGATATCGATCACGTCGCCGCGAACCCGGAATGTCGCCCGGGCGAAATCCATGTCGTTGCGGGTGTATTGCAGGTCCGCCAGGCGGCGCAGCAAGGCGCGCTGATCCAGCTTGTCGCCGCGATCCACGTGCAACACCATCTTCAGATAGGTTTCCGGGCTGCCCAGGCCGTAGATGCACGACACCGTAGTCACGATGATCGCGTCCTTGCGCTCCAGCAGGGCCTTGGTCGCCGACAGTCGCATCTGCTCGATGTGGTCGTTGATCGAGGCGTCCTTCTCGATAAAGGTATCCGAGGACGGCACATAGGCTTCGGGCTGGTAGTAGTCGTAGTAGGAAACGAAATACTCAACGGCGTTGTTGGGGAAAAACGCCTTGAATTCGCCATACAACTGCGCGGCCAGGGTTTTGTTCGGCGCCAGCACCAGGGTTGGGCGCTGAACCTGGGCAATGACGTTGGCGATGCTGAAGGTCTTGCCCGAGCCGGTCACACCGAGCAACGTCTGGTGCGCCAGCCCGGCCTCGATGCCTTCGACCATCAGGCGGATGGCTTCCGGCTGATCGCCGGCGGGCTCGAAGCGGGTGACTAGCTGGAATTCAGACATGCATACCTCTGGGTTCTCGAAGCAGGGAATCGCGCCTGCAGGTTAAACCTGCTGGAACGAGAAAAGCCGCAAACGACTGACGCCGCCCGAGGAAAAAAACTGGATTGTGCTCAATGTGGAGCCGATTGCCTGCGCTTTCAAGGTAAACGTCCTACATCACTCTGGGTCTTTGACGACGCAGTGCGACTAACGGTCGAAAAATAATGCAAAAAACTTACGCGAAAAGCCGAATCGTCTGTCGCCTTCACTCGTTGATGGCCTCTATACTAGCTCCCCGTTTGTGCACCGCTCTAGTGCATTCGGCTGGAGCGCGACACGTCCCTCCACTCCCCATTCAGAGCCGCCGCAAAAATGAGCCTGTTCTCCGCTGTCGAAATGGCACCACGCGATCCAATCCTGGGCCTCAACGAAGCATTCAACGCCGATACACGCACCACCAAGGTCAACCTGGGGGTCGGTGTTTACTGCAACGAGGAGGGGCGAATTCCACTCCTGCGCGCCGTTGTCGAAGCCGAGACGATTCGCGTCGCTCAACACGCGTCCCGCGGCTACCTGCCAATCGACGGCATCGCTGCCTACGACCAGGCCGTGCAAAAACTCCTGTTTGGCAACGATTCGCCCCTGATCGCCGCTGGCCGTGTTCTGACCACCCAGGCGGTCGGCGGCACTGGTGCACTGAAAATCGGTGCTGACTTCCTCAAGCAGCTGCTGCCCGACGCCGTCGTAGCGATCAGTGACCCAAGCTGGGAAAACCACCGCGCGCTGTTCGAAACCGCCGGTTTCCCGGTACATAACTATCGCTACTACGACGCCGCGACCCACGACGTTAACCGCAGCGGCCTGCTGGAAGACCTCAACGCCCTGCCGTCTGGCTCGATCGTCGTACTGCACGCCTGCTGCCACAACCCGACCGGCGTGGACCTGAGCCCGGCGGACTGGAAAAACGTGCTCGACGTGGTCAAAGCCAAAGGCCACGTGCCGTTCCTCGACATGGCCTACCAGGGCTTTGGCGACGGCATCGACGAAGACGCGGCGGCCGTGCGCCTGTTCGCTGAATCGGGCCTGACCTTCTTCGTCTCCAGCTCGTTCTCCAAGTCGTTCTCGCTGTACGGCGAGCGCGTTGGCGCCCTGTCGATCGTCAGCGAGTCGAAAGAAGAAAGCGCGCGAGTGCTGTCGCAGGTCAAGCGCGTGATCCGCACCAACTACTCCAACCCGCCGACCCACGGTGCAAGCATCGTCGCTGCTGTACTGAACAGCCCTGAGCTGCGCGCGCAGTGGGAAGAGGAGCTGGCTGAGATGCGCCTGCGCATTCGCGCCATGCGCACCCAGATGGTCGACCTGTTGGCGGAAAAAGCGCCGCAGCGTGACTTCAGCTTCGTCGGTCGCCAGCGTGGCATGTTCTCCTACTCCGGCCTGACCACCGAACAGGTTCACCGCTTGCGCAACGAGTTCGGCATCTACGCGCTGGACACGGGCCGCATCTGCGTTGCGGCGCTGAACCAGAGCAACATCAAGGCGGTAACGGATGCCATCGTTCAGGTGATCTGATTCGGCCTGTTGACGAAAAACGGGAAGCCTTTGGGCTTCCCGTTTTTTATTTGTCTGAAGAATGCGGCTCGAAACCTCTAGACTGCATCAGATCTCAACTAGCCGTAGGAGCTGTCGAGTGCAACGAGGCGGCTCCTACGGGTTTTGTGTACAGCCTGAATTCCTGCGAGAACGTAGATGAAAAATGATGACCTGCGCGCCGAGCGCGATGACCTGGATGAACTGGACCATTTCGTCCCTCGCCCTGCGGCCAAACGCGGCAACAACCTGGTGCTGCAAGTGGCCGCCGGTGTGTTTCTCGGCGGCCTGGCCCTGTGGCTGGTGCAACTGGCGGTGACGATGGTGTATGGCAAGCTGATGCTTGGCACCTTTACCTTCGGCGGTTAAACCAGTTCGCCAGCCCGCTGACTGGCGGCATCGTCATAAGCGACGTAGAGCGATTCGGCGACCTGGCTCTTGATGGCCTTGGTGCTTTCCAGGCCGAGAACGAAACCTTCGGCCTTGCCGCCCGCACGATTCAATTCTTCGGCGGTGCTGGCCTGGGTGATGGCGTCGAACAGCTTTTCAGCGTGTGGGCCAACGCCTTTTGGCAGGCTGATCTGGGCGATGCTCATGCGAACACCCCGTTGGCTGGACAGGTGAAAACTGGGTGATTCATGGCGCGTACCTTTTCGGCGAATGGCCGGCAGCGCGTGTAACCGCTTCCGGGCGGCCATGGTAGACCCCTGAGGGGATTCTGGTAACCGCCAAAGTCGGAAAAACCACTGCGGGTCTCGACGAATTGTCGATTTTAACCACAGGTGCTTGACTTCCCTTTTTGAATCAGTAACATACACGCCATTCCGCGATAGCTCAGTTGGTAGAGCAAGTGACTGTTAATCACTGGGTCCCTGGTTCGAGTCCAGGTCGTGGAGCCAGACAGCAAGAACTGAAAAGCCCCTGAATCGAAAGATTCAGGGGCTTTTTTGTGGGCTTAAGTCTGTTGCAGGAGCGAGCTCCTGCATGATTCAGACATGCTCACCCGTCTTGGCCTGCACCGGTCGCGATTCTCCATGCCCATGGTCAACCTCCACCACCGGAATCTCCTTGCCATCGCAATCGTGCAGCTTGCCATCGCTGAAGTAATCGCCTTCACGCAATGCGGCCAGGTCCTGATAACGCAACACCCGCTCGGTACCCGCAGCGAACACCGACTGCTGGTCGGAGTTGCCCGCCGTCAGGTGGTTAAACGCCAGGTTCAGCACGATGGCCATGATCGCCGACGAGCTGATGCCCGAGTGGAAGATGGTCGCGAACCAGCTCGGGAATTGGTCATAGAAGTTGGGCGCAGCGATGGGGATCATGCCGAAACCGATCGAGGTGGCGACGATGATCAGGTTGACGTTGTTGCGGTAATCAACCTTGGACAGCGTCCGAATGCCACTGGCCGCCACGGTGCCGAACAGCACAATACCGGCACCGCCGAGCACAGAGGTCGGCACTGCGGCAATCACCCGCCCCATGAACGGCAGCAGGCCGAGGATCACCAGGAACAACCCGCCCGTCGCTACCACGAAGCGACTCTTGATTCCGGTCACCGCCACCAGCCCGACGTTCTGGGCGAATGCGCTTTGGGTGAACGAGCCAAAGATCGGCGCGATCATGCTCGACAGCATGTCCGCGCGCAGACCGTTGCCCAGGCGCTTGGAGTCGACCTTGGTCTCGATGATTTCGCCCACGGCGAGAATGTCCGCCGAGGTTTCCACCAGCGTCACCATGACCACAATGCACATCGACAGGATCGCGGCGAAGTGGAACGTCGGCATGCCGAAGTGGAACGGTGTCGGGAAACCGAACATCGGGCCCTGGGTCACGGACGAAAAGTCTGCCATGCCAAGGAACACCGCGATGACCGTGCCGATCACCATGGCCAGCAGGATCGACAAGCGGGAGATGGTCGCGCTGCCGACCTTGCTCAGCAGCAATACCAGCACCAGCGTCACTGCCGCCAAACCGATGTTGGCCATGCTGCCGAAGTCAGGCGCGTGACTGTTGCCCCCCATGGCCCAGCGCGCGGCCACCGGCATCAGCGTCAGGCCGATGGTGGTGATCACGATACCGGTCACCAGCGGCGGGAAGAACTTGGTGATACGCGAGAACACCGGGGTTATCAGTAACCCAATCAACGACGCGGCAATTACCGCCCCCAGGATCGACTGGAACCCGCCCTCCCCGCCGCTGCTGACAATCGCCACCATGGTCGCGACGCCGGAAAACGAGACGCCCTGGACCAGCGGCAACTGGCAGCCAAAAAACGGTAAACCAAGGGTCTGCAGCAACGTTGCCAGGCCCCCTGCAAACAGTGACGCAGCAATCAACAAACCGATGTCCGCCGGCGACAGCCCGGCCGCCTGTCCGATAATCAACGGCACCGCAACGATGCCGCCGTACATGGTCAGAACGTGTTGCAGGCCATAAGCCATATTCGCGCCGATCCCAAGGTTTTCATCCTCAGGCCGTTGGTGTGAAACATGGGGCGTTTTCATGATTGGGGGGTTCCCTGGTTTTTTGTTATGCGCACACTGTATGCAAGACTCAGGACAAATGTCTATAGAGTTGTATACAACTCACCAGTCAGATTATGGACACATGTCCATCCCACCCTTGTTTGCACTGGGCTCCACCAGAAAAATTCCTTCACTATTTTTCGCCTGACAGCTCTCTCGCCCCCCGCTGTTTTTTAGCTTTCAGGCGTTGAGCGAGATCCCGCGAGTGCTCAAAACCTGAGCCGGTCGCTGAAGGCGATCAGCTCGGTCACTTACTGAGGCTGGAAGTACGGCCTCTAAGCGCCGCTCACCAGGCGGGCCAAGGTTTGCCTCAATCCCGCATGCGCTGGCAGCCGAATGCCGAACTCGAGCTGTAGCAAGTCGATGAGTTCTGCGACATCAGCCACTTCATGCCGATCGCTGGCATGGCCAGTTCGGTGGATGGCAAAACTGCCGTTGTTGAGCGTGCGCCGCCAGCCATCCCCGGTCCGCGCCACCATCAGTTGCCTTGAGAAAGACGAGTCTGGATGAGTCGAGACGTACCAGTTGCCGACGGCGTAATCGACGTCCTCCTGGCGCTGCAGGTCGAAGATGTACATCGGCCGCCATTCATCCCCGACCTTGGCGCGCAAGGTATAGCCATCCTCATGCTCGTCGATCCGGTAGGGTTCGTGGAAGGTGGGCTGCTCGGCCCTGGAGTCGAGTAGCAATGGCGCAGTGGGCACCATGCCGCCGAAGCCAACGTCGGTGATGTAGCGTACGCCGTCCAGGTGCACCAGGCTCAAGCGGTGAGTGCGGGCGGTCCAGGCGCCTTCGGGCTGGCCCATTACCACCCGACCGGTAATGCCCTGAACATCGAAGCCCAGCTCTTGGAGCAACACGAAAAAGATGTGGTTGAGCTCGTAGCAATAGCCGCCGCGCTGTTCCTGCAGCAGTTTTCGCTCGATGGACGGCAAGTCGATCAGCACCGGTTCGCCCGCCAGCGTCGCCAGGTTTTCGAACGGGAACACGCCGGTGTGACGCAGTTGCAGCTGACGCAAGGTATCGAGTGTCGGCGCCGGCGGTGCTTCGAACCCTAGAAGTTGCAGGTAGTGCGCAAGGTTGCTCAGGCGTGTCTCGCTCATTGCTCAATCCTATACCGGTGCTGCGGATCGCTCCGCCGATGGGCCACAGGTATAGGCCAAAAACGCCCCGGACCGACAATTGATTTCCCCAATCAGCCTTTTTTGAAATCAACGACGCTTGCGTGAGCCCAGGCGAATCCAGGTCGGGGCATGGTCGCTGGCGTGGGGTTCATTGCGCACCCAGGCGTCCACGCCAGCCTCCTCCAGGTAAGGACTCGACGCCGGGTTGAGCAACAGGTGGTCGATGCGCAGGCCTGAGTTCTTTTGCCAGTGCTGGCGAAAGTAATCCCAGAAGGTATAGAGCCGATCTTCCGGGTAGAGGTGACGCAGGGAATCGGTCCAGCCCTGGTCGAGCAGGCGCTGGTAGCACTCGCGACTTTCCGGCTGCAGCAAGGCATCCTTGAGCCAGGAGCGCGGGTTATAGATATCCATGTCGGTGGGCACTACGTTGTAATCCCCGGCCAGCACCACCGGATGGTCGCTGGCCTGAAGGTCCTTGGCATAGGCGATCAATCGCTCGAACCAGGCCAGCTTGTAATCAAATTTCGGCCCGGGCTGCGGGTTGCCATTAGGCAAGTAAAGACACCCCACCAACACCCCGTGCACGGCGGCCTCGATGTAGCGGCTGTGCGTGTCGCTGTCATCGCCTGGCAACCCGCGCCGGCTTTCCAGCGGTTGCGCATCCCGCGCCAGGATCGCTACCCCGTTCCACGACGACTGGCCCTGCCAGATCGCGCCATATCCGGCAGCTTCAAGCGCGGCGGCGGGAAAAGCGCTGTCCACTGACTTGAGCTCCTGCAGGCAGACAACGTCCGGTTGCTCGCGCTCGAGCCAGGCGAGCAGGTTCGGCAAACGGGCGCGCATGCCATTGACGTTGAACGTGGCGATTCGCAATTTTTTCATGGCCCGGCGCTCCTGCTGGCAAAGTGGACGGCGTGGTTTCCAAGGTTGTGACAGCTGGCTTTTTGCGGGGTTGCGTCGGAATGGGTTTGTACCTGTCCGTTGCGCTCACCTCACGACCACTCGTCATCCAATCGGCACCAACCCCCTCACTCGCTACCCAACATCAGGTAACGACTCATTTTTGGAGACGTACCATGAAAAATCTCAAGATCTCCTCACTGCTTCTGGCCGGGTTGATGTCCGTGGCGTCACTGGGTGCCTATGCGGCGTCCGGCGATGGAGCTGACGCTACCGGGACCAAATCGGGATCCGTCGGTGGCTCGACGATGTCCCCCAATAACAACCCTGGCATGCCTTCCGGCACCTCGGGCGGCAGCAACAGTAGCTCGACCCCATCCACCGGTAGCGGCAGCGGTAGCGGTAGCGGTAGCGGTAGCGGCAGCAGTACCGGCGGCGGCACCGGCACCAATGGCGGCACCAGCGGCTCGGGTGCAGGCGGCGGCACCGGGGCTCCAGGTGGTGGCACGGGCGGTGCGGGCGGTGGCACGGGCAGCTGAACGCGTAAAGGCAGCCGATGAACTCGACTGCCTGCGTTGCCCTGACCGTACAATCGCTGTATCAACGATCTGAGCGTATCAGCGCCTCTTCGGCGCCTTCCATCGAAAGCACCGCCACCCGGTTGCGGCCGGAATGTTTGGCTTGATACAGCGCAGCATCCGCGCGCCCGATAAACACTTCGATGCTGTCGCGCCCGTTTGGCACGAACGAGTAGCACCCCAGGCTCACGGTGACGTATCCCGTGGGCGATTCGGAATGGGTGATGTTCTTGCCCATGACTCTTTGGCGAATTTCCTCTGCGATAATCTTAGCCCCGCGCAGATCGGTGTCAGGCAGCAGTACCGCGAATTCCTCCCCGCCATAACGCACCGCAAGATCAGCCTTGCGCTGACAGCATGCTTTCACCGCACCCGCCACTTCAGCCAGGCAATGGTCACCGACAACGTGACCGTAGGTATCGTTGTAGCGCTTGAAAAAATCGATGTCGAGCATGATCAGGCTGAGCGGACTGGCTTGCCGGGCCCCACGCCCGAACTCGATGTCCAGCGCGCGCTCGAACAACCTCCTATTGGCCAGCCCCGTCAGGCTGTCGTGGGTGGCGATCAGCTCCAGCGTTTCCTGGGCCGCGCGCAAATCCGCCTCGATGCGCTCGCCATTGCGCACCTGATGGATGAACACCCAACCGAACAGGCAAACGCCCAGCACCACCAGGCCGACGATCATGCTGGACTGGAATGCGGTGTCTGACCAGCGCTTGAGAATCGCCGTTTGCGAAGAAGCCGCGGACACCACCAGCGGATAGGCGTCCAGCTGCCGGTAACCGTGCAGGCGTATCACGCCGTCCACCATCGAGCTCACCATGGCATTGCCGGAAGACGCACCGGGCAGCCATTTCTGGAAGATTTCCCCCTGGGCCAGGCTCGAGCCAATCTGCGCTTCCACGAAAGGCCTGCGCGCCAGCAGGGTGCCATCGGTCATGGCGAGGAACATCGAGCCGTTGTCATCGATGCTGAAGCTTTTGAAGAACTGGTCGAAATACGACATCTTGATCCCGGCCATCAACACGCCCAGGAACTTGCCATCCTTGTCGTTTACCCGCTTGGACAGCGGAATGATCCACTCGCCATTCTCGCGACTGCGAATCGCCGGGCCGATGTGCGCCTGCGAAGAAATGTTCTGCTGGTGAAACTTGAAGTAGTCACGATCCGCCACGCCCTTGCCACGGGGCAGGTCTTCGAACGACGTCACCACCCATTGCCCCTGGCGGTCGAACAGGAAAATGCCGTGCAGCTGATTCAGCGCCGCCACTCGCCGGGCGAAGGTCCTCTGCAGCCTTGGCACTTGCGCAGCGCCGTAGCCGTCAGCCTGAATCCAGTCGGCCAGGCTGCTCAACACCAGGTCAGCCTTCATGAAGGTATCTTCAGCCTGCTGTGCCATGGCACGGGTCAGATTCTGCGACGCCACTTGCGCCTGTTCCAGATCGTAACGGCGTGACTGGTCCAGTTGCAGGTACAGCAAACCCACAAGGGTCAGGCACACGGCTACGATGAACAGCACCGCCGCCTTGAGCAGCGGCATTCGTTTCAGCGGCCGGCCGGAGCTGGGCTGGTGGTCATACATGGGAATTGGCAAGGAAACTCATCCTGGGAAAGGCGCGTCAGGCACCGATCATTCTGTCGACATCTTCAAAGGTCACACGGGGCACCAGTTCAGCAGGGATCCTCGAAGTGCTGGACAGGTTGTAGACCTGGAAGTCCGGATTCATTACGTATTTCGACAGAATCTTGAACGACGGCAGAATCCGGGTGTGGAAATGCTCATCCAGCGTGCAAGGCGAAACGAAGGCCCCCGGGGTCTCGTAGAAGCGTTTCACTGATTGATTCAGATCGACACCCACCAGGAACACCTTGGAAAAACCCAGGTGATAAGCAACCTGCAGGGCCACATAAGCCACCGTGCGCGCATCAAAAAAACCACGCTTGAGATTCTTGCTGAAACCCAGGCTGCGATTACGCCCTGCCCCCAGCTTGCGGCTTCGGATCAGTTCCCTGTCACGCCGGCCCAGCAGCCCCAGCCATGACAGCCTGGGCGCGCGAGTCAACAGATACAGCTCCCCCTTGGGGTTGAGCGCCTGGTAATACGCGTGACTTTGCGGCACCGCAACCCGCTGGCTCAAGCGCATGGCTTCAGCGAACAGACGCGGCTGCTCTCTGTAGAACGCGTCATCCGAGCACATGAAAAAGTACGGTTTGATGCCCGTACCGATGAACATCGATATAGCACCGTTCATGGTAATCATCGGCACGTCAGCATACTTCTTGAGAGGAAAGTCCTTGGCTGACGCACCCGAGGCGATGATAAACACCGCCCCGTTACTTATATTGCGACACTCATCCAGGTCATGCACCTGGACCGGACTCTTGACCAGTTCCGTGGCTTTTTGCGCAACATCCATATTCAGCCCCCTTATTTCGGGTTGAGCACCACGGCGGGAGCTCCTGCCCGCAGCAAATCCAGAATCGGTAACTTGGAGGGCAGGTTCAACCCCCGCAGGACAGCCGAATCGTAGCCGTACACATCGGGCTTGAACGTCACTCGCCCGTCATTACTCAGGTCTACCGTCCAGTAAGCCAACAGCACCGGCACCTTCACCGGCAGCCGAATATTTTCGGTCTTGCCCTTGGCCAACTGTTTCTGGATGCCGGCACTGTCCCAGCGCACCGGATCGTTGAACAACAGTTCGACCAGCTGCAACGGGTTTTCCACGCGAATGCAGCCGGAACTGGTGGCGCGCATCGATTTGGAGAACAACTCGCGATGGGGCGTGTCGTGCAAATAAATCGCATAGTCGTTGGGAAAACGAATCACCACCTGGCCCAGCGAACTGTCGGGCCCCGCATCCTGGCGCAGGCTGACGCCACGCGGGTTGCTCCAGTCGACGCTCGACGGATCCAGCACCGCACCCTCGCGATCAATCACGCGAATGTGGTTGGCGGCGAGATACCCGGGATTCCTCTGGATCTTGGGGATCACGTCTTCCTTGAGGATGGTGGGGGGCACCGTCCAGGTCGGGTTGAACGTGACATAGGTGATCTCGGACTGGAACACCGGCGTGTTACGGAACGGCTTGCCCACCTGCACCCGCGAGCGCCAGATGGGCTTGCCGTCGCGGTACATCGCGACTTTATACCCGGCGATATCAACAATCACGAAGGTGCCTTGCAGCTTGTACAGCAGCCAGCGCGCCCGCTCCATGTTCACCCGGACCTGATCGATGCGCGCGTCGACCGACACATTCAGCGCCGCCAGCGTGGTCGCCCCGGCCACACCATCAGCCCCCAGGTACTGCTCGGCCTGATATTTCTTCACTGCCGCAATCACTGCGCCGTCATATTTGGTTCCACGGGCCAGGCGCGGTTCGAGAAAACCACCGGCGACCAACCTGGCCCGCAACTGGGCGACGGCAGGGTCATCCATGCCCGGCTTGAGCGATTGACCTTCGACCACTTTTGGCCAGCCACCCACGTCGTGCACCTTGCGCAACTGCGCCAGGCCTTCGCGCAAGCCGCGATACACCGCCTCTTGCGGTGGCGCCTGGGCAAAGGCGCCGGCCACGTCATGGGCATCCAGGGCGATGAAGAATTTATTCACGTCTTCCCGGGGATCGACGTCCGCAGGGTCGAAATTCCAATGGATATCCAATCGGGAAGGATCGACCTTGCCGCGACGCAACTGCAGCAATGCCGTGAGAAAAGTATGAGTGGCCGCAACATCGAATGCCGCCCGCTGTTCAGGTGTCGCCGAATCAGCCTGCATCAATGTCCGCGACGCGGCCAACTCGTCGATATGAAAATCCGCCGGGTTCAAGCCATCGACCTGAGTGGCCCGCAAGCTGGCAAACAATTGCGCGGTATCGCCTTCGTTGGTCCACGCCGCGCGATAGCCACGATGAGAGTAGAAATCCAGGACCATGCGGCTGACATCGACCCGCTTATGCCGCGGCGCAGTCAGTAAAGGAGGAAAAGATGTCGTCAGGGGCGAAAGGTGCGCCTGGATCGCCTGCCCGACGTTGTCATCCGCTGCCGCATCCCTTTGGATGATGGGAGCAATTGCCCCCTCGTTCGACGAATTTTCTCCATGCGCAGCACCGCTGATCAGAAAGACCATAAAAAAGACGCGGCTTATGACGAATAACCTTGTTAATTGCACCATGGATAATCCTTAATCTCCCGATTTCAACGGCTAGCTTCCCGCAAACAGCTAGACTCGAACCTATCACGATGAGACATCTATATGGCGCCAGCTCGCATTCGTCTGCTTCTCTCGGCCCTGCTGCTGACATCCCTTTCAGTACCGGCAGCCTACGCCGATTCGCTTGCCGCCGCCCTCGTCAAAGCGGCTCCAGATGCCAACGCCGCCGTTATAAACCTGGCAGTACGCGCTTCACAATGTACGCAGGCCCAGGGTTCAGCTCCAGCCCAACGCCTGGCAGTCATCGATTACTCCCTGCCTTCGACCGAACAACGCCTGTGGGTGTTCGATCTGAAAAAGAGAAAGTTGCTGTTTCGTGAACTGGTCGCCCATGGCCGTAACAGCGGCGAGAACATGGCGGTCAACTTTTCCAACCAGAACGAGAGTTTCGCCACCAGTTTAGGGTTGTATCGCACACAAGCCAGTTACGTCGGGCAGAACGGTTATTCCCTGCGCATGCAAGGCCTGGAACCAGGCTTCAACGATAACGCGTTTGACCGGGCAATCGTCATTCACGGTGCACCATATGTCAGTCCGGTACTGGCACGCGCCAACGGCCGGATTGGTCGAAGCCTGGGCTGCCCGGCCGTGAGGCCTGCCGTTGCTCGCCCGTTGATTGACTCGATGAAAAATGGGCAGTTGTTGTTTTCTTATTATCCGGACCAGCGCTGGTTGAAGTCATCGCCTTATATTAACTGCAGTGGCGCAACGGTTGCTTCGGTGGGTAAGGCTACGTCTCGGAAGTAGGTGGGGCGCCCTCCCGAGCTCGTTGCAAAAGTGTAATCAGCGCTCGCGAAGCGTGACCTGCCGGCCCTGACTATTTAAACTCCCGGGGCGCCATTACTTTCTTTGGCCTGCCCGGGAATCAAGCATGGACCTTCAGCATCGCAACAACGTAACTGTGCTGGGTGACGGTCCGTCGACATTGATCCTGTCCCACGGCTTCGGCTGCGACCAGAGCATGTGGAACTACCTGTATCCTCACTTTACCGGGCGTTTTCGTGTGGTGATGCTTGACCTGGTCGGTGCCGGCCGGTCGGATCTAAGCGCCTACGATCCACAAAAATACAGCTCGCTGGCGGGTTATGCCCATGACCTCAACGAAATCATCGACGAGTATGCCCAAGGCCCGGTGATCCTGGTCGGCCACTCCGTCAGCGCCATGATCGGCGTCATCGCTGATCGCCAATTGCCTGATCGAATCGCCGCCCACGTCATGATTGGCTCATCGCCCTGCTACATCGATTCCGATGACTACGTGGGCGGCTTCAAGCTCGAAGACATCCATTCGTTGCTCGACACCCTC
The DNA here is from genome assembly GCF_040310305.1 of Pseudomonas sp. HY13-MNA-CIBAN-0226. Lineage (NCBI taxonomy): Bacteria > Pseudomonadati > Pseudomonadota > Gammaproteobacteria > Pseudomonadales > Pseudomonadaceae > Pseudomonas > Pseudomonas sp. HY13-MNA-CIBAN-0226. Next base: position 18,800 of record NZ_JBEOPS010000021.1, read on the forward strand.
GACAGCAACTACCTTGGCTGGTCGAGCACCATGGCGCCGGTCATCATGGGCGCACCGGGGCAGCCGGACCTGAGCGAAGAACTGACCAACAGCTTTTGCCGCACCGAACCGGAAATCGCCAAGCAGTTCGCCCGCACCACCTTCATGTCCGACAACCGCAAGGACGTCGCAGGGCTGACCACGCCCACCTTGATCCTGCAGTCCACCGACGACCTGATCGCGCCTGTTGCCGTGGGCGAATACCTGCGCGCCGTAATCCCCAACAGCCGCTATTGCCTGGTGGACAACGTCGGCCACTGCCCGCACATGAGCGCACCGGGAGCCTGCTCCATCGCCATGGACGATTTCCTGCAGCCCTGGGCCGGAACCGATGACTGAAGAGTCGTACCTGCCGGATGCCCACTCGCTGTTCGAAGGCGCCCCTTGCGCCCTCGTGGTCACCCGTGAAGATGGCAGCATCCTGCGAGCCAACCTGACCTTCTGCACCTGGATCGGTTTCAGCCAGGAGGAGCTGTGCGGGCGCCGCTTCCAGGAACTGCTGACGATGGGCGGGCGGATCTTTCACCAGACCCACTGGGCACCGCTGATGCGCATGCAGGGCTCGGTCGCGGAAGTGAAGCTCGACCTGGTTCACCGCGACCGGCACATCATCACCATGCTGCTCAACGGCGTCCGGCGCGAGCACGCCAGCGGCGCCTTCTACGAACTTGCATTGTTCGGAACCACTGACCGCGACAAATACGAGCGCGAACTGCTCAACGCCCGCAAGCTCGCCGAGGCCCTGCTGAAAGAAAAGACCGCCACCGAAACGGCTTTACAGCAAGCACAGGACGAACTCAGCGACGCCTACGAAAAGGCCCAGCGACGCGCCCAATTTGCTGAACAGATGGTCGCCATCGTCAGCCACGACCTGAAAAACCCGCTCACCGCAATCAAAATGGCCTCGGACATCCTCGCCCGCAGCGAGCGCACCGCCCGGGAAACCACCCTGCTCGGCCACATCAGCCAATCCTCCGAACTCGCCCAACGGATGATCGCCGACCTGCTGGACTTCGCCCTCGCCCGGGTCGGCCAAGGCCTGAGCATCGCCGTCGCCCCTTCGGACCTGCACGGCGTCACCCGCCTAAGCGTCGACGAACTAAGGGTGGCCTTTCCGGCCGCGAACCTCCTCCACCAGGAAAGCGGCAGCGGCAGCGCCCTGCTCGACGCTGACCGAGTGCAGCAGATCATCGGCAACCTGGTCGCCAACAGCGTGGCCTATGGCGATTCGCTACAGCCGGTCATCATCACCTCACGCATCGAACAACATACTGCCATCCTGTCAGTGCACAACCAGGGCCCCGCCATCCCGCCCTCCCTGATAGACGTCCTGTTCGAACCCATGACCCGCGGCACCGAGAGCGACAGTGAAGTGCGCAGCGTCGGCCTGGGATTGTATATCGTCCGGGAAATTGCCAAGGCGCATGGGGGCGACGTCGGCGTGCAATCCAGTGAGGAAGGCGGGACTGAGTTCAGCGTCTATTTCCCACACTCCCTTTAGCGGCTGGTGGCGTCCTGAGGACTGGTGACGGTGGCGCCCGAGGTGAATGATTCGGCAGGCAGCCTAACCCTGATAAACTCCCCATCTCCCAGCCCTGTCGATTCCAGATTCCTCCAATGCCTTCAGCCATTGCCACACCTGCACCGCTCTCCCGCCGCTTCTCCGTCGCGCCCATGATGGATTGGACAGACCGCCACTGCCGCTTCTTCCTGCGTCTGCTCTCCAAACACGCCCTCCTCTACACCGAGATGGTCACCACCGGCGCGCTCCTCAACGGCGATCACGAGCGGTTCCTTCGTCACAATGAAGCCGAGCACCCGCTGGCCCTGCAACTGGGCGGTAGCGTCCCCCTGGACCTCGCTGCCTGCGCACGCATGGCCCAGGAGCACGGCTATGACGAGGTGAACCTGAATGTGGGCTGCCCGAGCGATCGGGTGCAGAACAACATGATCGGCGCGGTGTTGATGGGGCATCCGCAGTTGGTGGCGGATTGTGTGAAGGCGATGCGGGATGCGGTGTCGATTCCGGTGACGGTGAAGCATCGGATCGGCATCAATGGCCGGGACAGTTATGAGCAGTTATGTGACTTCGTAGGCACCGTGCGGGATGCCGGGTGTACGAGTTTTACCGTGCATGCGCGGATTGCGATCCTGGAGGGGTTGTCGCCGAAGGAGAACCGCGATATTCCGCCGCTGCGTTATGACGTGGCGGCGCAGCTGAAGACTGACTTCCCGGATCTGGAGATCATCCTTAATGGCGGGATCAAGACGCTGGAGGCCTGCCATGAGCATTTGCAGACCTTCGACGGGGTGATGCTGGGGCGTGAGGCATATCACAATCCTTATGTGATGGCCGAGGTGGATCAACAGCTGTTCGGCAGCACTGCGCCGGTGATCAGCCGGGCTGAGGCGCTGGCGCAGTTGCGGCCGTATATTGCGGCGCATATTGCTGCGGGTGGGTCGATGCACCATATCACCCGGCATGTGCTGGGGTTGGGTACGGGATTCCCTGGCGCGCGCAGGTTTCGGCAGTTGTTGTCGGTGGATATTCACAAGGCCAAGGAGCCCTTGGCGTTGCTGGATCAGGCGGCGGAGTTGCTGGAGGGGCGTTGATGCGGGGGGGGGCTGATCGCAGCCGTTTTTAAAAGATCGCAGCCTCGTTTCACTCGACAGCTCCTACGCTTCTGCGCTTCTGCGCTGCTACGGCTTTTACTGCTTGGTCAGCCCGGTTGAACCAGTTCCGCATTTCGGCATCGTATTTATCAACACCGCGCCCCACCTTTCAAACAGCCGTTTTCAGGTTGTTGCCGCTGGGGCCTTCGATAGGTACACGCGCCCTTGAGTGGCTGTCAGCGCTCGGGTAATGTCATCAGATCCAAAGGACAGAGCACGCCCATGACTTCCAAGCTGGAACAACTGAAACAAATGACCACCGTCGTTGCCGACACTGGCGACTTCGAAGCCATTGCCCGGGTCAAGCCGGTAGACGCTACCACTAACCCTTCGCTGCTGCTCAAAGCCGCCGCAATCTCCGGTTATGCCGAGTTGTTGAATGCGTGCGTGCATGACTGCAAAGGTGACGTAGGGCTGGCGAGCGATCGTTTTGGCGTCGCGGTCGGGCAGGAAATTCTCAAGGTAGTACCGGGGCGGATTTCCACTGAAGTGGATGCGCGCCTGTCGTTCGACACTGACGCGGTATTGAAGCGCGCGCACCGTCTGATCGAGCTCTATGACAAGGCAGGCGTGGGCCGTGACCGCGTGCTGATCAAGATCGCTTCCACCTGGGAGGGCATTCGTGCCGCCGAGAAGCTGGAGAAGGAAGGCATCCAGACCAACCTCACCCTGCTGTTCTCGTTCGCTCAGGCAGCGGCCTGTGCCGACGCGGGCGTGTTCCTGATTTCGCCGTTCGTGGGCCGCATCTACGACTGGTACAAGAAAGCCAATGGCAGCGACTACACCGGCGCGGACGATCCGGGCGTGCAGTCGGTGACCCGTATCTACAACTACTACAAGGCCAATGACTACAAGACCGTGGTCATGGGTGCGAGCTTCCGCAACCTGAACCAGATCGAGCAACTGGCCGGCTGTGATCGCCTGACCATCAGCCCGGAGCTGCTGGAAAAACTGGCGGCGGACAACGGCAAGCTAGAGCGCAAGTTGGCCCCAGGGCATGCCGGTGAGGCGCGCCTGAGCTTGAATGAAGCGCAGTTCCGTTGGTTGTCCAACGAGGATGCAATGGCGACGGAGAAGCTGGCTGAGGGGATTCGCCAGTTTGCCCGGGATCAGGAAAAGCTTGAGGCGCTTCTGCAAGCCAAGCTGTGATCTAGTCCAAGGCAGTGCAAAAAGGCGAACCCTCAGGGGTTCGCCTTTTTTGTGTGTGAATTCCAGTGTGGGAATTTGACAGTATCAGTGGCGCTCGAGCGCGTTCACCAGGTCATGGAAGGCTTCACGGTTGGAGTCGTTGAGCCCCATGAGGATCTTGTGCGCTTCCAGCACTTTGATCCGCACCACTTCTTCCGACTGATCCTGGTCTGGCAGGTCGGTCAGGCACTCAGGGCACGGGATCGGGCGGTCAACGATGTTGAACACCTGCTCGAAGCCCATGGACTGCAGCAGACGGGTGATGTCTTCGTGGGTGGTGACGACGGTCGGCAGCAGGCCGACTTTTTGCCGCGACAGGATCGACAATTTGGCCAGCAGGCCAAGGGTGGTGCTGTCGATGCTACGGGTCTCGGTCAGGTCGATCACAATGGCGTTGAAATTCAACGCCGTGAAGATCCGCTCAATAGTCGCATCCAACGCCGAACACAGGGTCAGGCGAACTTCACCGACGAACTTCAGGACGAAGGTGCCGTCCTGCTCGGCGAACTGGATTCTACCGGTACTCATTAAAGATTCCTGCTCAACACCAACAGGGCGATATCATCCGGCATCTCCCCAAGCGTGGCCAATCCAAAAACCTGCCGCAACCCATCCAGGGTGCCGCCCGCTGCCTTGACCCGCTGGGGCAAAGCCGCTTCTTTTTCCTTCAGTGTAGGTTCTGGCAGAAGGTCCAGGATGCCGTCGGACATCAGCGTCAGGCTGAAGGTCGGTGGCAGTTCCAGTACGTGGTCTTCGTAGGTGGCTTCATTGAAGAGGCCCACCGGCAGACCGCGCCCTTCCAGATAACGCACACTGTCTGGCGTGTACAACACAGGCAACGGCAAATGACCACCGATGCTATAGGTCAACAAACCTGTCTCCTCGTCGATGACTCCACCGACCATTGTGACGTGTTTACCCAGCTTACAACTGATCAGGCCTCGGTTGATATGACCAAGCACCTCTGAAGGCTTGAATTCCGGCAATGTACCGCTGCGCTTGGATTCGAACAGCAAGCGCGTGGTCATGAACTTCAACAGCACGGTGACGAAGGCTGACGAAGCGCCGTGACCGGAAACGTCCGCCAGGTAGAACGCTACCCGACGCTCATCGACACGGAAATAGTCGACAAAATCACCCGACAGGTACAGCGACGGGATGATTTGGTGAGCGAACTGGAACTCATCGACGGTCCAGGGGCTGACCGGCAGCATGTTCATCTGCACCTGGCGACCGGCGTTCTGGTCTTCCTGCAGCAGGTTGAGGCTGGCTGCCAGCTCGCGGTTGGCCTTCTCCAGCTTCTCACGGTAGCGCTGGTTCTCCAGCAGCAGGCGCGCGCGATCCAGGGCCCGGCGCACGGAGTGCTCGAGCACGGCCAGATCTTCGAGAGGCTTGATCAGGTAGTCAGCGGCGCCCAGGCGCAGGGCCTCGACCGCGTCATTCATCACGCCGGCACCCGAAACCACAATGACCGGGGTTTGCGCAGACCGCTCGGTGACCTGACGGATAAGTTCGAGTCCGCCCATCTGTGGCATGCGCAGATCGCAGATGACCAGGTCGGGCTTGTCTTGCTCGAATACCTGAAGACCTTGCTGGCCATTGCTGGCCTGCAGGACGCTGAAACCACTGTCTTCCAAATAGGCGGCGAGACTCGCGCGCACTACTTCGTCATCATCGATTATCAGCAGCGTGGCACTGGTTTTTGGCATGTGGGCAAACGGCGCCAGAATTAGGTTGGCGTAGCAGGCGGGGTTCAGACCCGGCTCTCGCTACTGGATTCGCTTTCTAGCCTCTCTGACGCGCCGGTTTCGGGCTTTTGCCCTACGCACAGGTCACACCAGAGGTGCCCTCTAAGGCGCAGACGGTACTCCCATCCGCTGGGCGTTTCAAGCTCGTGGCGAAGGTCACTTGAGGACTTTACCTGGCAAATGACCAGTAGTTATAAGAACCGGTAAAACCGTAACTCAATGTTAGGTAGCACTCAGTACGCAAAACGCATGCTCAGCCCCATAAAAACTGGAGTTTGCGTGATCCGGACAATGAAAAAGGCGGCACAACGGCCGCCTTTCTTTATGCCTGGTCGAAATCAGAAATCGTCTTCGACCTGACCATCCTTGACCTTGAATTCACGATTCTGCAGGTAGGCGTTACGGATGAACACGTACTTGTCGCCGTTGATCAGCTTCTCGGCCGACAGCAGGTTGGCGCGGGCATCGACCACATCCAGAGCCATGAACGAGTTACGCACAGCTACGTCGTCGACGTAGCGATAGGCGCCGACGTAGGAGTCCGGGTACCTGGCCGGTGCATCGCGCAAGGTGCTCGGGCCGAGCAACGGCAGCATCACGTACGGACCACTCGGGACACCCCAGTAACCCAGGGTCTGGCCGAAGTCTTCATCGTTACGTTGAAGGCCCATGCGGGTACCGACGTCAATGAAGCCCAGCAGGCCAAACGTGGTATTGAAGATCAGGCGCGCAGTATCGACGCCCGCTGCAGCCGGCTTGGCCTGCAGCACATTGTTGGCGAGATTGCGCACGTCACCGATGTTGCGGAAGAAGTTGTGAATGCCGTCTTCGACAAACTGCGGCGTCACGTACTGATAACCCTGGGCCAATGGCTTCAGCGCATAGGTGTCGAGTACGTCGTTGAATTTGTAGATTGGGCGGTTGACGCTTTCCCAAGGGTCTTCTTCCGTGGCTGCCTGGGCAACGAAAGGCACCAGCAACACGCTGGAACACACACACAGCTGAGCTAGAAGGTTGCTCCAGCGCATAGAAAAACTCCTTGGATTGTACTGACGCGGGCTCTGGACCCAAGCGTTGAGCTGGCTAGTATAAGACGGAAAGGCCGTTTTAGGCAGTATCGCCGTGAGCCCGCGCGCAAGTCTAGCTGGCCTACGGTCGATAACAGCAGTGTCACTCAACTGTCACCCGCGTCCAATAGCCTCGGTACTATTTCAAGGATGCCGAAATGCCGCACGCCGAAGCCTTGCCCCTCGCCGCGCCCCGCCTGACCGCCGTGTTGTTTGGCCTCAGTGGCTGCCTGGTGGATTTCGGCGCGCGCACCCGCCAACACGCCGACCATCAAGGGGAGCATGCCGAAGTCACGCCTGGCGCCCTGGACAGTCTGCACAGCTTGCAGCGACAGCAAATCCCCTGTGCCTGGCTCGATGAACTGCCCCCTGCCCTCAGCCACTCCCTGGCGCTCGCGCTGCCGGAATGGATCAAACCTTCGACACAATTTGCAACAAACAATCCATGGCCGTCCCCCCATGCCTGCTGGGAAGCCTTGATGGCCCTCAACGTTGCTCAACTGGATGGCTGCGTGCTGGTGAGCGGTGAGCCGCGGCTGCTGCAATCAGGCCTGAACGCCGGTTTGTGGACCATTGGCCTGGCCTCCTGCGGATCGCTGTGCGGGCTGGCGCCGAATGAATGGCAAGCGTTGAGCGCACAGCAGCGCGAGCTCAAACGCGGTAAGGCCACCGTGCAACTGTTCGGCCTGGGCGTGCATTCGGTGATCGACCACCTGGGCGAACTCGACACTTGCCTGGCGGACATCAGCCTGCGCAGGCTCAAGGGCGAAAAGCCCTGATTGCCGCCTCGCCACGATCAACGCATGCAGGTTGCCCGCGAGTGGATTAATCTAAAGGCAAGCCATAGACCTTTGGCGCGCTGCTGCGGTCTATGCCAGTGCCTATCGATAAAAGGAAGAACGTCATGCCTGCCCGCGAACTGCAAGAACAGCTCAATACTCTGCGCGAGCAACTGGAACAGAATCCGCCACTGACGGAAGTGGAGCGTGAAGACCTGCACGTACTGATGCAGCAGATCGAACTTGAGCTTGAGCTTGAGACCAAAACCCAGGATTCAAGCTTGTCCGATAATGTGAACCTGGCGGTCGAGCGCTTCGAAATCGAGCACCCGACCCTTGCTGGCACCTTGCGCAACATCGTGCAGGCGCTGGGCAACATGGGTATCTGAATTCGCCCGAGACAAAAAAGCCCCACCAGTGATGGCGGGGCTTTTTATTGTGCGCAGTTTGCAATGCATTCCCTGTGGGACCGGGCTCCCCATTCGTTCTTTATTGGCGGACCAGGCGGTGGTTCGGCAGTTGCACGGCTTGCGTGCTGCGATACGGGTTGATATCCAGACCGCCACGGCGCACATACCGCGCATACACGGTCAGCTTCTCGGGTTTGAGCAACCGTTGCAGGTCGAGGAATATCCGCTCCACACACTGCTCATGGAAGTCCGAATGCTGGCGGAAGCTGACGATGTACTCCAGCAGGCTCGCGTGATCCAGCGCCGCACCACGGTATTCGACTGCCACACTGCCCCAATCCGGCTGGCTGGTGACCGGGCAATTGGATTTGAGCAGATGGCTGTGGACGCTCTCCTCGACGATGCGCGAATCATCGCAACGCAGCAGTTCCGGACGCGGGTGTTCGTAGTTGCTGACACTGATATCGAGGTCGTCGATACACACCCCCGGCAATGCGACGACGCCTTCGGCCTCCACCTCTTTCAGGCTGCGGATGCGCACGCCCACCGGTTTGCCGGCGGCAGCGGACAAGTCTTTGGCCAGGGTTGCCTCGAGGCTTGCCGTGTCAGCGAATGGCGTCTGGTTCAGCGAGTTGAGGTACAGCTTGAACGACTTCGACTCGATGATATTCGGCGAGTCCGCCGGAATGCTGAATTCGCCGATCGCCACCACGGGCTTGCCGGACGGCAGCAACCACGACAGCTCAAAGCAGTTCCAGAAGTCCACACCCGTGTACGGCAGGGTTTGCGCCGTCAGGCCGAGCTCGGCCCATTTTGCGGTGCGCGGGATCGGGAACAGCAGGGACGGCGTGTAGGTGGCGATGTATTCGCTGGATTTACCCAGCGGCGAGTGTTCGGCTGCGGGATGCATGGCGGAAACCTGACTGAAGAATCAGGGGATTCTATCAGTGTTCAGTGGTTTTGTTGGGGGTTGGGGATTGGGAATTCGGGGTTGGGTGGTTTTGGAAAGATCGCAGCCTCGTTTCACTCGACAGCTCCTACACAGCTCCTACACAGCTCCTGCGCAGCGCCTAAGGGGCTTCGATGGTTAGTTTGCCGACCATGCCGGCCTGGTAGTGGCCGGGGATGTTGCAGGCGAATTCCAGGCTGGTGGGTTTGGTGAAGGTCCAGGTCAGCTCGGCGGTTTTGCCAGGCTCGACCAACACGCTGTTGGGGTCATCGTGCTTCATGCCATGCCCCATGGCAGCGTGATCCATGGCCTTCATGCCGGTCGGTGTCAGCATGCCGCTTTGCTGCATCTGCAGCATGGCCTGTTGATGCTGGGCATGCATGGCTGCGTCGCCGAGGTTGAACTCGTGCAGCAACTGGCCTTTATTGACCAGGACGAAGCGGACGGTCTCCCCCGCCTTGATCTTGATGGCCCGGGGATCGAACGACATGTCACCCATGACCACTTCGATGCTGCGGGTCGCATTGGCTGCCGGGGCCGGCTGACCAAAATCGACGGATTGCGCCGGCGATGCCCACGCCGGAGCGCTCAGCGCCAGCAGGCATGCGGTCAACAGCAGGGATTTGCGCAAAAACATGGGTCTTCTCCAACAAGATAAGGTTCAGCCTATAGAAAACTCTAAACTGACACGACTGCCCGTAACCTGACAGGCAGATTACAACTTTGTCAGGTTGGCCTGCACTCGCGCGGCCCACGGTATAAAGCCTTCGTTCCATTGACCCCGAGCTCTCCATGAAACTGTTGATCGTCGAAGACCAAGCGAAAACCGGCCAATACCTGCGCCAGGGCCTGACCGAGGCCGGGTTCAATACCGAGTTGGTGGCCGACGGCAGCACTGGTCAACAGCTGGCACTGAGCGGCGAATACGCCTTGTTGATTCTTGATGTGATGCTGCCCGGGCGCGATGGCTGGCAAATTCTGCAAGCCGTGCGCGGCGCAGGTCTCGACACGCCGGTGCTGTTTCTCACCGCCCGTGACGCCGTAGAGGACCGGGTTTATGGCCTGGAGCTGGGAGCCGACGATTACCTGGTCAAGCCCTTCGCCTTCTCCGAATTACTGGCGCGGGTGCGCAGCCTGTTACGCCGTGGCAGCGCCCCGCCCCAGGACACCAGCTTGCAACTGGCGGACCTGCGCCTGGACCTGATCCGGCGCCGGGTTGAACGCAGTGGGCAGCGCATCGACCTCACCGCCAAGGAATTTGCCTTGCTGGAAATGCTGTTGCGCCGTCAGGGCGAGGTGTTGCCCAAGTCGCTGATCGCTTCACAGGTGTGGGACATGAATTTCGACAGCGACACCAACGTTATAGAAGTGGCGATCCGCCGGTTGCGCCTGAAGATTGACGATGACTTCCCCAACAAGCTGATCCACACCGTGCGCGGCATGGGTTACGTCCTCGAAGAGCGTTCTGCCTGATGCCTCGACTGTCCTTGAGCAGCCGCCTGGCGCTGCTGTTCGCTGCCTGTACGGCGGTGGTGTCACTGATCGCCGGCGTGCTGTTCAGCCGTGCCAGCGAGGCGCATTTCATCGAGTTGGACCAACAGTTGCTGGACGGCAAATTGATTGGTTTGCGTCGGGCGCTGCACGACATTCAATCGAGCGACAGCCAGGCCAGGCTAGCCGATGAGTTGAGCCGCCAGGCCGACCTGGCACTGCGCATCACCGGGGCTGACGGCCGGCGCTGGTACGACAGCTCGGCGCAACTGCCGGAACAACTTCCACTGACCGCAGGCTTGTCCACCACCAGCCACGCAGGCACCGACTATCGAGTGCTGAGCGCCCCGCTCTATCCGGGCCAACCCGACTCGCCGCAGTTGACCCTGCTGCTCGACATCACCCATCACCAGCACTTCCTGCAGCGCATGCAGCGCCTGATCTGGCTGACCGTCGGCCTCTCGGCGCTGGCCACCGCACTGCTTGGAGCCTGGGCGGCGCGCAGTGGCTTGCGGCCGCTGCGGCGCATGAGTGAAGTGGCGCGCGGGGTGTCGGCCCAGTCGCTGAACGCCCGATTGCCCGAAGAGCAGATGCCACCCGAACTTGCGCAAATGGCCCATCACTTCAACGCCATGCTGGAACGTCTCGACGACTCATTCCAGCGACTGTCGGCTTTCTCCGCCGACATCGCCCATGAGCTGCGCACGCCGCTGTCAAACCTGCTGACCCACACTCAGGTCACCCTCACGCGCCCGCGACCGCTGGAGGATTACCGCGAGGCGCTGCACAGCAACCTTGAAGAGCTGCAATGGATGGCGCAGCTGGTCAACGACATGCTGTACCTGGCCAAGGCCGATCACGGGTTGTTGATGCCCACCCGCGAACCGCTCGACCTTGGACAGGAAGTGGATGTGTTGCTGGAGTTTTTCGCTCCCCTGGCGGAAGACGCCCGGGTGACATTGAGCCGTGAAGGCACTGCCAGTATGGAGGGTGATCGCAACATGCTGCGCCGCGCGCTCTCCAATCTGCTGGACAATGCCTTGCGGTTTACCCCGGCGGAGGGTGAGGTGCGCGTGCGGATCAGCCAGCAGCCCAAGGTGTTGGGACTGGTGGTCGAGAACACGGGCGAAGGGATTGCCGCCGAGCTGCTGCCGCGCTTGTTCGACCGCTTCTACCGGGCGGACCCTGCGCGCCAGGAAGGCAGCAGCGAACATGCGGGGCTGGGGTTGGCGATTACCCAGTCGATCATCAAGGCCCATGGCGGGCAGATTCGGTGTGAATCGGGGGATGGCTGGACGCGGTTTTCGATTGAGCTGCCAAAAAGAGTTTGACCCCCGCCCCGGTAGGAGCTGCCGAAGGCTGCGATCTTTTGATCCTGTTTTTTAAGAGCAAGATCAAAAGATCGCAGCCTGCGGCAGCTCCTACGAGGGAGCGGCGGAAGAGCAAGATCAAAAGATCGCAGCCTTCGGCAGCTCCTACGGGGGAGCGGCGTCAGGACTTACGAATAACGTAGAGCATGCGCCGGCTCGATCTTCGCCGCTCGCCACGCAGGGTACACCGTGGCCAAAAAGCTCAGCACGAACCCCGCCGAGCAGATCAACAGCACATCACCACCCTGCAACTCCGAAGGCAGGTTGCTGACGAAGTACACATCCGAACTGAAGATGTGCTGCCCGCTCACCCGCTCTACCCAACCCACCAGCTCGCTGACGTTCAGCGCTGCAATCACGCCCAGCACCCCGCCAATCAAGGTCCCGACGATCCCGATCACCGTGCCCTGTACCATGAAGATCGCCATGATCTGTCGTGGCGTGGCGCCGATGGTGCGCAGGATCGCGATGTCCGCGCCCTTGTCGTTCACGACCATGATCAGGGTGGCAATGATGTTGAAGGCGGCGACGGCGACGATCATCAGCAACAGCAGGCCGATCATGGTCTTTTCCATCTTCATCGCACTGAACAGGCTGCCCTGGGTGTGGGTCCAGTCATCCGCCCGGTAGGCGCTGCCGAGACTGCCGGCAATATCGCTGGAGACCTTCGGCGCCGTGTACAAGTCCTTCACCGCCAGGCGCACGCTCTGCACCTGGTTCGGCTGCCAGTGCTGCATCTGCGCGGCATCGGCCACATGGATCAGCGCCATCGAGCCGTCCAGCTCGGCGCCAACCTTGAACACGCCCACCACGTTCAGGCGCTGCATGCGCGGCGTGATGCCGCCCGGTGCCGTGCTCACTTCCGGCACGATCAGGGTGATCTTGTCGCCCACATTCAAGCGGAAACGCCGGGCCGTGATTTCACCGACCACCACGCCGAACTCACCTGGCTTGAGCGCATCCAGGCGCCCCTGGACGATATGCTTGGCGACGATCGACACCTGGCCTTCGAGCGCCGGGTCGACGCCGCTGACCTGGATCGGCTGCATCGTCCCCTTGTAGGACAGCATGCCTTCCATCTCGGTGAACGGCACGGCGGCGGTCACTTCGGGGTTTTTCATCGCGGCGGCGGCCACCGGCTGCCAGTCGTCGATCGGGTTGACACCGACGATGGTCGCGTGCGGCACCATGCCGAGGATGCGCGAGCTCATCTCACGCTGGAAGCCGTTCATCACCGACAGCACCACGATCATGGCGAGCACGCCCAGGGCGAGACCGATCATCGAGGTCATCGAGATGAAGGACACGAAGCGATTGCGACGCTTGGCGCGGGTGTAGCGCGCGCCGATGAAGATCGATAACGGTCTGAACATTCGCTGGGGCACCGTATAAAAATAAATGACCCGAGGTCGTTGCAGCCCCCGGGTTTCGACCAGTCAGATAGGCGTCAGGCGGCCTTCCTGCAGATGCAGGACGCGATCCATCTGGCGGGCCAGGTTCATGTCGTGAGTCACCACCAGGAACGCCGTGCGCATCGAAGTGCTGAGTTCCAGCATCAAGTCCTGGATGCCCTGGGCGGTGTGGGAGTCGAGGTTGCCGGTGGGCTCGTCGAGCATCACCAGGCCTGGCTTGTTCACCAGGGCGCGAGCGATGGCCACACGCTGGCGTTCGCCACCGGACAGTTCGGCCGGCTTGTGCTCCAGGCGATGGCCCAGCCCTACCCGCTCCAGCAACGCCGTGGCACGCTGGCGCGCCTCGGGGATCGCAGTCTTGCCGATCAGCAGCGGCATGCAGACGTTTTCCAGCGCGGTGAATTCCGGCAGCAAGTGGTGGAACTGGTAGACGAAACCCAGCGACCGATTGCGCAACAGGCCGCGATTCTTCTCGCTCAGGGCCGACAGCTCTTCACCGTCGAGCCACACGCTGCCCTGGGTCGGCGTATCGAGGCCGCCCAACAGGTTGAGCAAGGTACTCTTGCCCGAACCCGAGGTGCCGACGATGGCGACACGCTCACCTGGGTGCAACTCCAGTTGCAGCCCCGCCAGGACCTCGACCGATTCCGGACCTTCCTCGTAGGACTTGCCCAGGTTGCGGCAGCTCAGGATTGCTTTTTCACTCATGCCCAATTCACTCATAACGTAGCGCCTCCGCAGGCTGGGTGCGCGCGGCACGCCAGGCTGGATACAGGGTGGCGAGGAAACTCAGGATCAACGCGGCGGCACAGACCATCACCACGTCCTGGCTCTGCACTTGCGACGGCAGGTAATCGATGAAGTACACATCGGCGTTCAGGAACTTGTGGCCGATCAGGCCTTCGAGGGCCGAGATCGCTGCGCTGACGTTCAGCGCGGCGAAAATCCCGACCACGGCGCCGATCAGCGTACCGAACACCCCGATCACCGTGCCCTGCACCATGAAGATCGCCATGATGGTGCGTGGCGTCGCGCCCAGGGTGCGCAGGATCGCGATATCGCCCTTCTTGTCGTTCACCACCATCACCAGGGTGGAGATGATGTTGAACGCGGCCACGGCCACAATCAGCAGCAACAGCAGACCGATCATGGCTTTTTCCATGCGAATCGCCTGGTACAGGTTGCCGTGGGTACGGGTCCAGTCACGCGCATAGTAACGGTCTTCGCCAAGTTGCTGGGCGATGTTCCACGCGGTACGCGGCGCCTGGAACAGGTCGTCGAACTTGAGGCGGATGCCCTGCACCTGATCCGGCTTCCAGCGATGCAGTTTCGCCAGGTCCTGGAGGTTGGTGACGCCCAGGTAACCGTCGATCTCACCGGCGCCGACATGGAAAATGCCGACCACGGTAAAGCGCTTCATGCGCGGGAACATCCCGGCCGGGGTCACGGTGACTTCCGGCGCGACGAAGGTCAGCTTGTCGCCGATGGCGGCACCCAGCTTGGCGGCGGCCTTGTCACCGATGACGATGCCGAAACTGCCGGGCGCCAGGTCGTCGAGTTTGCCCTGCAGCATGAACTTGTCGATGATCGACACCTGGCGCTCCAGCGCCGGGTCGATGGCATTGAGCAGCACCTTGGACACCTTGCCGTTGTTGGTCAGCAACCCCTGCATCTGGGTAAACGGCGCTACCGCCGTCACCTGCGGGTTCTGCTTGACCTTGGCCGCCAGGCTTGGCCAGTCGCTGATCGGTTCACCGGACTCGATGGTCGCGTGGGGCACCATGCCCAGCACGCGGGTGCGCATCTCATGATCGAAGCCGTTCATGACCGACAGCACCACGATCATCACGACCACGCCCAAGGCGAGCCCGATCATGGAAGTCAGGGAAATGAACGACACAAAATGATTGCGACGCTTTGCACGGGTATAACGCGTGCCAATAAATACGAAGAGAGGTCTGAACATGTCGGGGCTTGTTCGGAGGGAAAAGGAACGTCCTTGTGGCGGGGGTCGATAACCAGCTTTACACTCAGACCACCGCCGCTACCATGGGTTCGCCATGTCGACATTAGATGAAGAAGATCGCCGCGAATACTACCGTATCGAGGACACGATCGCACTGGAAATTCGGCCTTTGTCCGCTGTCGAAGCCGCGGGCCTGGAAGTGTTGCAGGATGCTTCTCCACTGTTCAATTTGCTCAGCGAATTGCACCTGAGCGAATTCGAATCGCAACACCTGTTGCGCCAGATCAGTGAGCGCGACCGCAACCTTGCGGCATTCTTGAAATCCCAGAACAAACGCATCGACCTGCTGAGCCAGGTGATCGCCATTACCGTGCTGGGGCAGATTGGCGAGCCGCAACCGGTGATCATCTCCGAAGGGGGCGTCGACTTTCAGTACCCCACGCCGATTGCCGCCGGGGCGCGCCTGTCGATCAAGCTGGTGTTGATGCCGCAAGCCCTTGGCCTGTTGCTGCGCGCCCGGGTCACCCATTGCGATCCCAAGGGCGATGGCTACGACATCGGCACCGAGTTTGAACACCCCACCGATGCCCAGCGCCAATTGCTCGCCCGCTACATTTTGCAGAAGCAGGCCCAGGAACGTCGCCTGGCCCGCGAACAAAACGACTCAGGCCTCTAAATTAAGGAAGAACCGTGACCCTCATCTACGGCCATCGCGGCGCCAAGGGCGAAGCACCGGAAAACACCCTGATCAGCTTTCAGCAATGCCTCAAGCACGGCGTGCGCCGTTGCGAACTGGACTTGCACCTGTCCAAGGACAACGAGCTGATGGTCATTCATGACCCGACTCTCAAGCGCACCACCGAACGGCGCGGCAAGGTCGTCGAACATACGGCGGCGGAGCTTAAGACCTACGACGCGCGCAAAGGCGGCCCGGGCTGGATCAAACCGTGCCCGATCCCGACCCTGGAAGAGCTGTTCGAAAAATGCGATTTCGAGCATTGGCAGCTGGAAGTCAAAAGCGCTTCGCGCACCCGCGCCGCCACCACCGTGCTGGCGATTCGCGAAATGGCCCAGCGTTTCGGCATGCTCGACAAAGTCACCATCACCTCGAGTTCACGTGAAGTGTTGAAGGCTGCACTGGATCTGGTGCCGGACGTGTCCCGCGGGCTGGTAGCCGAGTACGCCTGGCTCGACCCGTTGAAGGTCGCGCAAAGCTATGGCTGTGAGTTTCTCGCGCTGAACTGGACCCTGTGCACGCCGGAACGCCTGGAGAAGGCGCAGCGCCAGGGGCTGCATGTGTCGGTATGGACAGTCAACGAGCCCGCGCTAATGCGCAGGCTCGCCGACTTCGGCGTTGACAGCCTGATTACAGACTTTCCCGGTTTGGCCAGCGCCACGCTCGAGAATTGCTGAAATCGGTCTCCCCGGCCGGCTCAGGCCACCGGCCGGAGCCGCTCAAAAAAGCCGGTTGAGGCCATCGTAGGCCGCTACCCGATAGGCTTCGGCCATGGTCGGGTAGTTGAACGTGGTGTTGACGAAGTACTTCAGCGTGTTCAGATCGCCCGGCTGGTTCATGATCGCCTGGCCGATGTGCACGATCTCCGACGCCTGATAACCGAAGCAGTGAACGCCCAGCACTTCCAGGGTCTCGCGGTGGAACAGGATCTTCAGCATGCCTTGCGGCTCGCCGGCAATCTGCGCGCGCGCCATGCTCTTGAAGAACGCCTTGCCCACTTCGTACGGCACCTTGGCCTGGGTCAACTCCTGCTCGTTCTTGCCGATCGAGCTGATCTCCGGAATCGTGTAGATGCCGGTTGGCACGTCATTGACGAAGCGCCAGCTGTGGTTGTCGACGATGCTGCCAGCGGCCGAACGGCCCTGGTCATGAGCGGCACTGGCCAGGCTCGGCCAACCAATCACGTCACCGGCGCCGTAGATGTTCGGCTTGCAGGTGCGGTAAGCCTCGTCCACTTCGATCTGGCCACGGCTGTTGACCTTCACGCCAATGTTTTCCAGACCCAGCTGATCGGTGTTGCCGGTACGGCCATTACACCAGAGCAAGGCGTCGGCCTTGATCTTCTTGCCGGACTTGAGGTGCAGGATCACGCCATTGTCCACGCCTTCGACGCGGTCGTAGTCTTCGTTGTGGCGCACGGTGATGTTGTTGTTGCTGAAGTGGTAGCTCAGGGCCTGGGAGATTTCCGAGTCCAGGAAGCTCAGCAACTGGCCGCGGTTGTCCACCAGTTCAACCAGTACACCCAGGCCACTGAAGATCGAGGCGTACTCGCAACCGATCACGCCGGCGCCATAAACGATGAGTTTGCGCGGGGTGTGGCCGAGGCTCAGGATGGTGTCGCTATCGTAGATACGCGGGTGGTGGAAATCGATATCCGCCGGGCGATAAGGACGCGAGCCGGTGGCGATGATGATGTGCTTGGCCACCAGTTTCTCGACCACGCCGTTGGCGCAGACGACTTCGATGGTTTGCTCGTCGGCGAAGCTGCCGGTGCCGAAGAACACGTCGACGCGGTTACGGGCGTAGTAGCCGGTGCGCGAAGCGACTTGCTTGGAGATGACTTTCTCGGCGCTTTTGAGCACGTCCGGGAACGAGAACCAGCGCGGCTCACCAATGGCCCGGAACATCGGGTTGGTGTTGAACTGCATGATCTGCCGCACCGAGTGACGCAAGGCCTTGGACGGGATGGTGCCCAGGTGGGTGCAGTTACCGCCGACCTGGCGACGGCTATCGACCATCGCCACCTTGCGTCCTGCTTTGGCGGCGTTCATTGCCGCGCCTTCTCCTGCCGGGCCGGAACCCAGCACCACCACGTCGTAGTTGTAGACAGCCATGCGTACTCCTCAGAACAGGCCGCGGCGCCATCGGCACCTGCGGCTAAATCACGCCATCTGCGGCGTGAAGGAACAATTTGGGGCCAGTGCAGAACCCGGACACAGTCTATAGAAGCGTCAACGCCGGGCACATTAACCCTTGGTCGCGTCGTAGGCTAGTTTTGCCTGCACTACAACGCCAGCGTTCATTGCTTTTTTTGGGTAGCCGCGCCACTGAGCCGCTCGAAAGCCTGATTGGTTCTTGTGACGAAACCGGTATCGGTTCGAATCACAAAAAAAGCGCCAATAGCGTATTTCTCCGCGTAGTCCCAGCCGCGTTCCGGCCCGAGAATCAGCAACAGCGTCGATAAGCCATCGGCCATCAGCGCCGAAGGGTGGATCACCGTGACTGCCGCCAGGGCGTGGGAAACCGGCGCCCCGGTGCGCGCATCGAAGGTGTGGGAATAGCGCCGGCCATCCTGCTGGAAGTAATGACGGTAGTCACCCGAGGTGGACACCGCGTAGTGATCGACCGCGATGATTTTCTCCGCGACCTGGCGGTCATCCCGGGGCTCCTCCAGGGCGATGCGCCACGGGCTGGCGTCGAGTTTGCGGCCGGCCGCCTTGAGTTCACCGGTGGCTTCGGCGAGGTAATCGTGGATGCCCATGGCCTCGAGCCGGGCAGCGATGGTGTCGACCGCGTAACCGGCGGCGATGCTGTTGAAATCGACTTCCACTGCAGCGTCCTTGCACAGCTGTTCGCCTTCGATGCGCAAATGCTGGTAACCCACTCGCTGACGCACCTGGGTCAGTGCTTCGGCGCTCGGGACGACTTCCTGGCGCGATTGCGGACCAAATCCCCAGAGGTTGAGCAGCGGCTCGACCGTCAGGTCGTAGGCGCCTTCGCTCTGCTGTGACAGCTGCTGGCCGACCCGGACCAGTTCGAGGACAGGCGCGGGCATGTCCTGACAGTGGTCGGCAGGCAGATGGTTGAAGCGCTCGATGTCGGAGTCGCTGCGGTAGGTCGACATTTGCCGGTCGATGCGGTCGAGGATTGTTTCCACCTGCGCCTGCACCTCAGCGGGTGCGGGCAGGCCGGCGCGGTGCACATACTTGATTGAATAGGAGCTGCCCATGGTGGGCCCCCCGAAGCTTTCCATGGAGTCACCGTTGCCGCAGCCGGACACAACCACGGCCAGCACCACAAGCCCACCCCACCGTCCAGTTAACAAATCTTCATCTCCCCGCAAAACCGCGCCGGCCATTATGGACCTCAGAGCGCAGAGGAGCGAGGGCTGCCGGCGCCCGTCAGGCAAACGCAAAACCTGCGGGAGCGAGGCTGCTCGCGACAGGGGTGCGTCAGCCAACAGCCATGCGGATTGACCCCACGCCATCGCGAGCAGGCCCGCGCCCACAGGTGCCGTGTTTTCAAACAAGATTTACCAGCGTGAGTACCTACACATGTCTACCCCCACGAGCAAAGGCAAAGCGATCTTTCGCGTTGTCAGCGGCAACTTCCTCGAAATGTTCGACTTCATGGTCTACGGCTTCTACGCCACTGCCATTGCCAAAACCTTCTTCCCCGCCGACAGCGCGTTCGCGTCCCTGATGCTGTCGCTGGCGACCTTCGGCGCCGGCTTCCTGATGCGGCCGCTGGGGGCAATCTTTCTCGGCGCCTACATCGACCGTCACGGGCGCCGCAAAGGCCTGATCATTACCCTGGTGATGATGGCTGCCGGCACCGTATTGATAGCCTGCGTCCCGGGATACGCCACCCTGGGTGTCGCGGCACCGCTGCTCGTGCTGTTCGGCCGCCTGCTGCAAGGTTTCTCGGCAGGCGTCGAGCTTGGCGGGGTGTCGGTGTACCTGGCCGAGATCTCCACTGCGGGCCGCAAAGGCTTTTTTGTCAGCTGGCAGTCCGCCAGCCAGCAAGCGGCGGTGGTCTTCGCCGGTTTGCTGGGCGTGGCCTTGAATCATTGGCTCAGCCCGCAGGAAATGGGTGAATGGGGCTGGCGCGTGCCGTTCCTGGTCGGCTGTTTGATTGTGCCGGTAATCTTCGTGATTCGTCGTTCACTGGAAGAAACACCGGAGTTCCAGGCACGCAAACATCGCCCGACCTTGCGCGAGGTGGTCCGCTCGATCGGGCAGAACTTCTGCATCGTCATCGCCGGCATGGCCCTGGTGGTCATGACCACCGTGTCGTTCTACCTGATCACCGCCTACACGCCGACCTTCGGCAAGGCCGAACTGCACTTGTCCGACCTGGATGCCTTGCTGGTGACGGTGTGCATCGGCCTGTCGAATTTCTTCTGGTTACCGGTCATGGGCGCATTTTCCGACAAGGTCGGGCGCAAACCCCTGCTGCTGGCGGCGACGCTTCTGGCGATTCTCACCGCCTACCCTGCCCTGTCCTGGCTGGTGGCCAATCCGAGCTTCAGTCACTTGCTGATCGTCGAGTTGTGGCTGTCGTTCCTGTACGGCTCGTACAACGGTGCCATGGTCGTGGCGCTGACCGAGATCATGCCGGTGGAAGTGCGCACCACCGGTTTTTCCCTGGCCTACAGCCTGGCGACCGCTACCTTCGGCGGGTTTACTCCGGCAGCCTGTACCTATTTGATTCATGTGCTGGATAACAAGGCCGCACCGGGGATCTGGCTGACGGGCGCAGCGGTACTGGGGTTGATTGCGACCCTGGTGTTGTTCCGCGGCAATCGCCATGAGTTGCGCACGGCGCAGGCGTCTGTGGTCGGCGGCGCCTGATCGATCGCCATCATCACCGCCCTGCCACCTTCAAGGAGCCACCCCAGCCCCCACCCAACGCCTTGTACAAGGTCACTTGGTTAATCTCCCGGGCCAACTCCAGCTGGGCCCACTTTTGCTGCGCGTCAAACAGCGAACGCTGTGCATCCATGGTTGAAAAATAGCTGTCCAGCCCAGCCTCAAAGCGCAGGCGGGACTGGCGGTAAGCCTCCTGATAATCCCCCACCAGTTTCTTCTGGAACTGCACCTGGGTCAGCATCTCCTGACGCGCATTCAAGGCATCGGCCGCTTCCCGAAAAGCGTTCTGCACCGTGGCCTCGTACGCCGCCGTTTGCCCGTCAAACCGCGCATGGCTGGCGTCCACTTGCGCACGACGGCCCCCCCCATCGATCAATGGCAACGACCCTGCCAGCGCCACGGTCCAGAACTCCGCCGGGCCGGTGAGCAGGCGCGAGAAGTCCCCGGTCAGGCTGCCCAGGGCCGAGGTCAGGGAAAAGGTCGGGAAGTAAGCGCTACGAGCGGCACCGATGTCCGCGTTGGCAGCGCGCAGCTGGGCTTCGGCCGACATGATGTCGGGGCGGCGTTCGACCAATGACGCCGGCAAACCGGCCGGCACGTCCAGCGTGGCCAACTGCTCACCGAGCACACCCGTGGGCAGCAAACCCGGCGGCACCGGCTGCCCCACCAGCACCCGCAGCGCATTGCTGTTCTGCGCCACTTGCATCCGGTAAGTGTTGACCTGCACGGCCGCTGTGTTGGTCTGCGCATCGGCCTGGTGCACGTCGATCCGGGCGCTGGAACCCAGGTTGAAACTCTTGCGCAGCAACTGCCCATAGCGGTCCTGGGACTGATAAGTATTCTGCGCCAGGTCAAGCAGATGCTGATTGGCCTTGAGCGTCAACCAGGTGCTGGCCACTTCGCCGATCAGCGCCAGGCGTGCGGCCTGGTAATCGCCCTCAGACGCTTCGAACCGGGCACCGGCGGCATTGCGCTGGCTGCGAATGCGACCGAACAGGTCCAGCTCGTAGGACGTGAAACCACCGGTGGCCTGGAAGGTGTTGGCAATACTGCCGGCACTGTCGCCGCCATTGGGCGTGCGCACCAGCGGCGGCAACTTGCTGCGTCCGGCATAGGTGTCTATGCCGATGGTAGGAAACAGCCCGGACTGCGCACTGGCATAACCCGCCCGCGCCTCTTCGACACTGGCCGCGAACTGGCGCAGGCTGCGGTTGTTGGCCAGCGCCAGGTCGATCAGCTGGCGCAGGCGGTCATCGACCACAAAGCCGCGCCAGTCCTTGTCGAACGCCTGCTTGCCCGCGCAGCATTCGCCGGCCGTGTTGGCCGGCCATTGCTGGTCGATCGGTGCATCGGGTTTCTCGTAGGTCGGCTCCAGCGAACAACCACCCAGCAGAAGCAATGACATAAAGCATGAGGTCGATAAGCAACTGTTCATGGCGCGCACCTAAAATCGTTGGCCGAGCAGAGCTCGCAAGGGTGAAAGCAGCAAAGACCAAAGGCCTGACCGACTGACGCTGACATGCGGCAAAGGCTGTCTACGCGAACGTACACTGACCGGTCGCCAGCGACGTAGCGGGGTGTAGGACGACGCCCTGGCCGGCGCAGGCAAATGCGGCGCCGCTGATTTTTCGCCAAGCAATGCACGCCGTAACAAGGTGCCGAACGCCAGCCCCGGCTCCGCCTTGCTGACGACATTGATCGTTGCATCGCTGAACAACCGCGCGATCAACCGTCGCCGCAGCGCTTCATCAAGCTCGGCAAACCTCAGGCCCAGTTGATTGTCTCCATGGTTGCGCATGACCTCGACATCGAGCCAACCCAGTTTGTCGACCCACATCTGCCCGCACAGCCCCGGCTTGATCGACGACGCGAACGCGCACTCGAACGACGCGCCGCTGAGGGAGATATCCACCAGGCGCCCGGCGAGCACCTTGCCGCCAAACCGAAACCCCGTGGGCTTGTTGAACGGAAAACGCTCTTCACCGTGCAAGCGCGGACGATCCACACAGGCGACCAGCGTTGCCAGGTTGTAGACCAGCGCGACCACAGTCCAACACAGGTTGAACAGCATGTTGCCGTCGAACGAGGCGGAAGTGCTGATCGCGATATAGGCGCCAATCTGCGAGAACAGCGTCAAGGCAAAAAAGAACCCGAACAGCTTCCAGTGCACCATGGTTTTGGTGCGATCCAGGCCTTTGGCGGTCACTTTGAACGGGCGTCCGAAAGGCCGGATCATCGCGCTGGCGATGGTGGCGGTGACGGCCAGGGAGGCAACGATCTGCGTGACCTCAGTGAAAATCGGCAAGGTGCGCCGGTCCGTGACCCAGGTGCCGTAGCCCCAGAACGCGATCAGCGCCGGCATGCCAAACGCGAGGAAATCCATCGGCGTGGCGTAGAAACCGGCAATGCCGAAATACCAGTACAGCACCGGCGACACCAGCATCATCAGGATGAAGGGTTTGGAAAACCAGTGCATCAGCCCATGGATGTAGTGCAGGCGGTCGTTGAGCGTATAGCCGCTGCCGCGCAACGGTCCATCCTTGAGCAGCGCCACCTGGATGGTGCCCAGGCACCAGCGCCCGCGCTGGTTGATGTACTCGGTCAGGCCTTCGGCCGACAAGCCGATTGACAGGCGCTCATTCAACCAGCGGGTGACATAGCCTTTCTGCAGCAGCCGGTAGGTGGTGTAGATGTCTTCGCAGACCGAGCCTGTAGGAAAACCGCCCATCTCGTTGATCAAATCGCGCCGCACCACGAAGGACGTACCGACGCAAAATGCCGCATCCCAGCCATCCTTCGCCGGCTGAAACACGTCGAAGAACACCCTTTGCTCATCGACCCAGCACGCCGAAGTGCCCAGGTTGTGCTGGATCGGGTCGGGGTTGTAGTAGAACTGCGGCGTCTGCACCAGGCCGACTTTCGGGTCGTCGAACAAGCCCAGGGTGCGCAACAGGATCGGCTGCTGCGGCGCGAAATCGGCATCCAGCACCAATATGTACGGCGCGTTGCTGCCAGCCGCCGACTGGCGCAAGCCATTGTTCAGGTTGCCGGCCTTGGCGTGGGAGTTATCAGGGCGGCGCGCGTACTGCACGCCGACCTCGGCACAGTAATCACGCAACCAGTCCCGGCGCGTATCGTCGAGCACCCAGATGGTGAAATTCGGGTAGTCGATGGCCTGGGCGGCAATAATGGTTTTTTCCAGGATTTCCAGGCCTTCGTTGTACGTGGCGATGAAGATATCGACCGCTGGCGCACTCACGCCCTGGGCGCGCAAGCGTCGCTCGCCCGCGTCCGCGTCCTTGCTGTGATCCGAGCGACAGAGCATGACGACGATGGAAAACAGCGTGTAACCGATCGCCAGCATTTCGAAGAACAAAAAGGTGTAGGCCCAGACTGTGGCAAACCCGGAATGGCCGTCCGGCAAGGTGTCGCGAATCCGCCAGGCCGCGTAGTTGAGCAACAGCAACGCGGTCACGGCGCCGAATCCGGCGCGCGCAGCCCATTGGTCCCGATGAGTCAGGCAGGTGAATAGAATCACCAGCGCCAGGGTCCAGAAGTTGATTTGCATCAGTTGCAACGAGTCCAGTGCCTGCATGTCAGTCAGCCTCTCGCGAACCGGTAAAGGGATTGACGCCGGTGGCCGCAATCGCCGCCCACGCCGTGGCGCCCAGGTGAGGCAGGTGGTAATAGAAAAAATCGTTGGTCACCGAGTCCGGGCCTATGGCCAGCCCGGTACTGATGCGCGCTGCCGGGGTCGCGTACAGCCAGCCATTGCCGGCTTCCTGGGCCAGCAAAACACTCCAAAGCGGCTGCGCCTTGTCACTCAGGCCGTTTAACTGCGCGACCGCAGCGGCTTGCGCGGTGCCTTCGGTCCACAAACCATCGGGATCGCGATTGAAGCCGTAGCCGTCACCGGCCCGGTGCGCGCGATCGACAAAAGCGAACACCCGACGCCAATCCCCGGGCGGGTCGTGCAAGGCAATCAGTGGCCAGATTTGCGCATCCAGCCCGGAGCGCACCCGGTCCGACGTCTGGCCATCCGCACCGGTGCCGATCAGGAAGCGCCCTTCCGTGGCGTCCCACTGGCTGGCGACAAACTGCCGGGCGATCTGCGCCTGCCGCGCCGTGCCCTGATCCGGAGCCAGCGCATTGAGTGCCGACCACGCAGCCGCCAGGTCGACGTTATGCTCGGTGGACTTCCAGTTCTGCTGGATCTGCTGATTGAAGTACCCGTAGTAGCCCCCACTGAAGCCGGCCGGTGCCTGGGCGTCGTAGGTTTTGTCCTGCGACCAGCGCAGGACTTTTCTTGCCGCTTCCAGGTAGGCGCCCTCGCCGCTTTGGCGAAAAGCCTCAAGCAACGCCAGCGCCGCCCAGGCCTGGTTCCCGGTCGCACTGCTGACTTGATAGGCGTCCTGGTTCCAGGCGTTGCGTTCGGTGCTCCAGTAGCCGGGCAGCTTCATCGGCGGCGCACCCACCGGGCCAGCAGCGTAGGCGTTGCGCAAACGGCCATCGTGATATTCGGGATCGTGGTTCGTTGCAAAGACAAGAGCATCGGCGATGCGTCGCGCCGACCCGGCCTTGCCGCAGGCGAACAAGGCAATGCTCGCCAGGGCGTTATCGTAAGTGAACGCCACCCCGCGCAACGCCAGGATCGGCGCCGGCTGACCATTTAGCGCCGGGTAACTGGCCACCAGCACAGGGCCCGCCGGCTGCGTCGCCACCGCGCGATCGAGTGCGGCGCAGGTCATTGTCGCCAGTTGAGGCCTGGCGGCTGCCGCCAATGAGGACGCGCCAGAGCCCATGAGTATCACACTGACCACCCCGCGCAAGAGGCCGTTCATGGTCGTGACACTTCGGCACTGGCCCATAGCCCGGGGTTGCAGGTCATGGCGCGCTGGCTATCGGTGAGGTCGGCGGCAAAGGTACCGACCACATACACCGAGTTCTGCTCGGCGTAGGGGAACGGCACGCTGTAGGAGTTGGCGCGAATGTCCGAAGCGCTGGATAACAACTGCACCACGCTGGCCTTGAGCGGCTCGGCAAGGCCGCGGATTTTCACGGTCAACACACTGTCACGATCGATCTTGCTTGCCATGCGCTCCGGGAACACCGCAATCACATAGCTCTGCCCGCAATCGGTGGCGCGCAGCAAAGTCGAACCGGCCTGCACCAGCGTGCCCTGGGGCGCCAGGAGTTCCTGAACGGTACCCGGCGAATAGGCCACGACATCGTACCCGGCCATCAGCTTGACCCGGTTCTGCTCGGCATCGATCAAACGGTTGAGGTTGTCGAGCTCCTGTTGATAGGTCGCCCGATTGCGCGCCTGATTTTCCAGGCTGAGCTTGAGCGTGGTCATCTGCGCCGTCAGGTCGAACATGCGCAGTTGATCCGGGTCGAGGTACACCTGCTTGTTGGCCGCACTGACGTCGCCGTCGTTGATCCGTAACTGCGAGCGCACCGACTCCGCCGCACCTTGCAAAGAGGCCAGCTGCGCTTTCGATGAAGCCACCACCGCGCCACTCACCGCCCCCTGCACGAACAACTCCAGGTTGCGCTCGACCGTTTCCTGGGCGTCCATCAACCGCGCACTGGCAGCACTGTTTTCGGCCCGCAGCGCCCTTTGGGTGAAGAGTTGCCGGGTATGAAAAGCGGTCTGGTACTGCTGGCTGGTTTTTTCCAGTGCCTCGTAATACTGCTGATCATGTTCGGCCTGGCTGGCCGAGGAAGATATCTGCTGTTCCAGAGTGAGGCGGCGCGTTTGCAGGGTCAGCAAGGTTTCCTGATTCGCCCGGGGGTTTTCCACTACGGCGATTTTCTGGCCCTGGGCAAAGGTCGCACCGGGTTTGACGTCCAACGCACTGACCACGCCATCAATGGGCGTGGTGAGCAGGATCACCGGCGCATTCAAAATCGCCCGGGTGGCAGAGGCCGACACCAGAGGCATCAACAGTGTCGACATCAGTAACCAGACGACAAACCCCAGGACTCCCAACCCCACCAGGCGCGGTAACAGCGACAACAACTTCGATCGTTCTTCCGCCATGTTCGACTCTCCCGATAGACCAACCGCGTAAAAGCCAGGCAATAACATGCCGTGACCGCAAAACACTTTCGGCAGGGTGAGCAATACGAAACAGAGCGCTGCACGGCAACTAAGCCGGAACAGTTTTCATTAGATTTATTGTGATGTGAGCAGGAATGAGATCCCTGTCTTTTTGGAGAGTTGTAACGCGACGCTGAAGCAGCAAAACCGACGAAGCCCGAGGCAGAGCGGGCCGTCACAGGCGACACTAGTTTCAGTGAGTGACAGTGTCAAGTATTTGGACGGAACAATTAAATGGCGCCAATTCCCCAACGCATTTTAAGTTGGATCCACTAAACTCACCTGCACCTCAAACAATCGGCAACTGCTTATTTTTGCTGGAAGTTTATGCCTGCAACTTTCGAGGCAACAAACTGGATAACGCTTAACTCCTGGGAAAAAAGTCTAAAAAGTTATAAGCAAGATACAAACAAAAACGCCCCGACCAAGGGCCGGGGCGTTTTTAGTTACTTGTGAAGCTTAGCGCGGGAATGCTGGCGGGTTTACACCGGCCATGTCTTCCATCACGCGAACCACCTGGCAGCTGTAACCGAATTCGTTGTCGTACCAAACGTACAGTACAACGCGGTTATCCTGGGTGATGGTCGCTTCAGCGTCCACTACGCCTGCGTGGCGCGAGCCAACGAAGTCGGTGGAAACCACTTCCTGCGAGTTGACGTAGTCGATTTGCTTATGCAGATCCGAGTGCATGGCCATCTGGCGCAGGTACTCGTTGATCTCTTCGCGGGTGGTGGCTTTCTCAAGGTTCAGGTTGAGAATGGCCATCGACACGTTAGGCGTCGGAACGCGGATCGCGTTACCGGTCAGCTTGCCGGCCAGCTCAGGCAGGGCCTTGGCAGCAGCGGTAGCGGCACCGGTCTCGGTGATGACCATGTTCAGCGCAGCACTACGGCCACGGCGATCGCCTTTGTGGAAGTTGTCGATCAGGTTCTGGTCGTTGGTGTACGAGTGAACTGTTTCAACGTGACCATTAACGATGCCGAACTTGTCGTTCACAGCCTTGAGCACCGGCACGATGGCGTTGGTGGTGCACGAAGCGGCAGAAACGATCTTGTCGTCAGCAGTGATATCGCCGTGGTTGATGCCGTGCACGATGTTCTTCAGCTTGCCTTTGCCAGGCGCGGTCAGAACAACGCGGTCGACACCCGGGCACGCCAGGTGTTGGCCAAGGCCATCGGCGTCACGCCATACACCGGTGTTGTCCACCAGCAGCGCGTCTTTGATGCCGTACTGGGTGTAGTCCACCTCAGTCGGGTTTTTCGCGTAGATAACCTGGATCAGGTTGCCGTTGGCGGTAATGGTGTTGTTGGCTTCATCAATGGTGATGGTGCCATCGAACGGACCATGAACCGAGTCACGACGCAGCAGGCTTGCGCGCTTGACCAGGTCGTTCTCGGCGCCCTTGCGGACCACGATGGCGCGCAGGCGCAGGCCGTCGCCACCACCGGTTTTCTCGATCAGGATGCGCGCCAGCAGGCGGCCGATACGACCGAAACCGTACAGGACAACGTCGGTGCCCTTGCGAGCGGCGGCGTTCTGCTGACCAACGACGTCAGCCAGTTCTTCACGGACGAACTGCTCGGCAGTACGGCCATTGCCTTCGGTCTTGAACTTGACCGCAAGCTTGCCCAGGTCTACCGAAGCGGCGCCGAGCTTGAGCTCGCTCATCGCCTTGAGCAGAGGGAATGTTTCGTGGACGGACAATTCGCTGTCATCGGACTGGCGATGACGAGCAAAGCGGTGGGCTTTGAGAATCGCAATGACTGAACGATTGATCAGGCTGCGGCCATAGATCGAGCTCACCACGTTGTTATTGCGGTAGAGCTGACCGATAAGCGGAATCATCGCTTCTGCGAGTGCTTCACGGTCGATCCATTCACCAAGACACTGGTCGGGCTTCTGAGTCACGGGAACCTTCCACATGTAGGGGCAGAAAAAAGGGGCTACATTATGCCGCCGAGTGCCTCTTGTAGCAATGCGCGCTTGTCGTACCATCCGTAACAAAATTCCGTCAGAAAAAAATACGCCTCGCTGCAGCCCAGTAAACACGCGGCTTCCAGCGCTGTCATTTTTTTGCAGACAGCGCTGCCTTGTCCGTAACCATCCGTAACACTGGCCTGTTTTGCCACTACATATCCGGTCATTTTCCCTAAAAAAACCGCCGATTTTGTCTTTACCACTACATTTCGCCAAACCTGCGTAATAGACACAGTCTGTCACTGACAGGCGGCACCCGGGCCCGCTACAATTACCGACTTTGTCGCAACGCTTGGAGCTCAACCTTCCGTGCCCGTTCTGCGTCTACCGCTTCTCCCTGCCGCGGCAGGTAAACAGCACTGGGGCAACCTGCCCGGTGCCGCCCTGAGCCTGGCCATTGCCGAGGCTGCCAGCGCTGCCAAGCGCTTTACCCTGCTGCTCACTGCCGACAGCCAAAGTGCCGAGCGGCTGGAACAGGAGCTGGGTTTCTTCGCCCCGGATTTGCCCGTACTGCATTTCCCGGACTGGGAAACCTTGCCTTACGACCTGTTCTCGCCGCACCAGGACATCATCTCCCAGCGCATCGCTGCCTTGTACCGGCTGCCAGAGCTGAGCCACGGCGTGCTGGTGGTACCGATCACGACCGCACTGCACCGCCTGGCGCCGACCAAGTTCCTGCTCGGCAGCAGCCTGGTGCTGGACGTCGGCCAGAAGCTCGACGTCGAGCAGATGCGCACCCGGCTCGAGGCCAGTGGCTATCGCTACGTCGATACGGTGTACGAGCATGGCGAATTCACCGTGCGCGGCTCGCTGATCGACCTGTTCCCGATGGGCAGCAAGCTGCCTTTTCGTATCGATCTGTTCGATGACGAAATCGAGACCTTGCGCACCTTCGACCCGGAGAACCAGCGCTCCATCGACAAGGTCGACACCGTGCGCCTGCTGCCTGCGCGGGAATTCCCGCTGCAAAAAGATGCGGTCACGCGCTTCAAGGCACGCTTTCGCGAACGCTTCGACGTCGACTTCCGGCGCTGCCCGATCTTCCAGGACTTGAGCAGCGGGATTACCCCCGCCGGCATCGAGTACTACCTGCCGCTGTTCTTCGATGAAACCTCCACCCTGTTCGACTACCTGCCCCAGGACACCCAGGTGTTCTCCCTGCCAGGCATTGAACAGGCGGCGGAAAACTTCTGGAACGACGTGCGCAACCGCTATGAAGAACGCCGCGTCGATCCGGCCCGACCTCTATTGCCACCAGCGGAGCTGTTCCTGCCGGTGGAAGACTGCTTCGCCCGCCTGAAAAACTGGCCGCGCGTGGTGGCCAGCCAACAGGATGTCGAAACCGGCGCTGGGCGCGAGCGCTTCCCGGCCCGCGAACTGCCCAACCTGGCCATCGAAGCCAAGGCCACCCAGCCACTGGCGGCGCTGGCCGGCTTCCTCGACGAGTTTCCCGGGCGCGTGCTGTTTACCGCCGAGTCCGCAGGCCGTCGCGAAGTGCTGCTGGAACTGCTCGAACGCCTGAAGCTGCGACCGAAAACCGTCGACAGCTGGCCAGACTTTGTTGCGGGCAAAGAGCGCCTGGCGATCACCATCGCGCCGCTGGACGAAGGCATGGTGCTCGATGACCCAGCCCTGGCACTGGTAGCGGAAAGCCCGCTGTTCGGCCAGCGCGTGATGCAGCGCCGCCGTCGGGAGAAACGCGCCGACGCGAACAACGACGCCGTCATCAAGAACCTCACCGAGCTGCGCGAAGGCGCGCCGGTGGTGCACATCGATCACGGTGTTGGGCGTTAGGTGTTGGGCGTTATCTGGGGCTGGCGACCCTGGAAATCGACGATCAGGCCGCTGAATTCCTGACCCTGCAATACGCCGAAGGCGCCAAGCTCTACGTGCCCGTGGCCAACCTGCACCTGATTGCCCGTTACACCGGCAGCGACGACGCCCTGGCGCCGCTGCACCGCCTTGGCTCCGAGACCTGGCAGAAAGCCAAGCGCAAGGCCGCCGAGCAAGTGCGCGATGTGGCCGCCGAATTGCTCGACATCTATGCCCGTCGAGCTGCACGGGAAGGTTATGCCTTCGAAGACCCGAAAGCCGACTACGCGACCTTCAGCGCCGGCTTCCCGTTCGAGGAAACCCCGGACCAGCAAACCACCATCGACGCCGTGCGCGCCGACATGCTAGCGCCCAAGCCGATGGACCGCCTGGTGTGCGGCGATGTGGGTTTCGGCAAGACCGAAGTGGCCATGCGCGCCGCCTTCATCGCGGTGCATGGCGGGCGTCAGGTGGCCATCCTGGTGCCGACAACCCTGCTCGCCCAGCAGCACTACAACAGCTTCCGCGACCGCTTCGCCGACTGGCCGGTGAGCGTGGAAGTGATGAGCCGCTTCAAGTCGCCCAAGGAAGTGAATGCGGCCATCGCCGACCTCGCCGAAGGCAAGATCGACATCGTCATCGGCACCCACAAGCTGCTGTCGGACGACGTCAAGATCAAGAACCTGGGGCTGGTGATCATCGACGAAGAACACCGCTTTGGCGTCCGCCAGAAGGAACAGCTCAAGGCGCTGCGCAGCGAAGTCGACATCCTGACCCTGACCGCCACGCCGATTCCGCGCACGCTGAACATGGCAGTGTCGGGCATGCGCGACTTGTCGATCATCGCCACACCGCCGGCCCGTCGCCTGTCCGTGCGCACGTTCGTCATGGAGCAGAACAAGAGCACGGTCAAGGAGGCCCTGCTGCGTGAGTTGCTGCGCGGCGGCCAGGTTTACTACCTGCACAACGACGTGAAGACCATCGAGAAATGTGCAGCCGACCTCGCCGAACTGGTGCCGGAAGCACGCATCGGCATCGGCCACGGGCAGATGCGCGAGCGCGAACTCGAACAGGTGATGAGCGACTTCTACCACAAGCGCTTCAACGTGCTGATCGCCTCGACCATCATCGAGACCGGCATCGACGTGCCAAGCGCCAACACCATCATCATCGAGCGCGCCGACAAGTTCGGCCTGGCACAGCTGCACCAGCTGCGCGGCCGCGTTGGACGCAGTCACCACCAGGCCTATGCCTACCTGCTCACACCGCCGCGCCAGCAGATTACCGCCGATGCGGAAAAACGCCTGGAAGCGATCGCCAATACCCAGGACCTTGGCGCGGGCTTTGTGCTCGCCACTAACGACCTGGAAATCCGCGGCGCCGGCGAGCTGCTCGGCGACGGTCAGAGCGGGCAGATCCAGGCCGTGGGTTTCACCCTGTACATGGAGATGCTCGAACGCGCGGTGAAGTCGATCCGCAAGGGCGAACAACCGAACCTCGACCAACCCCTGGGTGGCGGTCCTGAAGTCAATCTGCGGGTACCGGCGCTGATCCCTGAAGATTACCTGCCGGACGTGCACGCCCGACTGATCCTCTACAAGCGCATCGCCTCGGCCACCGACGAAGACGGCCTCAAGGATCTGCAGGTGGAGATGATCGACCGCTTTGGCCTGCTGCCGGAACCGACCAAGAACCTGATGCGCATCACGGCCCTGAAACTGCAGGCCGAACTGCTCGGCATCAAGAAAGTCGACGGCGGGCCGCAAGGGGGCCGTATCGAATTCGCGGCGCAAACACCGGTCGACCCGCTGACGCTGATCAAGCTGATTCAGGGACAACCCAAACGCTACAAATTCGAAGGTGCCACGGTGTTCAAATTCATGGTGCCGATGGAGCGCGCAGAAGAGCGCTTTAATACTGTGGAGGCGCTGCTTGAGCGCCTCATCCCGAAAACTGCTTGAAGGACGCCGCATGCGCCTGTTTTGCTCACTGACCTTGCTGATGACCCTGGTCGCACCCTCGGTGTTTGCCGACGACATGTATCAAGTTGAAATGGTGCTGGTGCGGCAGAACGCCGTGCCTGCCATCGTCAGCCGTGCCGCACCGGAAGACTGGGCAGCCGGCGCGCAACGCGTGAGCCCGCAAAGCCTGCGCACGCCAAGCCTGACTCGCGAGGTGGAAAAACTCACGGCCAGCAATGAATACACAGTGCTGCTGCACAAGGCCTGGCAACAGACCCTGGGCGAACAAGCCAGCAAGTTTGCGATCAGCGACGGCGCGGAACAGTTCGGCCAGTTCCCGATCGAGGGCACCCTGAGCCTGAAACTGGGGCGCTTCACCGACGTCGACGCCGACTTCTGGGTCAACCAGATCGACGCCAATGGCCTGGTCACCTCCAGCGAGCGACTCAAGCAGGAAAGCCACACCAAGAACGGCCAGCTGAATTTCCTCGATAACGGCCACTTGGGCCTGCTGATCAAGATCACTTCGTTGACCGCCCCCGCACCTCGGCCAGTCCCCGATGAAATTCCGGACTGATTGAAGTCCTTATGTCCACGACCCTGAGCAAACCCCTGGCACCGTCCTGGGTCAGCCGATTCAAGGAACAGAGCCTGGAGCGTGGCCGGCGCTACGCCCTGGAGAACCGCGTCAGGATCGTCGAAGTGGGCGACGCCACGATCGTTGCCGCGTGCGAAGGCTCTGGCGGCAACGTCTACCGCCAGACCATTCGCCTGCGCGAGTCGGCCAAGTCCACCCTGCTGATGGTCGATGCCACCTGTAGTTGCCCGGTGCGCAACAACTGCAAGCATTGCGCTGCGGTGCTGCTGCAGGTGCAGGAAACCCTCGACTATCCAGCCGCCGCCAAAGACGCCGAACTGCTGGAAAAACTCTCGGCCGTACTGGAAAACCGCAACCCCAAAAGCGTGCCTCAAGTGCTGGTGGAGAATGTCCAGCCGGTGCCGCGCCTGTGGCTGGCGAGTATCGAATTCAGTGCATTCGAGCCGCGCAACGGCAAAATGCAGCGCTACATCCAGCATCGCGCCGCGCTGTCGTTCAGCTATCTGGATGAATACGTCTCGGGTCAAAAAAACGCCGACATTCTCATCCGCCAGGAGACCCAGACCCTGCGGATCAAGCGTCAACCGGAAGTGGAACAGTCCTACCGGGAACACCTGCGAATCCTCGGCTTCAAGATCGCCACCCGCCAAAGCAAGGCCCTGCCGGAAAGCGCGGGCGAGCTGTTCGAAATGGTCAACGACAGCGCCTGGCTGACCTTCACCCTCAATGAACTGCCGAAGCTGCGCACCCAGGGCTGGGAGTTGCAGATCGACGAGGAATTCGGCTTCGACCTGACGGCCGTGGACGACTGGTACGCCACCGTCGAACAGGCGCCGGAACGCGACTGGTTCGACCTCGAGCTGGGCATCATCGTCAATGGCGAGCGCCTGAGCCTGCTGCCGATCCTGTTGAACCTGATGCGCTCGCACACCGAAATCCTCAACCCGGAACGCCTGGCACGGCGTCGGGACGACGAGCTGATCCTGGTCAACATTCCCAATCGCCCCAACTCCGAGCATGGCCCGCTGCAAGTCGCCCTGCCCCTGGGTCGGTTGAAACCGGTACTGGCGACCCTCGGCGAGTTCTACCTGCAGGAGCCCGGCGAAACCACGCTGCGCCTGAGCAAGGCCGATGCCACACGTCTCAACCCGCTGGAAGACATGCCACTGCTCTGGGAAGGCGGCGAGCAGATCCGTACGTTTGCCCAGCGCCTGCGCGACATCAAGGACTTTACTGCGACCGCGCCCGACGGCCTCAACGCCACCCTGCGCCCGTATCAGCTGGAAGGCTTGAGCTGGATGCAGTCGTTGCGCCAGCTGGAAGTCGGCGGCATTCTCGCTGATGACATGGGCCTGGGGAAAACCCTGCAGACCCTGGCACATGTGCTCAGCGAGAAGAACGCCGGGCGCCTCGATCGCCCGTGCATGGTGGTGATGCCCACCAGCCTCATCCCCAACTGGCTCGACGAAGCGGCGCACTTCACCCCGCAGCTCAAGGTGCTGGCGCTGTACGGTGCCAGCCGCAAAAAACATTTCGCCCACCTTGGCGACTACGACCTGATCCTGACCACCTATGCACTGCTGCCCAAGGACATCGAGCACCTGGCGGCGCAACCTTTGCACGTGCTGGTGCTGGATGAGGCGCAGTACATCAAGAACCCCAACAGCAAAGCCGCCCAGGCTGCCCGCGAACTGAACGCGCGCCAGCGCCTGTGCCTGAGTGGCACGCCATTGGAGAATCACCTGGGGGAGTTGTGGTCGCTGTTTCACTTCCTGCTGCCCGGCTGGCTGGGCGACGTGAAGAGCTTCAATCGCGATTACCGCGTGCCCATTGAAAAGCGCGCCAGCGAAGTCCGGCTGCAGCACCTGAACGGGCGGATCAAACCCTTTCTGCTGCGCCGCACCAAGGAGCAGGTGGCGACCGAGTTACCGCCAAAAACCGAAATCATTCACTGGGTCGAACTCAACGAAGCCCAGCGCGACGTGTACGAAACCATGCGCCTGGCCATGGACAAGAAAGTGCGCGACGAGATCACCCGCAAAGGCGTGGCCCGCAGCCAGATCATCATTCTTGAAGCGCTGCTGAAGCTGCGCCAGGTGTGTTGCGACTTGCGCCTGGTCAGCGATGCCGCGCCGCCGACTCGCGGCAGCACCTCGGGCAAACTCGACAGCCTGATGGAAATGCTGGAAGAACTGTTCGAAGAGGGCCGGCGGATTCTGTTGTTCTCGCAGTTCACTTCAATGCTGGCGTTGATCGAGGTCGAGCTGAAGAAGCGCGGCGTGGAATATGCCTTGCTGACGGGCCAGACCCGCGACCGCCGGGCGCCGGTGAAAGACTTTCAGAGCGGCAAGCGGCAGATCTTTCTGATCAGCTTGAAGGCCGGCGGCGTGGGCCTGAACCTGACCGAAGCGGACACGGTGATTCACTATGACCCATGGTGGAACCCGGCCACGGAAAACCAGGCGACTGACAGGGCCTACCGCATCGGCCAGGAGAAACCGGTGTTCGTCTACAAGATGATTGCCCGGGGCACGGTGGAGGAGAAGATCCAGCACCTGCAAAAGGAAAAATCCGACCTGGCGGCGGGCGTGCTGGATGGGCGCAGTGCCGGGGATTGGAAGTTGCAGAGTGATGATATCGAGGCGCTGTTTGCGCCGTTGCCGGATAAGCTGGAGAAGCGTTGAGAGTGTCGGCGCCTGTCAGGCCGTCATCGCGGGCAAGCCCGCTCCCACAGAGATTGTTGTTGGCCCGGCAATGTGGGGGCGTGCACACACTTCCTGTGGGAGCGGGCTCGCCCGCGATGGGCTCACCCCGACCCCAAAACTGATTAGCCCTTAAGCACCCGCGCCAGAGTCGATTTCACCTTCCCCATCCCGTCATGCAAAGCCTGCTCGATCTCGGCCATGGTGATGATCGCCGTCGACTTGCCCGCCGCCGGGTTCACCACCAGCGCCAGGCAGGCGTAATCCAGTTCCAGTTCCCGCGCCAGCGCCGCTTCAGGCATGCCAGTCATGCCGACGATGTCGCAGCCATCACGCTCCAGCCGCGTAATTTCGGCAACCGTTTCCAGGCGCGGTCCCTGGGTGCAGGCATACACGCCCTGGCTGCTGTAATCGACACCCTCTGCAGCCAGCGCCGCGATCAATTGCTGGCGCAACGGCTCGCTGTAGGGGTAGCTGAAATCAATGTGGGTCACCTGTTCCAGGTCATCGGCAAAGAACGTGTGCTGACGCCCGCTGGTGTAGTCGATCAGCTGGTGCGGCACGCAGAAATGCCCGGTGCCCATCGCGCTGTGGATACCGCCGACGGCATTGACCGCCAGGATCGCTTCGGCGCCGGCCTGCTTCAGGGCCCAGAGGTTGGCGCGGTAATTCACCTGATGCGGCGGGAACCGGTGCGGATGGCCGTGACGGGCGAGGAACAGCACTTCCTTGCCGGCGTATTCGCCAATCTGCACCTCGGCCGACGGCGCGCCGTAAGGCGTGTCCACGGCCAGGGACTGACGAATGTTCAGGCCTTCGAGCTGGGTCAGGCCGGTGCCACCGATGATCGCGTAAACCGTCATAACGTTGAATCCTTATTCAATCAGTTGAGCTTCTTTGAGCGCGCCGATGGCAGCCAGCCAGCGTGGCTGCTGACGGTATTCGGTACCGACGAAGGCTTGCCCACGCATCCGCGCAATGCGCTGCGAAGGGGTGACTTTCAGGCGCTGCGCCGCCGACAGGGCAAGCTCTGCCGCTGCGCGGTCGTTGCACACCAGGCCCATGTCGCAACCGGCCGTCAGCGCCGCTTCGATCCGGCTGGCCGCATCGCCAACCACATGGGCACCGGCCATGGACAGGTCATCACTGAAGATCACACCGTCAAATTGCAGCTCGCCGCGCAGGATGTCCTGCAACCAGCGGCGGGAGAAGCCGGCCGGTTGGGAGTCGACTTGCGGGTAAATGACGTGGGCCGGCATCACTGCCGCCAGCTGCTTGCTCAAACGGGCAAACGGCACCAGGTCGTTGGCGCGGATCTCGTCAAGGCTGCGCTCATCGTTGGGGATGGCCACATGGGAATCTGCTTCGGCCCAGCCATGCCCGGGGAAATGCTTGCCGGTGGCGGCCATGCCGGCGCTGTTCATGCCGCGAATGAACGCGCCGGCCAGCAAGGCGGCGCGTTGCGGATCACCTTCGAACGAACGGGTGCCGACGACGGCGCTGCGCTGGTAATCGAGGTCCAGCACCGGGGCGAAACTCAGGTCCAGACCCACAGCCAGCACTTCAGTGGCCATGATCCAGCCACATTGTTCCGCCAGGTATTCGGCATTCGGGTTATCGGCAATGGCGCGCATGGCCGGCAGGCGCACGAAGCCCTGGCGCAGCCGTTGCACCCGCCCGCCTTCCTGGTCGACTGCCAGCAACAGGTCGGGACGCACCGCGCGAATCGCCGCGCTCAATTCACGCACCTGGCGCGGATGTTCGATGTTGCGGGCGAAAATGATCAGCCCGCCCACTTGCGGTTGACGCAGCAACTGGCGATCTTCAGCCGTCAGCCAGGTACCGGCGACGTCCAACATCAACGAGCCTTGCAGGCCAGCAGTCATAGAGATTCCTTGATAACGAAAAACCCGGAGCGTGCAAAATCGCCAACCTGGGCGAGGCCAGGCAGGTCGACGAGTGCAATGGGGAGCGGGTTCAGAACGAGAGTCGGCATGGGCGGCTAGCTTAGCGGATGTCAGCTGCCGCGCCCACCCGTACGCGGTTAAACCTTGGCGGCAACCTGTGTCGATTTGCTGCGTGGACGCAACTGCGCGGTGGCCATGGCGGAGTCTGTCACGCCGGTTTCGGCGCGCATGCCGGCGGCCAGGAACGGCACCATCAGGCGCATGACCTGCTCGATCGACGTGTTGACGCCGAAATCGGTCTCGGCAATCGCCCGCAGCGCCTTGATCCCCGACATGCTGAACGCAGCGGCACCGAGCATGAAGTGCACGCGCCAGAACAACTCGATCGGCGGTATACGCGGCGCAGCTTCGTTGACCAGCATCATGTAGCGGCGAAACACCTTGCCGTACATGTCTTCCAGATAACGACGCAAATGGCCCTGGCTCTGGCTGAACGCCAAGCCCAGCAGACGCATGAAAATGGACAGGTCGTTACCGCTGCGCGGCTGCACGACCAGGGCCTGTTCGACCAGGATCTCCAGCAGCTCTTCCAGCGTCGGCTTGTTTTCGGGCTTGGCCTGGCGACGTTCCAGCTCTTTATCGAGGCTCAGGCAGAACGGCCCGAGGAAGCGCGAGAACACCGCCTGGATCAGGGCTTTCTTCGAGCCGAAGTGATAGTTCACCGCCGCCAGGTTGACCCCGGCCTTGCTGGTGATCAGGCGCAACGAGGTTTCGGCGAAACCTTTTTCCGCGAACAATTGCTCGGCAGCATCGAGAATGCGTTCAACGGTTTCCGACTGGGCCATGGCTACTCCGCCTGACAAACACTTGTTTGAAACATACGTTTCAGACCCTGTCTTGTCAAGCCTGGCGGTTCGTTTTGGGAATGGTCGGTCAGCTATTTAACCATACAACTGCAAAGCTTCAATCAGGGCTCGGATCGACCGTCCAGCGGCGGGTAAAAAAACGGGCATTGCCAAGACCGTTCCACTGTATATAATCCCAGTCACTGTATAAAAAGACAGAGCGATCAATATGCTAAAGCTGACGCCACGCCAAGCAGAGATTCTGGCCTTCATCAAACGCTGCCTCGAAGACAACGGCTACCCGCCGACCCGTGCGGAAATCGCCCAGGAACTGGGCTTCAAATCGCCTAATGCGGCGGAAGAACACCTCAAGGCCCTGGCCCGCAAGGGTGCAATCGAAATGACCCCGGGCGCGTCCCGTGGCATCCGTATTCCGGGCTTTGAAGCCAAGGCCGCCGACGATTCCACCCTGCCGATCATTGGCCGGGTGGCTGCCGGTGCGCCGATCCTGGCCCAGCAGCACATCGAGGAATCCTGCAACATCAACCCGGCCTTCTTTCATCCACGCGCCGACTACCTGCTGCGCGTCCACGGCATGAGCATGAAGGACGTCGGCATTTTCGACGGCGACCTGCTGGCGGTTCATACCACTCGCGAAGCCCGTAATGGCCAGATCGTAGTCGCGCGGATCGGCGATGAAGTGACCGTCAAACGCTTCAAGCGCGATGGCAGCAAAGTCTGGTTGCTGGCTGAAAACCCCGAGTTCGCCCCTATCGAAGTCAACCTGAAAGATCAGGAACTGGTGATCGAAGGCTTGAGTGTCGGCGTCATTCGCCGCTAAAGGAGGCTTTATGCAATTCCCGCACACATCACAGCAAGCCCAACTGCCGTTGTTCGAGGCGTTCATGGTGCAGCCGTTGGCGCCCATCCTCAAAGACGTGGTCGAATCGCCGTGGAGCGCCGAACCGGAAGTCTTCAGCGAACTGTCACTGCGTGGTGCAGCCGGGAATTGCCTTAACCTTCTCGCCCCGATCCTCAGGGAACTGAGCCAGGACCAGGACGCCCGCTGGCTCACCCTGATCGCCCCGCCAGCCAGCCTGACCCAGGCCTGGTTGCGGGACGCCGGCCTCAACCGCGAGCGCATCCTGCTACTGCAACCACGGGGCACCCAGAGCGCTCAGCAGCTGACGTGCGAAGCACTTCGACTGGGCCGCAGCCACACGGTTGTGAGCTGGCTCAATCCGCTGGGTTCAACCCAACGGCAACAGTTGATCAGCGCCGCCCGGATCGGGGACGCGCAAAGTCTGAATATTCGACTGGGATAAGCGAACCTGCTGCGCGCAAGGATCATGCGCGGGGCTTCTCAAAGGACAGAGAAGCCGAACCGAAGCGGTGTCTGCAGAAACCGACGGGCGGGGATCAATGAAGAACCCGCGACCCCTCTTCCTGCTCTAATTCGCCTTCAACCATGCGACCGGCCATCTGCACGCCGACGCTCAACATCGCCTTGGCGACTTCCACGTGCTGGCCTTGCAGGAACGCTTTGGCATCTTCGGAAAAATCCAAAGTCACCAGAGAACCCTCGTCCTCAGCCCTGCGCAGCTCGATACGGCCGTCAGGCAACTCGACAATTTCCAGAAACGACGTTGGCATATAAGTCTGTTCTCCACGAAAGGCGGGGATTATATAGGCATCGGCCATGCTTCGCTCGGGATCTTGACCAGCAGTGCCATTGACAGCACCGCTGAATCCCCAGCCATCAGCACTCGTTCAAGCCTTCACGAAAACGAATGGCCAGGCCTTTGAGGTGCTGCCGCCAGCTCTCCAGCTCTTCGCGGCTGAGCTCCTGAGGCGCCTGTTCTTCATCCAGGTTGATCGCCTGGATCAGCGGCTGGGTCACGTCACCCTTGGGCTTGTGCGGGGCACGCGGTGGCTGGAACAGCGCCGAGTACGCGGCCAGCAACCTGGCCAGCCATGTTT
Source organism: Pseudomonas sp. HY13-MNA-CIBAN-0226 (assembly GCF_040310305.1). NCBI lineage: Bacteria > Pseudomonadati > Pseudomonadota > Gammaproteobacteria > Pseudomonadales > Pseudomonadaceae > Pseudomonas > Pseudomonas sp. HY13-MNA-CIBAN-0226. The sequence continues at coordinate 59,384 of NZ_JBEOPS010000021.1, forward strand.
CCGGGTTTTGCGCCAGCTCGACCATCTCGGCCATTTCCGGAATAGCGATGGCTTCGAGCACTTCGCGCGTCAGCAGCATCTCTGCGCGCGGGGCGTTGGCCTGCGGCAGACGGTAGAAGCCGGCGATCTCATGGCACAGGCCCAGCAGCGCGCCGTACAGATGAAACAGCGCCGATTCACGCCCCGCCTGGATCAACGCGAGGGAGTTCATCGCCCGCCCCTCTTCGGCTTTGCCCAGCGCTTCAAGCGACAGGCCGGCGAAATAGATCTTCTGATTGGTGCGGGTATAGAGTTCGTGGGCCATGACGGCAGCCTCCACAACGAAATAATTGCTTCATGCAGGTCGGACAGTGTCGTGGATACACCTGGCCTGCGGCAAGTAAATCAAGATCAAAAGATCGCAGCCTTCGGCAGCTCCTACAGGAACCTTATGTAGGAGCTGCCGAAGGCTGCGATCTTTTGATCTTTCCTGCAAAAAAAACCGCATGAGGACCCTCGGGCTTCATGCGGTTTTTTATATCAGCGCCGAATCAAGCCTTGGCTTTCGCCGGGCGCTTGTCTTCAACCGTCCACTTGCCGCCGTCATAGTACGCCTTCCAGCCAGTCGGCTTGCCGTCGACTTCTGTCTGCACGTACTGCTCCTTGGTCTTGCGGCTGTAACGAATCACCGCCGGCAAGCCATCCGGGTCCTTCTTCGGTGCTTCGCACAGGAAGTGATACTTCGGATCGATCTCGTCCTTGTGCGGAATGATCTCCATCACCAGGGGCGCACGAGTCTCGCGGTTTTTCGGGAACTGGCTGGCGGCCAGGAACAACCCGGAAGCACCGTCGCGCAGGATGTAGGTGTCGTTGACCTTCTCGCATTTGAGCTCAGGCATCTTCACCGGGTCCATCTTCGGCGGCGCCGCATCACCGCTCTTGAGCAGCTTGCGGGTGTTCTTGCAGGTCGCGTTGGTGCAGCCGAAGAACTTGCCGAAACGGCCGGTCTTGAGTTGCATCTCGCTGCCGCACTTGTCGCATTCCAGGCTCGGACCTTCGTAGCCCTTGATGCGATAGCTGCCTTCTTCGATCTCGTAGCCGTCGCAGTCCGGATTGTTGCCGCAGATGTGCAACTTGCGCTTCTCGTCCAGCAGGTAGGCGTCCATCGCCGTGCTGCAGATCGGGCAGCGATGCTTGCCACGCAGCACCAGGGATTCGGACTCGCCCTCGTCGTCTGCGGCAATTTCATCGCCCGGCACCAGGTTGACGGTGGCCTTGCAGCGTTCTTTCGGTGGCAGGCTGTAGCCGGAGCAACCGAGGAACACGCCGGTCGATGCCGTACGAATCTGCATCGGACGACCGCACACCACGCACGGGATGTTCGTCATCACCGGCTGGTTGGCGCGCATGCCACCTTCGGCGCTTTCAGCTACTTCGAGTTTCTTCTTGAAGTCGCCGTAGAACTCGTCCAGCACGCTTTTCCAGTCGCGCTCGCTCTTGGCCACGTCATCGAGGTTCTCTTCCATGCCGGCAGTAAAGCCGTAGTCCATCAGGTTCGGGAAGCTCTCGGACAGGCGCTCGGTGACGATGTCGCCCATTTTTTCCGAATAGAACCGGCGGTTGTGCAGCGCAACGTAGCCGCGGTCCTGGATGGTCGAAATGATCGCGGCGTAAGTCGAAGGACGACCGATGCCGCGTTTTTCCATTTCCTTGACCAGGCTCGCTTCCGAGTAACGCGCAGGCGGCTTGGTGAAGTGCTGGGTCGGATCAAGCTTGATCAGCTTCATCGAGTCGCCCTGGGCCATGTCCGGCAGTACATCGTCATCGCCAGGCTTGGCGATCTGCGGCATGACGCGGGTGTAACCGTCGAACTTGAGGATACGGCCCTTGGCGCGCAACTCGAAATCACCCGCGCCCACGGTAACGGTGGTCGACAGGTATTGCGCCGGCAGCATCTGGCATGCCAGGAACTGGCGCCAGATCAGCTCATAGAGGCGCTCTGCATCACGCTCCATGCCCGCCAGCTTGCTTGGCTCGGTATTGGCGTCAGAAGGACGAATCGCTTCGTGAGCCTCCTGTGCGCCTTCCTTGCTGCTGTAGACGTTCGGGTTTTCCGGCAGGTACTTCTTGCCGAACTCGGTCTCGATGTAGCTGCGCGCCATGGTCACGGCATCAGCCGAGAGGTTGGTGGAGTCGGTACGCATATACGTGATGTAGCCGGCTTCATACAGACGCTGGGCCATCATCATGGTTTTCTTCACGCCGAAGCCCAGGCGGTTACTCGCGGCCTGCTGCAGGGTGGACGTGATGAAGGGCGCAGACGGCTTGCTGCTGGTCGGCTTGTCTTCACGCTTGACGATGCTGTAGCTGGAAGCCTTGAGCTTCTCCAGCGCGGCCATGGCCTGGGTTTCGTTAAGCGGCTTGAAGGCCTCGCCTTTCTCGCGAGCGACGTCAAAGCGCACGGTGGAGCCCTTGGCGGTGCCGAGGTCGGCGTGGATTTCCCAGTATTCTTCAGGGTTGAACGCACGAATTTCGCGCTCGCGATCCACCACCAGCTTCACGGCAACCGATTGCACGCGACCGGCAGACAGGCCACGGGCGATCTTGGCCCACAGCAGCGGCGACACCATGTAACCCACCACGCGGTCGAGGAATCGACGCGCCTGCTGGGCATTGACGCGGTCGATGTCCAGCTCGCCGGGCTTGGAGAAGGCTTCCTGAATCGCCTTCTTGGTGATTTCGTTGAACACCACGCGCTTGTAGCGGCTGTCGTCGCCACCGATGGCTTCGCGCAGGTGCCAGGCAATGGCTTCCCCCTCTCTATCCAAGTCGGTTGCGAGATAGATGGTGTCAGCATCCTTGGCGAGCCGGCGCAGCTCTTCGATGACCTTTTCCTTGCCCGGGAGGATCTCGTACTTGGCTTTCCAGCCGTTATCGGGATCGACGCCCATGCGGGAGACCAGTTGCTTGCGCGACTTCTCTTTCGGCGTGAGCACCGGGCCTTCGCCCGCAGCGGCCTTGCCGCGCTTGGCGGCAGGCTCTTTGCTGGCGCTAGCCGAACCGCTGGTGGGCAGGTCTCGGATATGGCCGATACTCGACTTCACCACGTATTGGTTACCCAGATACTTGTTGATGGTCTTGGCCTTAGCCGGGGATTCCACAATGACCAGCGATTTGCCCATGGATCAGAAAATTCCTGAATTCTAGAAGTGAAAGGCGGTTGGCGCCTGACGCGGCACCGCTATATATAGTGGCTACAAGATGAGGTCAAGCGCAGGGTTCGGCGCGCACTCAGCTTATACCTTCGAAAAAACACTCGGTTCGGCCTGCACCAAAGCAAAGCGTGGCACCTGTTCGCCGTCAACCTCGACCGACTCCAGGAACATGCTCAAGGGACGCACCCAAAAGCCGTAATCACCATACAGGGCTTGGTAGAAGACCACTTCTTCTTCTGTTTCCGAATGTCGCGCAATGCTGAATACGCGGTACTGCGGACCTTTGTAATGTTGGTAGAGCCCAGGTTGTAAAAGCATGGTTTGGCCCTCGCACAAATCTTTTCAAAATAAAAATAAAAAAAATTTCAGAAAAACAAAAACCGGGGCACTTGGCCCCGGCTTCCATCAACGTAACGCTTAAACGCGTTCGAAGACGGTGGAGATGCCTTGGCCGAGACCAATGCACATGGTGGCAACCCCGAGGCTGCCGCCATTTTGCTTCATCACGTTCAGCAGAGTGCCGGAGATACGCGCTCCGGAGCAACCGAACGGGTGACCCAAGGCGATCGCGCCGCCGTGCAGGTTAACCTTCTCGTTCATCTTGTCGAGCACTTTCAGATCTTTCAGCACTGGCAGGGCCTGTGCGGCGAAAGCTTCGTTGAGCTCGAAGAAGTCGATATCGTTGATGCCAAGGCCGGCACGCTTAAGTGCTTTCTGAGTGGCCGGTACTGGACCATAGCCCATGATCGCCGGGTCCACACCTGCCACTGCCATCGAGCGGATCACCGCCAGCGGCTGGATGCCCAGGTCCTGTGCACGTTGCGCCGACATCACGATCATGCACGAGGCACCATCGGTGATCTGCGACGAAGTACCGGCTGTCACGGTGCCGCCCTTGGGGTTAAACGCTGGCTTCAACGCCGCCAGGCTTTCCAGGGTGGTTTCCGGACGAATGGTTTCGTCGTAGTCGAACAGTTTCAGGAAACCGTTCTCGTCGTAGCCCTGCATCGGGATGATCTCGTCCTTGAACTTGCCTTCCACGGTCGCCTTGTGAGCGAGCTGGTGGGAGCGCACGCCAAAGGCGTCCTGCTGTTCGCGAGTAATGCCGTGCATCTTGCCGAGCATTTCCGCGGTCAGGCCCATCATGCCCGAGGCTTTCGCCGCGTACAGCGACATGTGCGGGTTCGGATCGACACCGTGCATCATGCTCACGTGACCCATATGCTCGACGCCGCCAACCACGAATACGTCACCGTTGCCGGTCATGATCGCTTGCGCAGCAGTGTGCAGCGCGCTCATCGAGGAGCCACACAGGCGGCTGACGGTCTGGCCGGCAGCGGTGTGCGGAATCTGCGTCATCAGGGACGCCATGCGGGCGATGTTCCAGCCCTGCTCCAGGGTCTGGTTGACGCAGCCCCAGATCACGTCTTCGACTTCGTTAGGATCAACCTTGACGTTGCGTTCCAGCAGTTTGCTGATCAGGTGCGCCGACATGTCTTCGGCACGGGTGTTGCGGTGCATGCCGCCCTTGGAGCGGCCCATCGGCGTACGACCGAAGTCGACAATCACGACGTCTCTTGGATTCAAGCTCATAAAATTTCACTCTCGCTCAAGTGTTGGGACGCTTAACCGAAGAACCGCTGGCCAGTCTTGGCCATTTCACGCAGTTTTGCGGTCGGGTGGTACAGCGCGCCCAAATCAGCGTACTGGTCAGCCAGGGCAACGAACTCGGCAACACCGATCGAATCGATGTAGCGCAGCGCGCCGCCACGGAATGGAGGGAAACCAATACCGTAGACCAGACCCATGTCGGCTTCGGCGGCGGTTTCGACAATGCCGTCTTCCAGGCAACGCACGGTTTCCAGGCACAGCGGGATCATCATCCAGTTGATGATGTCTTCGTCAGTGACTTCGCGCTGCTCGTAAACGATCGGCTTGAGCACTTCCAGCACCGACGGGTCGGCCACTTTCTTCTGCTTGCCCTTCTTGTCGGTCTCGTAGGCGTAGAAGCCCTTGCCGTTCTTCTGGCCCAGGCGCTTGGCTTCGTAGAGCACGTCGATCGCCGAACGGCGGTCGTCTTTCATGCGATCCGGGAAGCCTTCAGCCATCACGTCACGACCGTGGTGACCGGTGTCGATGCCGACCACGTCCATCAGGTAAGCCGGGCCCATCGGCCAGCCGAATTTTTCCATGACCTTGTCGATGCGCACGAAGTCCACACCAGCGCTGACCAACTTGGCGAAACCGCCGAAGTACGGGAACAGCACGCGGTTGACCAGGAAGCCCGGGCAGTCGTTGACCACGATCGGGTTCTTGCCCATTTTCTTGGCGTAGGCAACGGTGGTGGCAACAGCCAGCTCGCTGGACTTCTCGCCACGGATCACTTCCACCAAGGGCATCATGTGCACCGGGTTGAAGAAGTGCATGCCGACGAAGTTTTCCGGACGCTTGAGGGCCTTGGCCAGCAAGGTGATGGAAATGGTCGAGGTGTTGGACGCGAGGATGGTGTCCTCTTTGACCTTGTCTTCCACTTCGGCCAGTACGGCCTGCTTGACTTTCGGGTTCTCGACCACGGCTTCGACCACCAGGTCCACGTGACCGAAGTCGCCGTAGGACAGGGTTGGACGAATGCCGTTGAGCACTTCGGCCATTTTCGCCGCCGTCATGCGGCCTTTATCAACGCGGCCAACCAGCAGCTTGGCGGCTTCAGCCAGGCCCTGCTCGATACCGTGCTCGTTGATGTCCTTCATCAGGATCGGCGTACCTTTGGAAGCCGACTGATAGGCGATGCCGCCGCCCATGATGCCAGCGCCCAATACGGCAGCCTGCTTCACGTCGCGAGCGATTTCGTCGTAGGCCTTGGCCTTTTTCTTCAATTCCTGATCGTTCAGGAACAGACCGATCAAGCTCTGCGCAGCAGAGGTCTTGGCCAGTTTCACAAAACCTGCCGCTTCGACTTCCAGAGCCTTGTCGCGACCGAAGTTCGCGGCTTTCTGGATGGTCTTGATCGCTTCAACCGGCGCCGGGTAGTTCGGGCCAGCCTGACCGGCCACGAAACCTTTGGCAGTTTCGAAGGCCATCATTTGTTCGATCGCGTTCAGCTTGAGCTTTTCCAGCTTCGGCTGGCGCTTGGCCTTGTAGTCAAACTCACCGGAAATGGCGCGCTTGATCAGTTCAAGGGCCGCTTCCTGCAGTTTCTCAGGAGCCACCACTGCGTCTACAGCGCCAACTTTCAGCGCGTCTTCAGCACGGTTTTCCTTGCCGGCGGCAATCCATTCGATGGCGTTGTCGGCACCGATCAGGCGCGGCAGACGCACGGTGCCGCCGAAGCCAGGGTAGATGCCCAGCTTGACTTCCGGCAGACCGATCTTGGCCGAGGTGGACATGACGCGGTAGTCCGCCGCCAGGCACATTTCCAGACCGCCACCCAGGGCGATGCCGTTGATCGCGGCGACAGTCGGGACGTTGAGGTCTTCGAAATCACTGAATATCTTGTTGGCTTCGAGGTTGCCTGCAACAAGCTCTGCATCGGGCAGCTTGAAGTTCTCGACGAATTCGGTGATGTCGGCGCCGACGATGAAAACGTCCTTGCCGCTGCTGACGATCACACCCTTGATCGAAGCATCTGCCTTGATGGTGTCTACGGCCTGACGCAGTTCGTTCAGGGTTAGACGGTTGAACTTGTTGACGGACTCACCCTTGAGGTCGAATTTCAATTCGACGATGCCACTTTCAAGAGCCGTAACCGTGATGGCTTTACCTTCGTAAATCATCAACTGATCTCCACGATATGGAAGCTGAACAGTACACGTCGGACGCAGGCGAATGGCTTGGCAGGACGTTATTCGTCGATGCTACGCCAATCCACCCGTCACACCCGCCAACGCGATAGTCGGGATTCGTAGGAGCGATGCGCAATGCAAACGCTCAATTCATACGCCCGTTTGATTTGGGTACGTCACCTTCACGGAATTTCAGACAATTGTCAATCGCCCAAAATAGGGGCGCAAATGCGACTTTGCGGTCATTTCCGTTACGCGAAGATCTTCAACACGCGGGTGCATGTGTGGCCATTCATAGAATCAATAGTTAGAAAAGTCGCCCTAATTCGCGGCAGCTTCCGTTTAAGAGGCTACGCTGGCGGGGACCTGGAGGAAAATTTATCAACGCTTGGACGAATGCCAAGCGTAAGATCAGCCCACACCGTTTTCCGGCCTGCCTGGCCAACCCGGCCCGATGTTGATGTCGGGCTTTTTATTGTCTCGGGAAATGTGGATGCAACACCGCAGGCCAGGCAGATCGGTTTCAGGCCAGGGCTTTGAGGGTGGCGTCGATTTGTTGCAACACACTCGCCTCGCCCTTCTCACCCCAATACAAGGTGATCATTTGCTGATCCGCCTCGACCTTGTAGACGTTGTCTGGCAATTTTTCGAAATGATTCAGCAACACCTGATCTTCGCAAACTTCCTGCCACTGATTCACCCAGACCCCAGGGGCTTTTTGCCAGTAACTCCAGCAGGCCGGCCGCTTGCCGCGTCGTGGCCGATGGTACTGCGCGCACGGGCTTGGCGGCTCCTGGCTGAGCCAGTGCGGCCACTCCACGGGCGCCAGTTGCATGGCCAGGCCGATGCGTCGCGCCTCCATGCGCAGGGCCATGCGACCGCTCTGGCCACGGGACGGCCGCAACCATGCCAGCGGACTCAAAACCACCAACAGGATTGACACCACTATCCAGACCGTCATATCAGTACTCCGTTTTTACAGGCATCGTTTTTTTAAATGAGCGCGTCCGGGTCACTTTGGAACCGCTGCGCTTGAAACCAGCCATACTTATCACTATTGCCATTCTCAGGAGGAGCACCTCATGCCCTACCACCATATTCTGGTCGCTGTAGATCTAACCGAAGAGTGCGACCCTGTAATCCACCGTGCTCGCGAACTGTCGGTGAGCAACGGTGCCAAGCTGTCCCTGGTGCACATCGTCGAACCGATGGCCATGGCCTTTGGCGGCGACGTGCCCATGGACCTGTCGCAACTGCAACAGCAGCAGTTTGACCAGGCTCGCGAGCGACTTGACCGGTTGATCATCAAGTACCCGGAGCTGTCCAAGGAATTCAGCCACCTGACCTACGGCCAACCGCGCCAGGAAATCCATCACCTGGCCAAGGAGCAAGGCTGCGACATGATCGTGGTGGGCAGTCATGGCCGCCATGGCCTGGCATTGCTGCTGGGCTCGACGGCCAATGACGTGCTGCACGGCGCGCCCTGTGACGTGCTGGCGGTGCGCCTGGCCAACAAGAACTGACAACACAATCCCCTGTAGGAGCTGCGATCCTGGGCTTGGTTTTTTAAAGCAAGATCAAAAGATCGCAGCCTTCGGCAGCTCCTACGGGGTTGCGATTCTGGGCCTGGTTTTTTAAAGCAAGATCAAAAGATCGTCCGAACGCGGCCCGAGCCTTCGGCAGCTCCTACGGGATCGCGGTACATACGAAAAGCCCGGCGCTCATCACTGGACGCCGGGCTTTTTTATTGCGGGGTTAATCAGGCGTCCAGCTCGGCCCAACGCTCCACCATCACCTCCAGTTCCGCCTGCAACTGTTCCAGCTGAGCAATCACCGCTGCGGTTTCCGCCGCAGGACGCTGGTAGAACGCGCTGTCGGCCATTTGCGCTTCAACCGCGGCGATCTGCTGCTCCATGGCTTCGATCTGGCCCGGCAAGGCTTCCAGCTCGCGCTGCAGCTTGTAGCTGAGTTTCTTTTTCGCCACTGGCGCTTCAACCGCAGCAGCCGCAGGCGCCGCCTCGGCGGTCACCACCGCCGACGTCAGGTCGGCTTTACCCGATTTGCTCTCGGTCACGCCCAGCAGGCGCGGCGAGCCACCCTGGCGCAGCCAGTCCTGATAACCACCGACGTATTCGCGAACCTTGCCTTCACCTTCGAAGACCAGGGTGCTGGTAACCACGTTGTCGAGGAATGCCCGGTCGTGACTGACCATCAGCACGGTGCCGTTGAAGGTCAGCAGGACCTCTTCCAGCAACTCGAGGGTTTCCACGTCGAGGTCGTTGGTCGGTTCGTCGAGCACCAGCAGGTTGGCCGGTTTGCTGAACAATTTGGCCAGCAACAGACGCGCACGCTCACCACCCGACAGCGCCTTGACCGGCGTGCGGGCACGCTGCGGGCTGAACAGGAAGTCGCCCAGGTAGCTCAGCACGTGGCGGCTCTGGCCGTCGATGTCGATGAAGTCGCGGCCTTCGGCCACGTTGTCGATCACGGTCTTTTCCAGGTCCAGCTGATGGCGCAACTGGTCGAAGTAGGCCACGTCGATGCGCGTGCCCTCCTCCACGGTGCCGCTGGTAGGCTGCAGGCCGTTGAGCATCAGTTTGAGCAGCGTGGTCTTGCCGGTACCGTTGGCGCCGAGCAGGCCGATACGGTCGCCGCGCGCCAGGACCATCGAAAAATCCTTGATCAGGAACGGGCCGCCCGGATGCGCGAAGCTCACGTTCTCGAGGACCATCACCTGCTTGCCGGACTTGTCGGCAGTGTCCAGCTGGATGTTGGCCTTGCCGGTGCGCTCACGACGCTCGCTACGCTCGACGCGCAATGCTTTCAATGCGCGAACACGGCCTTCGTTACGGGTACGACGGGCCTTGATGCCCTGGCGGATCCACACTTCTTCCTGGGCCAGCTTCTTGTCGAACAGCGCGTTGGCGGTTTCTTCAGCGGCCAGCGACGCTTCCTTGTGCACCAGGAAGCTGGCGTAGTCGCCGTTCCAGTCGATCAGGCCGCCGCGATCCAGTTCCAGGATGCGGGTCGCCAGGTTCTGCAGGAAAGAACGGTCGTGCGTGATGAACAGCACGGCGCCCTGGAAATCCTTCAGCGCTTCTTCAAGCCAGGCGATGGCACCGATGTCCAGGTGGTTGGTCGGTTCGTCGAGCAGCAGCAGGTCCGGCTCGGAAACCAGGGCCTGGGCCAGCAGCACGCGACGACGCCAGCCGCCGGACAACTGGGACAGGGTCTTGTCGGCCGGCAGTTGCAGGCGGCTCAGGGTGCTGTCTACCAATTGCTGCAAGCGCCAGCCGTCACGAGCTTCGAGGTCTTGCTGGACGTGCATCAGCTTGTCCAGGTCGGCGTCGGTGACGATGTTCTGGCTCAGGTGGTGATACTGCGCGAGCAGCTCACCAACGCCGTCCAGGCCTTCAGCCACCACGTCGAACACGGTCCGCTCGTCGGCTACCGGCAATTCTTGCGGCAATTCGCCAATCTTGAGGCCGGGGGCACGCCAAACGGAGCCGTCATCCGGCTTCTGGTCGCCCTTGACGAGCTTCATCATGCTGGACTTGCCAGTGCCGTTGCGGCCGATGATGCACACCCGCTCTCCACGGGCGATCTGCCAGGACACCTTGTCCAACAACGGCGTAGAGCCGAAAGCAAGGGACACATCGCTGAATTTGAGCAGGGTCATGAGCTTCTCCAAAAACCGGGCGCGCATTCTACCTGACTTGAGGCTGCAAAAGGCCGGCAATTTCAATGTCGGGGCACTCTGCATGACAAATGTTGCGAACTGATGCCAAGAGGCCGGCAAAGCTTTCGCCGGTCGCCGGCAAAAGGCTAAGCTACAGATTATTCAGTGGGGGTCCTGCCCGCACTTGTCATGATTTCTCTGCCCGGATGTCTCATGCGCAGTCGCCTTTTCAGTCTTTTTTCATGTTTGCTTCTTTCTGCCTCTGCCATCCAATCAGCCCAGGCGGTGGACCTGTCCACCCAGCGCCAATACTACGACGAAGCCAAGCGCGCGCTGGCCAAGGGCGATACCGGCCCTTATATGCGCTACAGCCAGGCCCTGGCCGATTATCCGCTGGAACCTTACCTGGCGTATGACGAACTGACCGCGCGCCTGAAAACCGCCAGCAATGCCGAAATCGAGAAATTCCTCGCCGAGCACGGTGACCTGCCCCAGGCCAACTGGATGAAACTGCGCTGGTTGCGCTGGCTGGCAGAACGTGGCGACTGGGCACCCTTCGTCAAGTATTACGACCCCAAGCTCAACTTCACCGAGCTGGACTGCCTGAACGCGCAATACCAGATCGGCCACAACCAGAAATCCGAAGGCTACGCCAACGCCAACAAGCTGTGGCTCACCGGTAAATCCCTGCCGGCCGCGTGCGACGGCTTGTTCGGGGTGTGGGCCGCCGATGGTCAACTGACTGAACAGAAACGCTGGGAGCGCACCAAGCTCGCGGCCCAGGCGCGCAACTATCCGCTGGCCAACAGCCTGGTCAACGGCCTCACCACCCTAGCCCCCCGCGGCCGCTTGCTGGTGGATGTAGCGCAGAAGCCCGAGCTGCTCAACCAGCCGTCACGCTTCACCCCGGCCGATGAGCCAATGTCCGACGTCGTCAGCCTTGGCTTGCGCCGCCTGGCGCGCCAGGACCCGGACAAGGCCATGGCCCTGCTCGATGGCTATGCCAGCAGCATGCATTTTTCCCGCGATGAAAAAGTTGCCATTGCCCGGGAAATCGGCCTGACCCTCGCCCGCCGGTTCGACGCCCGGGCGCTGGAGGTGATGACCAAGTACGACCCGGAGCTGCGCGACAACACCGTTTCCGAATGGCGCCTGCGCCTGTTGCTGCGCCTGGCGCGTTGGGATGATGCCTATCAGCTGACTCGCCGCCTGCCCCAGGACCTGGCGACCACCAACCGGTGGCGCTACTGGCAGGCCCGCAGCCTGGAACTGGCGCAACCGCAGAACCCGGAAGCGCAGACGCTGTATAAGGGCCTGGCCCGCGAGCGTGACTTCTATGGCTTCCTGGCCGCCGATCGTTCGCAATCGCCCTACTCGCTGAACAACAAGCCGCTGGTGTTGAGCCAGGCGCTGATCAACAAGGTGCGCAATACACCGGGCATTCGCCGTGCGCTGGAGTTTCATGCTCGCGGGCAGATCGTCGACGGTCGCCGCGAGTGGTATCACGTCAGCCGCCACTTCAACCGCGATGAAATGGTCGCCCAGGCCAAACTGGCCTATGACCTGAAATGGTATTTCCCGGCGATCCGCACCATCAGCCAGGCGCAGTATTGGGACGACCTCGATATCCGCTTCCCGATGGCCCACCGCGAAACGCTGGTGCGTGAAGCCAAGGTCCGCGGCCTGCATTCCAGCTGGGTCTTCGCCATTACCCGCCAGGAAAGCGCCTTCATGGACGACGCCCGCTCCGGCGTCGGCGCCAGCGGCCTGATGCAGCTGATGCCAGCCACCGCCAAGGAAACTGCACGCAAGTTCAGCATTCCCCTGGCCTCGCCTCAGCAAGTGCTCAACCCGGACACGAATATCCAGCTCGGCGCCGCCTACCTGAGCCAGGTCCACGCCCAGTTCAACGGCAACCGCGTCCTCGCCTCTGCCGCCTACAACGCCGGCCCGGGCCGCGTACGCCAGTGGCTGCGCGGTGCCGATCACCTGAGTTTCGACGTGTGGGTGGAGAGCATTCCGTTCGATGAAACCCGGCAGTACGTTCAGAACGTGTTGTCGTATTCGGTGATCTACGGGCAGAAGCTGAATTCGCCGCAGCCGCTGGTGGATTGGCATGAGCGGTATTTTGATGATCAGTGATATAGGGTGAAGCAAGACCAAAAGATCGCAGCGGTGCCCCCGTAGGAGCTGCCGAAGGCTGCGATCTTTTGACTTTTGCTTCTGATCTTCAAACCCAAATCGCATCCCACAACGGATAATCACCAACCCGCCGAACCAACCCCGCCCGCAACGGATTCATGACGATGTACCTCGCCGCCCCCTTGATATCTTCATCGCGGCGCAACGCGCGGTCGTAATACCCCCTCTGCCACACTCGCCCCTGATCTCCACGCAGCAGATTGATCGAACGGCTGCTCCTGGACTTGATGCGACACATCAATTCCGCGAGCGTCCCGTGCTTAAGCTCAATCAGCCAATGCAGATGATCCGGCATCACAACCCATGCCATGGAACTGATCGCCGCCCCCTCATCGGCGCAGCGCAATTGATCCACCAACAGGCGGCCCAAGCGCCAGTCAGCAAACACCGGCTGGCGCTGATGAGTGACTGCTGTCAGCAGATAAATACGACCCTGCTCAGAAAATCTGGACGTACGCAGGCGACATCCGTTTGCGGCGATGGGCATTCCGTTGCCCTCCCTGAAACATGCAGATTACTCAAGGTTAGCCCTGCGATTTAAAGCCGCTGATTTGCGCGATTTCTGCATATTTCCGAGTGCCGATCCCTGGTCGGTTACTTGGTCGGTTACTTAGTCGGTTACTTAGTCGGTACTGGGTCGGTATTGGGTCAGCCAGTGCCACTCATTCACGCCCCTTCATGCCCATCACTGAACTGCAACGCCGCCAACCGCGCATACAGCGCATTCCCTGCGATCAGCTCCTGATGCGTCCCCACGGCGACCAACTTGCCCTGATCCATCACCGCGATGCGGTCGGCGTTTTTCACCGTGGCCAGGCGGTGAGCGATGACCAGGGTGGTGCGGTTTTTCATCAGGCTGGGCAGCGCTTGCTGAATCAGGTGTTCGCTCTGGGCATCGAGGGCGCTGGTGGCTTCGTCGAGCAGCAGGATGGGGGCGTCCACCAGCAAAGCACGGGCGATGGCCAGGCGTTGGCGCTGGCCGCCGGACAAGCCCAGGCCGCCGTCGCCGAGGTGGGTCTGGTAGCCGTCGGGCATCTGTTCGATGAAGTCGTGGGCATAGGCGATTTTCGCCGCTTCCTGCACCTGGGCCAGGGTGGCGTCCGGCCGGCCATAGCGGATGTTCTCTTCAACGCTGCCGTAAAACAGCGCCGGGTTCTGCGACACCAGCGCGAAGCAGCGGCGCAGGTCCAGGGGGTCGAGCTGGGTCAGTGGCACGCCATCGAGCAGGATGCGCCCGGCGATGGGGTCGTAGAAGCGCAGCAGCAGGTCATACACCGTCGACTTGCCCGCCCCCGAAGGCCCGACCAGGGCCAGGGTTTCGCCGGCATGGATGGTCAGGCTCAGGCCATCGACCGCGTAGCTTTCCGGCCGCGAGGGGTAGGAAAAACGTACATCCTCCAGCACCAGATCGCCGGCGACCCGCTCGGGCAAGGTCACCAGCCCCGAGGTCGGCGGCTGGATGATGTTTTCCGAGCGCAGTAACTCGGCAATGCGCTCGGCGGCGCCAGCGGCGCGTTGCAGTTCACCAATCACTTCGCTCAAGGTGCCGAACGCGCTGCCGACGATCAGGCTGTAAAAAACGAAAGCCGCCAGCTCGCCCGCGGAAATCCGCCCGGCAATCACGTCCATGCCGCCCACCCACAACATCACGCCCACCGCCCCCAGCACCAGCACGATCACCAGGGTAATCAGCCAGGCGCGCTGGAAGATCCGCTTGCGCGCGGTCTCGAACGCCTGCTCCACGGTCACGGCAAACCGTTGCTCGTCCTGCACCTGATGGTTATAGGCCTGCACGGTCTTGATCTGGCCCAGGGTTTCGGACACGTAGCTGCCGATGTCGGCGATGCGGTCCTGGCTCATGCGCGACAGGCTGCGCACCCGGCGACCGAAGATCAGGATCGGCGCAATCACCAGCGGCAAGGCGACCACCACGATGCTGGTGAGTTTGGGGTTGGTGATGAACAGCAGGATCACCCCGCCGATCACCATCAACAAATTACGCAGGAACAACGACAGCGAAGAGCCGATCACCGATTGCAGCAAAGTGGTGTCGGCCGTCAGGCGCGACTGGATCTCGGAGCTGCGGTTGTCCTCATAAAAACCGGGATGCAGGTAGACGAGGTGGTTGAACACCTGCCGGCGAATGTCGGCGACCACCCGCTCGCCGATCCACGACACCAGGTAAAAACGCGCAAAGGTGCCGACCGCCAAGCCCCCAACCAACAACATGAACAGGCCGATGGATTGATTGAGCAGATGCGGTGACTGGGTCATGAACCCCTGATCCACCAGCAGTCGAATGCCCTGCCCCATGGACAGGGTGATGCCCGCCGTGGCAATCAGCGCCAACAACGCGCCGAGGGCCGGCCAACGGTACGGTGCGAGAAAACGACTGGTCAGGCGAATGGCACGGCGGTGACGGGCAGAAAGCATCAAAATCATCCAGGTGCGCCACGGCGCGGTGGTTTGAAGGGAACTTGTGTAAATCACAATGAGTCAGGTTAATTATGACCGCAAGGCCTAGGCGCTAGACGCTATTGGTCTAAAGTCCGGGTGGCAACCCTGCGTTATTTCTGGTGGACTGTCGATGCCGTTCAGGAAAGACCGCAGGGACTGTCACAGCCCGGTCACCAGGCGGTTTTATAGTAAGCACACAACCTGATGAGGAGACAGGCCATGTCCTTGCAACACAGCAGCGAAGACAAGATTGAAGTGATTCGTACACAGCCCGGCCAGTCTCTGGGTTGCTCGATTATCGACGAGCAGGGGCGCGAAGTGCCAATCACTGAAGCCATGATCCAGGACGCTTGCCGCGACCTGGAGAAGCGATTGGTCGAGCCTGCCAAACAAGATTGATATAGCCCGTCTTCTTGACCCGGCCCTGATGGCCGGGTTTTTTATGGGCGGTTTCTTAACCCCGCCTTGATGGCCGGGTTTGTTATGGGCGGTTTATGGCATACCCCTGTAGGAGCTGCCGCAGGCTGCGATCTTTTGATCTTGCTTCTGGTTTTTTACAATCAAGAACCAGATCAAAAGATCGCAGCCTTCGGCAGCTCCTACGGGAAGGTAGGCGCTACGCCGGGATTGAGGTGGCCCCTAATGCCGCCACGATCTTTTGCAACTCCACAGACTCCCCCTCAACCCGCACCTGCAGCCCATCAATCTCCCGGCGCAACGGGTAATGCTTGCGCAGGGCATCAAACGCCGCACGCTGCTCGCTCACACTGCCTACAAGGCTGCGACGGAAATCCGCATCATCACGGCGTGGGTCGTACACCCCGCGGCACAACATCGCCAGCGCCCAGGCCGGGTCGGTCTGGGCGTTGAGGGTGACCTGCGCCAACCAGGGCGCCGGCAGCAGCTCACTCAGGCTGACCGTCGCCGGCTGCCCAAGGAAATCGCAAAACGCCTGATAGATCTGCGCCGTGCCGCGCTGCTTGCCATCGAGGCTGTAACCGGCAATGTGCGGCGTGGCCAACACGCACAGGTCCGCCAGCGCCACATCCACCTCAGGCTCACCTTCCCAGACATCCAGCACCGCCTGCAGGTCTTCGCGCTGCAGCAGCACGTTGCGCAAGGCGGCGTTGTCGACCACCGGGCCGCGGCTGGCGTTGATCAGCCAGGTGCCGGGTTTGAGCTGGCTCAGGCGATCGCGGTCGAACAGGTGCCAGGTGGACTGCGCGCCGTGTTTTTTCAGGGGGGTGTGCAGGCTGATGACATCGCAGCGCTCGATGACCTGCTCCAGGCTGACAAAATCACCGCCCTCAGCGCTCTGGCGCGGCGGGTCGCAGACCAGCACGTTCCAGCCCAGGCCCTTCAGCACTTCAACCAGGCGACCGCCCACTTCACCGGCACCCACCACGCCATAAGTGCGCTGCTTGAGGTCCGCGCCCTCGATCTCGGCCAGGGTCAACAGGCTGCCCAGCACATAGTCGACCACGCCCCGGGCGTTGCAGCCCGGAGCGCTCGACCAGCTGATGCCGGCTTGCTGGAAGTAGTCCAGGTCAAGGTGATCGGTGCCGATGGTGCAGGTCCCGACAAACCGCACCTTGCTGCCTTCAAGCAAAGCGCGGTTGACGTTGGTCACGGAACGCACCAGCAACACGTCGGCCTGCTCAACGGTGGCGCGATCAATCGACCGCCCCGGTACCCGGCGGATCTCACCGAAGGATTCGAAAAAGGCATCGAGTAGCGGGATATTTTCGTCGGCAACGATCAGCATGGTGGGCTCCTTTGGGGGATCGGCAGTGTAGGCGCAGATGCCACCCACCGCCTAGCACCGATCCCTCACCACCCGTAGGAGCTGCCGAAGGCTGCGATCTTTTGACGTTGATCCCAGGACATTCAAACTAACCAACCACCCCCGTAGGAGCTGCCGAAGGCTGCGATCTTTTGACCTTGATCTTCGGGGCATTCGAACCCGTCAAAGCCAAGATCAAAAGATCGCAGCCTTCGGCAGCTCCTACGGGGACTGTGGCGGGATGAGGGAATGGTTTTTGTGCAATTACAAATCCCCAACATAGCTATTTTCCTGACCACTGCGTCAACGCGTAGAATGCCCCGCCTCGCGCATCAATACCTTTGGACGTTACGCCTTGAATTCCGCCACTGACCACGCCTCTACCACCCCCCTCACCCGCCCGGCTCGGGTGCGTCTGGAGCTGAAAAACCTGCTGGGCCTGGCCCTGCCGATCATGATCGCGCAGCTGGCCACCACCGCCATGGGTTTCGTCGACGCCGTGATGGCCGGCCGGGTCGGGCCGCGGGATCTGGCGGCGGTGGCCCTGGGTAACTCGATCTGGGTGCCGGTGTTCCTGCTGATGACCGGCACCCTGCTCGCCACCACCCCGAAAGTCGCCCAGCGCTTTGGCGCCGGCACCCACAGCGAAATCGGCCCGATCGTGCGCCAGGCGCTGTGGCTGGCACTGGTCGTAGGTTTGATGGCCACCGGCATGCTGCTCAGCGCCGAGCCGATCCTGCACCTGATGAACGTCGACCCCGAACTCATCGGCCCCTGCATGCAATACCTGCACGGCATTGCCAGCGGCCTGCCTGCGGTTGCGTTTTATCACGTGCTGCGCTGCTTCAGCGACGGCCTGGGGCGCACCCGTCCGGCCATGGTCCTGGGCCTGTGCGGCCTGGCACTGAACATCCCGCTCAACTACATCTTCATCTATGGCCACTTCGGCGTGCCCGCCATGGGTGGCGTTGGCTGCGGTTGGGCCACGGCGATCGTGATGTGGGTGATGGCCCTGGGCATGGCCGGCTGGGAACGCTGGGCGCCGGTTTATCAGTCGAGTCAGTTGTTCAGCCGCTTCGACTGGCCGCAGTGGTCGGTGATCAAGCGCCTGCTCTCCATCGGCCTGCCAATCGGCATTGCGGTGTTTGCCGAGTCGAGCATCTTCGCCGTGATCGCCCTGTTGATCGGCAGCCTCGGCGCGACCGTCGTGGCCGGGCACCAGATCGCCCTCAACTTCAGCTCCCTGGTGTTCATGATCCCCTACTCCCTGGGCATGGCCGTCACCGTACGCGTCGGCCAGGCCCTCGGGCGCGAGCAACCGCGCGAAGCAAGGTTCGCCGCCGGCGTCGGCATGGGCACCGCGCTGGCGTATGCGTGCATTTCGGCGAGCATGATGCTGTTGCTGCGCGAGCAGATCGCGACCATCTACACCTCGGACCCGACGGTGATTCATGTCGCGGCGATGCTGATCGTGTACTCGGCGCTGTTCCAGTTCTCCGACGCGATCCAGGTCACCGCAGCCGGCGCCCTGCGCGGTTATCAGGACACCCGGGTAACGATGATCCTGACCCTGTTCGCCTACTGGGGCATTGGTTTGCCCGTGGGCTACGCGCTAGGCCTCACTCACTGGTTCGGCGAACCAAGCGGCCCGAGCGGGCTATGGCAAGGCCTGATCGTCGGCCTGAGCTGCGCCGCACTGATGCTCTCCATCCGCCTGACCCGCAGCGCCCGCCGCCGCATCCGCATCACCCTGTAGAAACCTGGCTTGCCAGCGATGACGGTGCCACATTCACCATCGCCATCGCTGGCAAGCCAGCTCCCACGAGGTGCTCATCCATGCTCAAGCGAGCTGCTTAAGCGAGTTTCTTGCGAATCCAGTAGAGGTAGGTCCCTGCCTCTTCATGCTGCCCAACCAGTTCATGGTCGAGGAACACACAAAACTTGGGAATGTCACGCCGGGTCGACGGGTCGGTGGCAATCACCTTCAGCAGACCGCCAGGCACCAGGTCACGGATGTGCTGGTGCAACATCATCACCGGTTCCGGGCAGTTGAGGCCGGTGGCGTCGAGGGTGCCGTCGACCGGCGTATCAAGCATTTCACTCATGATTCACTCCTGAAACTGGCCGACATTGTCGCGCAATGTCGCGTGCTGGGTCATCTGTGGCATAACACGCTCCCCGTAGGAGCTGCCGAAGGCTGCGATCTTTTGATCGTGATCTTGATCTTTCAAGGTTGCTGAACATCAAGATCAAAAGATCGCAGCCTTCGGCAGCTCCTACCGGGGGGCGATTTTTTTGATCGTGACCTTGGGCTTTCAAGGCTGCTGAACATCAAGATCAAAAGATCGCAGCCTTCGGCAGCTCCTACGGGGGGTGGGGTTAGCGGGACTTGGGCTTTTTTACATCAATCCTGCGCAAATGACAGGTCACCTCTTCCCGGTCGTGGTACAGCTGCTTGCAGCCAATCTCCACCCGAATCCCCCGCGCCTTGAAGCCCTCGGCAATCCGCTCCAGCAAGCGCTTTACCTCGGCATAGCGCTGCTTCATCGGCAATTTCAGGTTCACCACCGCCTCACGGCAATGCCCCTCGCCGATCCACTCCTCCAGCATCGCCGCATTGCGCGCCGGCTTCTCGACGATGTCGCACACCATCCAGTCCACCGGCTGCTTGGGCTTGAAGGTGAAACCATCCGCCATCAAATGCTGCACCAACCCGGTTTCCATCAGGCTTTCCGCCATCGGCCCGTTATCGATCGCCGTCACCAGCATGCCGCGGTTCACCAACTGCCAGGTCCAGCCGCCCGGCGCCGCACCCAGGTCCACACCGGTCATGTCACTGTGCAACCGCTCATCCCACTGATCACGCGGGATAAAGTGGTGCCAAGCCTCCTCCAGCTTCAACGTCGAACGACTCGGCGCCTCGCGCGGAAACTTCAACCGTGGAATGCCCATCGGCCACATCGCCGAATTGTTCGACTCCGCCAACCCCATGAACACTTCGCGCCCACTCTTGAACGTCAGCAGCAACCGTGGCTTGAGCGGGTCTTCCACCAACTTGCCCGCCGCCATCAGCGCCTTGCGCAAATGCACTTCGAACTTCTTGCAGAAATTCGACAGCTCCTTGCCATCGTTGGTATCGACCATCTCCAGCCACAAACTGCCACACAGCGGAAAGTCAGCCATGTGCGCCAGGATCACACTGATGCGATCCGTTTCCGGCAGCTCGATAAACATCCCGCGAGCCCACTGGCGCGGGAAAATCAAATCGGCAAACCGCTGCCCGCGCATCAGGCGCTCGGCGCCGTCTTCCTCCGTGCAGATAAACTCGGCAAAGGCGCTGGCAGTCTTGGCCTTGGCATAACCGGCCACGTTCAAACGGGCCGCATGCTCGGAAATCTCGGAGCAGACTTCGCCTTCGAAGCCCGGCCGGCAATGCATAAAGAGGGTGTTCATTATTACTCCTGGGCAGATGACGAGGAATTCAGCCACTGCGCGATGCCCAGGCTTGCGTTGAAGCAAAGCCTGTCACGAAAACCGGCGCATGATAGCCGAGTTCGGAACCTTGGACCTGTCCATAGAGTCCAGTTATTAGCGTTAAGCCGCAAACAGGACTAGGTTAAGACCTCAGTTCGTCCCCTCAGTCCGTAGCCGTGCGGATCAAAAGGAGTGATCGTAATGCCGTCCCTCGATAGCCTGAAAACCCTCAAAACCCTGCAAGTCGACGACAAGACCTACCATTATTTCAGTCTGCCCGACGCCGCCAAGAGCCTCGGTGACCTCGACAAACTGCCCATGTCGTTGAAAGTACTGCTGGAAAACCTGCTGCGCTGGGAAGATGAAAAGACCGTCACCGGCGCCGACCTCAAGGCCATTGCCGCCTGGCTCAAAGAGCGCCGCTCCGATCGGGAAATCCAGTACCGCCCCGCCCGCGTACTGATGCAGGACTTTACCGGCGTCCCCGCCGTGGTCGACCTGGCCGCCATGCGCGCCGCCATGGCCAAGGCCGGCGGCGACCCGCAACGCATCAACCCGCTGTCCCCCGTGGACCTGGTCATCGACCACTCGGTGATGGTCGACAAATTCGGCACCGCCGGCGCCTTCGAGCAGAACGTCGACATCGAAATGCAGCGCAACGGCGAACGCTACGCCTTCCTGCGTTGGGGGCAGAGCGCCTTCGACAACTTCAGCGTCGTGCCACCGGGCACCGGCATCTGCCACCAGGTCAACCTCGAGTACCTGGGGCGCACCGTCTGGACCAAAGATGAAGACGGCCGCACCTACGCCTTCCCCGATACCCTGGTCGGCACCGACTCCCACACCACCATGATCAACGGCCTCGGCGTCCTCGGCTGGGGCGTCGGCGGTATCGAAGCGGAAGCGGCGATGCTCGGCCAACCGGTATCCATGCTGATTCCGGAAGTCATCGGCTTCAAACTCACCGGCAAGCTCAAGGAAGGCATCACCGCCACCGACCTGGTGCTCACCGTCACCCAGATGCTGCGCAAGAAAGGCGTAGTCGGCAAATTCGTCGAATTCTACGGCGACGGCCTCGCCGACCTGCCCCTGGCCGACCGCGCGACCATCGCCAACATGGCCCCGGAATACGGCGCCACCTGCGGCTTCTTCCCGGTGGACGACGTCACCCTCGACTACCTGCGCCTCTCGGGCCGCCCGCCAGAAACCGTCAAGCTGGTCGAGGCCTACTGCAAAACCCAGGGCCTGTGGCGCCTGCCGGGCAAAGAACCGGCATTCACCGACAGCCTGGCCCTGGACATGTCCAGCGTCGAAGCCAGCCTCGCCGGGCCCAAACGCCCGCAAGACCGCGTCTCGCTGCCCAACGTCGCCCAGGCCTTCAGCGACTTCATCGACCTGCAATTCAAACCCACCAGCAAGGAAGAAGGTCGCCTGGAAAGTGAAGGCGGCGGTGGCGTGGCCGTGGGCAACGCCGACCTGGTCGGCGAAACCGATTACGAATACGACGGCCACACCTATCGCCTGAAAAACGGTGCCGTGGTCATCGCCGCCATCACCTCCTGCACCAACACCTCCAACCCCAGCGTGATGATGGCCGCCGGCCTGGTGGCGAAAAAAGCCGTGGAAAAAGGCCTGACCCGCAAACCCTGGGTCAAAACCTCCCTGGCCCCCGGCTCGAAAGTCGTCACCGACTACTACAAGGCCGCAGGCCTGACCCAATACCTCGACCAACTCGGCTTCGCCCTGGTCGGCTATGGCTGCACCACCTGCATCGGCAACTCCGGCCCACTGCCGGAACCGATCGAAAAAGCCATCCAGAAAGCCGACCTCACCGTCGCCTCCGTGCTGTCCGGCAACCGCAACTTCGAAGGCCGCGTGCACCCACTGGTGAAAACCAACTGGCTCGCCTCACCGCCACTGGTGGTCGCCTACGCGCTGGCCGGCACCGTGCGCACCGACATCAGCAGCGAACCCCTGGGCAACGACCACGACGGCAACCCGGTCTACCTGCGTGACATCTGGCCCAGCACCCAGGAAATCGCCGACGCCGTGAGCCAGGTCAACACCGCCATGTTCCACAAGGAATACGCCGAAGTGTTCGCCGGCGACGAACAATGGCAAGCCATCGAAGTGCCGCAAGCCGCCACCTACGTCTGGCAGGCCGACTCCACCTACATCCAGCACCCACCGTTCTTCGACGACATCGGCGGCCCGCCCCCGGTGGTCAAGGATGTCGCCGGCGCCCGGGTGCTCGCCATGCTCGGCGACTCCGTCACCACCGACCACATCTCCCCCGCCGGCAACATCAAGGTCGACAGCCCCGCCGGCCAATACCTGCGCAGCAAAGGCGTGGATCCCCGGGACTTCAACTCCTACGGCTCGCGCCGCGGCAACCACGAAGTGATGATGCGCGGCACCTTCGCCAACATCCGCATCCGCAACGAAATGCTCGGCGGCGAAGAAGGCGGCAACACGATCTACATCCCCACCGGCGAAAAAGTCGCGATCTACGACGCCGCCATGCGCTACCAGGCCGCCGGCACCCCGCTAGTCGTCATCGCCGGCCAGGAATACGGCACCGGCTCCAGCCGCGACTGGGCCGCCAAAGGCACCAACCTGCTGGGCGTCAAAGCCGTCATCGCCGAAAGCTTCGAACGCATCCACCGCTCCAACCTGGTCGGCATGGGCGTACTGCCCCTGCAATTCAAACTCGACCAAAACCGCAAACACCTCAACCTCACCGGCAAGGAAACCCTCGACATCCTCGGCCTGACCGGCGTCGAACTCACCCCACGCATGAACCTGACCCTGGTCATCACCCGGGAAAACGGCAGCCGCGAGAAGGTCGATGTGCTGTGCCGAATTGATACGCTAAATGAGGTTGAGTACTTTAAATCCGGAGGGATTTTGCATTACGTGCTGCGCCAGTTGATTGCTTCGTAACTGCGGACGATGTTGGTGCTTCAGGCCCTGTTTCTTCGGTAACGGCGCCTGGAGCCCTTTCAACCAGTGACTTGAATGCACTCGAACCACTGTGGGAGCCAGCCTGCTGGCGATGGCGCCCTCACAGCCAACCAATCTCCCACGACCAAACACATCCACTGTAGGTGCAAGCTTGCTCGCGATGGAGCTTAACGATATATCCCTGTGCTCAGTATTCGCGCTATTAAAAGCACCGGTGCTTGGGTCAAACCGCAGCTAGTACTCGGTGTCGTCAACAATTTTGAAATGCAGGATCCACGACCCTATCTGCCTAAATGCCCCACACTAAAGCGAGCTAACCTGAAACAAGGAAATGTTCATGCTCGTAATGCCTTGGCCATACTTGACACTCCTCACCGCCGGCTACGTCCTGGCGCTCACCTACGGTCAACTGTCCCTCCAGGCCAGCATCCCCATCACCCTGCTCCTGCTAGCCGGCTTCGCCGTCCAACCCCAAAACCACCGCTACGCCCGCTACCTAGGCCACAGCCTGTTCGTGCTCATCGCAATAGCCCTGGCCCTCCACTACCTGCCCGGCTTCCACAACGCCCAAGTCATCGAGCCCCAACACTTCAGCGAAAACGCCGTGCCCTTCTCGATGTACCTGAACCTCGACAAACCCCTGCTCGGCTTCTGGCTCCTGCTCGCCTGCCCCTGGATCATCGCCCAGCGCGCCTTAAGCCCAACCCTGAAAACCAGCGCCATCGCCCTGACCCTCACCGCACTCGCCACCTTCACCTGCGCATGGCTGCTGGGCATCATCGAATGGGCCCCCAAATGGCCAGACGTCGCGCGCATCTGGCTCCTCAACAACCTGCTATTAGTCACCCTGGTAGAAGAAGCCCTGTTCCGCGGCTATATACAGGGCGGCCTGAGCCAACGGGTCAAACACCTCCCGTACGGCGAATACCTCGCCGTGTTACTTGCTGCAACAGTTTTCGGGCTGGCGCACTGGGGCGCCGGCTGGCAGTGGGTGCTGCTGGCAACCCTGGCCGGCATTGGCTACGGCCTGGCCTACCGCTTCGGCGGACTGGCCGCCGCCATCGCCGCGCACTTCGGGTTAAACCTGCTGCACTTCGGGTTGTTCACGTACCCAATGCTGGCGGGATAGCCAGGGCGGTCAACCGAACGCCCGTATGACAGAAAGTTCCTACAGAGCCTTGACCCTCCCCCCCTACGCCACTAGAGTGCACGCTTTTAAAATGGCCCCGGCAGCATTAGTGCACCGGAGAAGGCCGTACTGTTGCGCTGGAAAGGAATTCCATCCCCCTCCTCCTGCTGCCCGTGCGGTCACCACACTCGTTTCCGTAACCTGCGCAGCCCTATGTTCAATAAAATCCTGGTTGTATGCATCGGCAACATCTGCCGCAGCCCCACCGTAGAAGCCCTGCTTAAAAGCAAGCTGGCCCATCGCGGCATCGACGTAAGCTCAGCCGGCCTCGGCGCCCTCGTGGACAAATCCATGGACGCCACCGCGCTGGAAGTCCTGCGCGAACACGGCGGCGACCTGCCAGACCATAAA
This sequence comes from Pseudomonas sp. HY13-MNA-CIBAN-0226, assembly GCF_040310305.1. Lineage (NCBI taxonomy): Bacteria > Pseudomonadati > Pseudomonadota > Gammaproteobacteria > Pseudomonadales > Pseudomonadaceae > Pseudomonas > Pseudomonas sp. HY13-MNA-CIBAN-0226. The sequence continues at coordinate 84,459 of NZ_JBEOPS010000021.1, forward strand.
GGTCGGCAATTGACTCGAGAAATGCTGCAACAGGCCGATGTAATACTGACCATGGAACAGCGCCACGTGGACAGCATCGCGCGAATGGCCCCGGAAGTACGCGGAAAGACGTTCCTGCTAGGCAAGTGGCAGAACAACCAGGAAATTCCCGACCCGTACCGCCAGCAGAAAGTCGCATTCGAACACGTCTACCAGTTGATGACGCAAGGCGTCGACAGCTGGTCGCAAAAATTATAATCACCTCTTGTAAAAGTACCCCGCATGCCAAGCCAAAACAGCCTACCTATTCAGGATCACAGCGACGACGATGACAGCATCGATCTGCTCGCGCTATTCGGCACTTTGATTGATAGTAAGTGGATTATTATCGGGATTACTGCGTTCTTTTGCGTGGTTGGTGTTGCTTATGCTCTTCTCGCGACTCCCATCTACCAGGCTAACGCGCTCGTGCAGGTAGAAGGAAAAAAAGGTGGTATGGCTGCTCTTGGTGGCATGGCTGAAATGAATGACATGTTCGGTGGTACTTCTCCGGCAGTGACTGAAATTGAACTGCTTAAATCACGAGCAGTACTGGGTAAGGCAGTAGAAAATCTCAAGCTCGATATCATTAACGAACCAAACTACTTCCCGTTGATTGGGCACTTTCTGAGCAGACACTATAAGCCAACAACCGAGAATGCGCTGGCTTCACCATTGTTAGGCCTGAACAGCTTTACCTGGGGAGGAGAAAAGCTAGACATTTTTCAACTCGAAGTACCGGATGCCTACTTAGGTAAGGATCTGACGATACGTGCTGAAGGCAACAACAATTTGACATTGCTCAACGATGACGACGAAGTACTTCTCAGTGGTCAGGTTGGAGAGAAGCTTGATCAGAATGGATTTAAGCTGCAAGTCGCCACACTCAAAGCCAATATTGGCGCCCAGTTCAATATCATCAAGCAGCGTCGCCTCAATACTATTCTACAATACCAAGAAGATGTGTCGGCCAGTGAGCGCGGCAAAGAATCGGGCATCATCGCTCTTTCGCTTGAAAATCAAGATCCAGTACTAGCGAATAACGTGCTGGATGAAATCAACCGACTATACGTACTACAAAACGTACAGCGTAACTCCGCAGAGGCGGCGCAGAGCCTTGAGTTCCTCCGCACGCAATTGCCGGATGTGCGTAAACAGTTAGAGCAAGCAGAGGGGCAGCTAAACGCTTACCAGACCAGCGCCCGCTCTGTAGACATCACTATCGAAACCAAAGCTGTGCTCGATCAAATCGTAGCACTTGAAACTCTTATTTCTGAGCTTAAGCTGAAACAAGCAGAAATGGAGCACAGATTTACTCGCGAACATCCAGCCTATCAGGCATTAATGACTCAAATGGGCCAACTGGATCAACAAAAGCGCGGTCTTGAGAAAAAGGTGAAGAACCTGCCGGAAACCCAGCAGGAGTTGCTGCGCTTGGCTCGCGACATGCAGGTGACCACTGAAATCTATACGCAACTGCTAAATAAAACCCAAGAGCTGGACATCGTTCGGGCGGGCACAGTCGGGAACGTCCGGATCATTGATTCGGCTGATGCGAATATAGAGAAACCAGTTAAGCCTAAAAAGCCTCTTATAGTACTCATTGCTACCTTACTAGGCGCACTTATAGCAGTTGGTTTCGTGTTACTTCGCAAAGCTATGAATCGCGGCGTAGAGGACCCCGAGATCATCGAGCAACTTGGCATTCCGGTTTATGCCTCGATCCCCCTCAGCAAGGGCCAATCCCTGATTGAAGCAAGCTTGAAAGGCAACAGCCGCGCCAGTACAGGTTCACTTTTGTTGGCGGTTAACAACCCTGCAGACCTCGCTGTTGAATCTTTGCGGAGTTTACGCACCAGCCTGCACTTCGCAACTCTTGAGGCAAAGAACAACATTCTGATGATCTCCGGACCAAGCCCTGCGGTAGGAAAATCTTTCGTCTCGTGCAACCTAGCCGCCATCATAGCCCAGGCCGGGCAGAAGGTTTTGCTGGTCGATGCCGACATGCGTAAAGGCTATCTGAACAAACTGTTCCGAATTGACGTGAGCAATGGTTTGTCTGACTTGCTGGCAGGTAAGATAGATCTGACATCAGCGACTCACTCAACGGAAGTGGAAAACTTGCACGTCATCACCCGCGGGCAGATCCCACCAAATCCGTCGGAATTGTTGATGCACAGTAACTTCACCCAGTTTCTGGAAAAAGTCAGCGCCCAGTACGACCTGGTAATCATCGACACGCCACCAATCCTGGCGGTTACCGATGCTGCACTGGTCGGACGGCAAGCAGGAACAAGCCTGATCGTGACTCGTTTCGGCGTAAACGCAGCCAAGGAAATTCAGGTCACCAAGCGTCGTTTCGAACAAAATGGCATCGTCGTCAAAGGTGCAATTTTCAACGCCGTGGAACGAAAAGCTTCGGCCTATGGCTACGGCAGCTACAGCTACTACCAGTACGAATACGCGTCAGACAAAAAGTAGCGCCGGATATCAGGGCAGCGCCGCTGCCCTGATTTACCCATGAGAGCCCATCGCATGCCTCCTCAGCACCCGCCACCCCGCTGGTACCTGATCCAATGCAAGCCACGACAAGACTCGCGCGCCGAGGAGAACCTGACGCGCCAAGCATTCGAGTGCTACCGCCCCACTCAACACGTAGAACGCATACAACGTGGCCGCCGCACCACTTCAGTGGAGTCATTATTCCCTGGCTATTTGTTCATCCAACTCGACCAGCTCAACGACAACTGGCATCCCATCCGCTCAACTCGCGGAGTAAATCAACTCGTCACATTCGGCAAACAGCCCATCGCAGTAGCAGACGAACTTATCGAACAGCTCCGAAAAAGACTTCAAAATCAACTCACCGAAACTCCCCAAGATTCCTTAGCTCTTGAGCCAGGTGACCACGTACGCATCACCAGCGGCAGCTACAAAGAACTTGAGGCCATTTTCCTCTCCCACGATGGCGCCGAACGCATCGTCATCCTCCTGCAACTCCTGCAACGCGAACACACCCTAAGCGTCCCGATCACCGCAATAGAAAAAACCTGACACCGCTTCAACCTAAAAAACAAAAACAATCCATCACCTCCCCCGCCGCCCGCCCCCCCCCCCGGTAGGAGCTGCCGAAGGCTGCGATCTTTTGATCTAAACCCCATCGCAACACTACTCACTTGAGCCGCAATACCATTCTCCACACGTGCCACACGACCTTTCTTCGATGCCCCACCCGCGTCCTCCGCACCCAAAACAACCACCACCACCACCTCAAAACCCATGACTCGCCGGTTACTCTCGACACAACTGCTGTGATCCAATACTCAAAACACACAGTTCTGCCTATAGGATATTTCCTAAAAAACTGTTTTACCCTTCACTTTTCCCACCAAATCAGTAAAATGCGCCGTCGGCTGAGGGTTACAACTCACTCCGGCAGGATGCCATTGCACAGACCTCGCGTTGTGCAGCAGTCAAGGACAGACTCATCTCCTCTGCTTGCCATTAAACGAGCCCAGACTCGGCCTGCCTGATTGATCCTCACCCCAAAAAATTGCCAGCGCTTGCGCATACGGCTCACGTCGCACCCACGGCGCACGTTCTCAGGAAATCGACGGTGAATCCTGGGGCGGTAGCGTGCCCAAAACCTTGATATTGGCCAAGGCAAGCGCGGCCCCTGCCACGGATACGGGGAACGCAACGACAACGACCGGTTTGTGCCACAGGCCCAAACAGTATTTCCAGCTGGACGGAGATAAATCCTCCCTACAGCGGGCACAGCCTGGATGGCTATGCCCATTTCAACGCAAGGGACATTATCTTGATTCGCAAGCGTCACACCACCATGCCAGCAGGCCGCGGACTTACCTTTTGGGCGCAATGGGTGGCAGCCATCTCCGTACTCATCCTCCTGCTTTGCGCACTGGCGATGATCAAAACAGGCGAAGTCGATACTCAGTATCGCGTTCTTTGTGTGCTCATGTTGCTTGGCTCTGTCCCGGCGTACTCCATGATGCAGGTCTATCACAAACAACATGGCTATCTCGTTGGGCTAGGCCGCCTAATGGCCGGCTGGTTGGCGCTGCTCTCCGGTTTGATGGTTATGGCCTTTGTCACTAAAACCAGCGAACTTTTCTCCCGCGAGGTAATAATCACCCTCGCGTTGTCAGGCTTCGCGCTGCAAGCCTGCTTATATGTGCCATTACATAACCTCGCCAAGCGGTATCAGCAGAAACTACAAGCCGAGCGCACCTCGTTGATCGTTGGCACTGGCGAACTTGCGTTCGAACTCGCGGACAAACTGGCTCGGCAAAAAAATGAACCTTTAATCGGTTTGGTAGCAGCGCACGACCAACCGTTACCAGGTAACGGCCTATACCCCATCCTTGGCAACCTGGCTCACCTGCGTGACTTAATCGCAACGCACCGCATTCGACGCCTTTACATCGCGCTGCCACTAGCAGAAGCCGAGCAGATTGAGAGTTTGTACATCGACCTCCTAGATTCCAGTGTAGATGTGATCTGGATTCCTGACCTGCAAAGCCTGATTCTGCTTAACCACTCCGTATCGGAAATCGGCGGACTACCCGCGATCCATCTGAATGAAAGCCCCCTGACATCCTATCCGACAGCAGCACTCTCTAAAGCAGTAATGGATCGGTCCGTTGCGCTGATAGCAATCCTATTGCTCAGCCCAGTGCTGCTAGCCACCGCCGTTGCCGTAAAGTGGTCATCGCCCGGCCCGGTACTGTTCAAGCAGAAACGCCATGGCTGGAACGGCAAGATCATCAAGGTTTGGAAGTTCCGATCTATGCGACTACACGACGACAAGGAGGTCAAACAGGCCAGTCGTGACGACCCCCGCATCACCCGGGTAGGTCAATTTATTCGCAGAACTTCAATAGATGAATTACCGCAACTTTTCAATGCTCTGCAAGGACGCATGTCATTGGTTGGCCCCCGCCCTCATGCCGTCGCCCATAATGATTACTACACGGGCAAGATCGACGCCTATATGGCTCGTCATCGGATTAAACCAGGAATCACTGGGCTGGCCCAGATCAGCGGTTTTCGGGGGGAAACTGAAACCATCGACAAGATGCAAAAGCGCGTAGAACTGGATCTTGCCTACATAAATAACTGGTCACTGTGGCTGGACATAAAAATATTGATAAAAACTCCTTTTACCTTATTGTCCAAAAATATCTACTAGCTTTACACGCACTACTCGTAAGCAGTAGGAAAGCCATTAAATCGAACCAAACATTAGCCACTGAATGCCAACCAAAAAAATTACCCGACTGATCAACATCGCTCTGCGCGGAGTGACTTTAGGCAGCAAGTTCCTGTTGATCTTCTTTCTTGCACGGTTTCTTGAGCCTGCTGAACTTGGAATTTACGGCCTGCTATCGGCCACCATTAGCTACGCCCTTTACCTACTGGGTTTCGATTTCTACACATTCACCACGCGTGAAATATTAAAATGCGACCGTAATGAATGGGGGGGGCTTTTAAAAGACCAAGGGGCCCTCTCCTTAGTGCTATATGCAATATTTCTACCGCTCTTAATTTTGGTATTCCTAAAAGGGTTGTTGCCTTGGCATGTTGCAGGTTGGTTTTTTGCGCTATTGGTGCTTGAGCATCTGACGCAAGAATTAGGGCGCTTGTTGATTGCCATCTCAGAACAGCTCATGGCAAGTGCCGTGTTATTTCTTCGATCAGGGATCTGGGCTGTAGCTGTCACCGCATTAATGTTCGTTACACCAGCAGCCCGCTCGCTGGACGTTGTAATGGCTGCTTGGACAGTTGGCGGAATATTGGCACTCCTGCTTGGTATCTACCGGCTCAATCACCTTGGGATATCAGGATGGCACAAAGAGGTTGATTGGAATTGGATATGGAAGGGCCTGAAAATCGCCATTCCACTCTTACTAGCGACACTTGCTATTCGAGCCGTATTTACTCTAGATAGATATTGGTTCGGATCACTAGCAGGGCTCGATGTTCTCGGGGCTTACATATTATATATAGGGATTTGCAACGCCCTAATGTCGTTCCTTGATGCTGGTGTATTCGCATTTATCTACCCTGCCTTAATCAGTGCTCACAACAAACAGGATTCAGCCGCTTTTCGCCAAGGAATCCGAAAAATGCTAATCCAAACCTTGGTATTGACAGTAGCCTTTGCACTGATTGCGATTGCAGTGATAGACCCACTACTTAACTGGTTGGACAAGCCTCTCTATCTGGAACATAAAAATCTATTCCAGTGGCTTTTGCTGGCAACGCTGCTCTATGCCATCGGCATGGTTCCTCACTTTGCATTGTACGCCCAAGGTCAAGATCGCCCAATTATCCACAGCCATATTGCTAGCTTAATTTGTTTCATCCCGGCGACGTGGCTGGCTTCCACACATTGGCCATACCTCGCAGTACCGCTTGGCATGTGCGCTACTTTTGCTCTAATTCTGTTCTGGAAGTCTTGGGCGTACTTCGCCCTGACACCCGCAAAATACCGCCTATTTCAATCCTGAATAACACCAGGCCTCAACCAAGGAACTCGTTGAATGTTCACCAACAAAACCATCCTCATCACTGGCGGCACTGGCTCGTTTGGCAACACTTTTGTGCCAATGACGCTGGCCAAGTACAACCCGAAGAAGATCATCATCTTCTCCCGTGATGAGATGAAGCAGTGGGACATGGCTAAGAAGTTCGAAGGCGACTCCCGCGTTCGTTTCTTCATCGGCGATGTGCGCGACAAGGATCGTTTATACCGCGCACTGGATGGTGTCGACTATGTGGTCCATGCCGCCGCCACCAAAATTGTTCCAACCGCCGAATACAACCCGTTCGAATGCGTAAAAACCAACATCAACGGCGCCATGAATTTGATCGACGCTTGCATTGACAAAGGCGTCAAAGGTGTTGTCGCGCTTTCTACTGACAAGGCCAGCAGCCCGATCAACCTGTACGGCGCGACCAAGCTGGCATCGGACAAACTGTTCGTTGCCGGTAACTCCTATGCAGGAGGCCATGACACTCGTTTTTCCGTAGTCCGCTATGGCAACGTCATGGGGTCCCGCGGCTCGGTAATTCCGTTCTTCATGTCGATCAAGGACAAAGGCGTATTACCCATCACCGACGATCGCATGACCCGCTTCATGATTTCTCTCGAGGAGGGCGTAGAACTCGTTTGGCATGCCTTTGAGGATATGGAAGGCGGTGAAATCTACGTTAAAAAAATCCCTTCGATGAAGGTCACCGACCTCGCTCGTGTGGTTGCACCTGAAGCACAACAGGAAGTGGTTGGCATCCGACCCGGCGAGAAGTTGCATGAGCAGATGATCAGCGCCGAAGACGCCTACTACACTTACGAATATCCAGAACACTTCAAAATCCTCCCAACCATCAACGGCTGGGCCACTTGTGCTAAGCGCATCAAAGATGGTGTAAGAGTGCCTGAAGGCTTCGTCTACGCTAGCGACAACAACAGCGAATGGATGAGCGATGAAATGCTGGCCACGTGGATCGATCGCAACCACGAAAAAATCGGGAGCATCTGATACATGATCCCGTACGGTCGCCAGGACATCACTCAAACGGATATCGATGCCGTTCTGGAAGTATTGCAATCCCCCCACCTCACTCAAGGCCCCATGGTGCCGCGATTTGAGCAGGCAGTGCTCAGCCACGTCGGCGCAAAGCACGCTTTGGCTGTTAATAGTGCTACGTCAGCGCTACATATCGCCTGCCTGGCGCTGGGTCTCGGTGCTGGCGATTGGCTGTGGACTACGCCGGTAACATTCGTGGCGTCTGCCAACTGCGGGCTGTACTGCGGCGCGCAGATCGATTTCGTCGATATCGACCCGCGAACCTACAATCTTTGCCCGAAAGCACTGGAACGCAAACTTGAGCTAGCGGAACGAGAAGGCAAACTGCCTAAAATCGTGGTGCCTGTACATTTGTGCGGCCAACCGTGCGATATGCAAGCAATTCACGCTTTAGCTCAGCGCTACGGCTTTAAGATAATCGAAGACGCTTCTCACGCCATTGGTGGTAAGTACCGAGGTGAGCCTATTGGTAATTGTCGGTACAGCGACATCACCGTCTTCAGTTTTCACCCAGTCAAAATTATTACTACCGCTGAAGGTGGCATGGCACTGACCAACAATGCCGACTGGGCCCGACGCATGGATCTGTTGCGCAGCCACGGCATTACGCGTGATGCCGCGCTGATGACTAAGGAAATGGAAGGCCCTTGGTATTACCAGCAGGTCGATCTTGGATACAACTACCGAATGACCGACCTTCAAGGTGCCTTGGGCGCAAGCCAAGTGACTCGCCTAGAACAATACGTGGCCCGACGCCATGTACTAGCTAAGCGTTATGACGATCTTTTGTCAGATCTGCCGGTTACTACGCCATGGCAGCACCAAGACAGCTACTCGGGCCTACACCTTTATGTGATCCGTCTGCAGTTGGACAAAATCAAAAAAAACCATCGCGAAGTTTTTGAAGCGCTACGCGCACAGGACATTTTGGTTAACTTGCACTACATCCCTGTGCACACCCAACCGTACTACGAGCAGATGGGCTTCAAAACCGGTCAATTCCCTGAAGCAGAGCGATACTACGGCGAAGCTATCAGCATTCCGATGTATCCAACCATGACCGAAACGCAGCAGGACCAAGTGGTTGATGCTTTGCGCGAGGTGACGCAGGCATGAAACTGGCGATCATCCCTGCCCGCGGAGGCAGCAAGCGCATCCCGCGCAAAAACATCAAACTGTTCTGCGGAAAGCCGATGATTGCCTGGTCCATAGAGGCCGCACTGCAAAGCGGGTGTTTTGATCAGATAATAGTTTCTACCGATGATGAAGAGATAGCCCTAGTGGCTCGTCACTACGGAGCCACAGTACCCTTCATTCGTCCTGCGGAGCTATCCGACGATCATACCGGGACGATTCCGGTAATACGGCATGCCATTGAGTGGTTCAACGCACGGGGTCAAACAGTTGAGCAAGCTTGCTGCCTATATGCGACCGCCCCATTCGTTAGCCTCGAGGATATCCGACGCGGTTTCGATAGACTTACTGAAGCCGGCTGCGATTACGCCTTTTCGGTCACTAGCTACGCCTTTCCGATTCAGAGAGCTATTCACCTAAACTCCGAAGGACGGGTGGAGATGTTCAATCCTGAAAATTTCAATACCCGCTCTCAGGACCTTAAAGAGGCGTTTCATGACGCAGGACAGTTCTACTGGGGTACCGCTGAAGCCTGGCTGCAAGGCCGTATGATCTTTAGCCCTGCCTCGATTCCTGTGGCATTACCGCGTCATCGCGTGCAAGACATTGATACCATGGAAGACTGGATACGAGCTGAATGGTTGTTCAAGGCTATGCAGGCGCAAACTCCGTGAATAAGCAACCGTTAAAGATCGCTTTTCGAGTTGATGCTTCGCTTGAAATAGGCATCGGGCATGTTATGCGTTGCATTACACTCGCCCAAGCGCTCACGTTGAAAGGAAGCGAATGCGAATTTATCTGCCGTGAGCATGAAGGCAACTTAATTGCGGTCGTCCGAAGCAAAGGCTTCCGAGTTGTAGTGCTGCCCATCAAGGAACCAAAAGCTGCAGTCTCAAAGGTTACCCATGAATCAACAGCAGAAAAAGAACTTGAGCACTCCAGTTGGTTGGCCTCCACTCAGCTAGATGACGCTGCAGACTGCACTGCGATTTTCGGCGAAACCCTACTTGATTGGCTAATCGTTGACCACTATGCACTTGACTATCGCTGGGAAACCAAATTAAAAGCGCATTATAAAAAACTAATGGTGATAGATGATCTAGCTGATCGCCATCATGTAGCCGATCTTGTGCTTGATCAGACTTTCGGGCGGAATACCGGGGACTACGCGCCTTGGGTCCCTGATGATTGCACGTTGCTCTGCGGCTCGGAATATTCGTTACTACGACCAGAGTTCGCGAACCTCCGGAACTACAGTTTGGATCGTAGGAAAGATTCTAAACTCGAAAACCTACTCATCACCATGGGCGGAGTAGACAAGGATAACGCCACAGGAAAAGTTCTAGAGGCGCTGAATTCCTCAGAATTGCCCAGCAACTGCCAAATTACGGTGGTGATGGGTGCAAGTGCCCCTTGGCTATCGGAGGTTCGACTGCAAGCCACACAATTGCGTTGGCCCACCAGCGTAAAGGCGGCGGTTTCCGATATGGCTCAACTGATGGCCGATAGCGATTTGGCAATAGGCGCCGCTGGGGCAACCTCTTGGGAGCGCTGTTGCCTTGGGCTACCAACTCTCATGCTGGTACTGGCCAGCAATCAGCGAAAAGTTGCAGAGGGCCTTGAGGAAGCTGGCGCAGTTCAATTACTAAAAGGCCCAGAGGAAATTTTACTGCTGCTTCCTCACATGCTAAACAAGATTATTGAATCGCCAAGCCTGCGAGAACATATGAGCTTGGCCGCCACCGATATAGCGAATGGCCAAGGAGTTCCCGCCGTCATCCAACACCTGGAGCTCTCAATTGACTGAAAGCGTACCGACACGATCCCGGGTAAGGCCAATGACCCGGGAGGATCTAGAATTAGTACTGGCGTGGCGTAATCACGAAGATGTACGCCGTTATATGTATACCCAAAATACAATCAAACTCGCCGATCACACTTTATGGTTCGAAAAAGGGTCTCAGGATACCAACCGATATCTCCTTGTTTTCGAATACGATAACATTCCTCTTGGGTTTATAAATATCTACAAAATAGGTCCTGGCGGCATAGCTGAGTGGGGATTCTACGCAGCACCGGATGCTCCGCGAGGTACAGGTCGAAAATTAGGCGAGGCCGCGTTGCGATACGCCTTTGACGAAGCGGCAGTTCACAAAATTTGCGGTCAGGCACTGTGGTATAACGAGCGCTCTATAAAATTCCACCTGAGTCTTGGCTTCCAACAGGAAGGTATATTGCGCAGTCATCACTTCGACGGCGAACTCTATCACGATGTTGTATGTTTCGGACTGTTCGCCTCTCAGTGGCCACTAAATAATTAAGAGATTTTACCATGTCGAAAATTCCAAGTATCAGCATCGCGGGTCGTCGCATTGCAGCGGACGCACCTCCCTATATAATTGCCGAGCTTTCCGCTAACCATAATGGAAAGTTAGAAACCGCATTAAAAATTATTGAAGAAGCGAAAATATCGGGTGCCGACGCGGTCAAATTGCAGACTTACACTGCTGACACAATTACACTGAACTGCGACTCTGAGGATTTCCAGATCCATGGAGGTCTTTGGGACGGGAAAACCCTTTATCAACTTTATAAAGAAGCACACATGCCTTGGTCCTGGCACAAAATTCTTTTTGAGCACGCGCGCAAGATCGGCATTACAATTTTCAGCTCTCCATTTGACAACACCGCCGTCGATTTATTAGAGGACCTAAACGCTCCAGCCTACAAGATCGCTTCTTTCGAAGCGATTGATTTGCCTCTTATAAAGTATGTAGCGAGTACTGGAAAACCGATGATTATTTCAACCGGCATGGCCGATGTTGATGAAATCCAAGAAGCGGTAAATGCAGCGCATGAAGGTGGATGCAAGGAATTAGCGATTCTTCATTGTGTCAGCGGCTATCCAGCTCCAGCGAAGGACTACAATCTTTTTACAATTCCAGATATGATGAAGCGCTACGGTTTAGTAACTGGCTTGTCTGACCATACATTGGATAACACCACTGCGATAGCCAGCGTGGTACTTGGGGCATCCATAGTCGAGAAACACTTCACCCTCGATCGTAGAGGGGGCGGGCCAGACGATAGCTTTTCATTAGAACCAACTGAGCTTACTGCGCTCTGTCGGGATGCTAAGACTGCATGGTCAGCTTTGGGCATGATCGATTACGGTCGCAAATCGAGCGAACAAGGAAACGTAAAATTTCGTCGCTCTCTGTATTTTACAAAAGACATCAAAGCTGGTGAGCTAATAACCAAAGATGTTGTTAGGAGCGTAAGACCAGGACATGGGCTTGCTCCAAAGCACCTTGATCAGGTTATTGGAAAAATAGCGGCAGAAGACATTACCGCCAACACAGCGACTAGTCTGAAACTAATAAAATAGGAGGATAACTAGTCATGATATGTGTGAGTACAGAAACGGACGAAGAGTTAAGCGAGCTGACAACAATATTAAATGACGCCAAACTCGAGCACATGATTTTTAAACCGCACTACGAAAACACAGCGAAAAAAAATAAATTAATCAATAAATCAATAACAAAAATCATAGAAACAATAAATCTCATAAAAATCATTAGAAACAATAATATTACAGTATTACTCGGCTCGCCCTGCCTGAGAAACAGGCTTGCTCACTTAATTACAAAAGTCCGATATGGCTCATATATAAGATCCTTACACCCCGATAGTAAAAACCCTTCAAGCTTATCAGACAAAATTTACTTCAAATTTAAAAAATTTGGAATATTAAATCGACACCTAAACCCATATCACGCAGACGCATGCTTCATCAGCACACCAATTAACTCTAATTTCTTGCAAGCCCGCTCTATATCTTCGGATAGAATCAAATCAATTGGAGCAGTATGGCTTGAGGACAACACTAGAATACTATTAACAAACGCTCCACGTCGGATATTTTACTTAACGCAAGCTTACAAAGAACACAACAAACCCGAAGCCCACCTTGAACAAATAGAAATAATAAAAAGACTATTGGAAATTTCTTCGGAAATTAAAACTGACATCATAATCCGACGACATCCAAGGGACAACTATGACTACGTCAACGAGATCGGATCACAAAACATAGCAATCAACGATGATAGTCCTCGAGACTTCATGGAACAGCTAAACAAACAGGATACTGTCATTAGTGCTTTCTCAACAATGGCATTTGAGATAGCACACCTTGGAGGAACAATACAATTCATAACTTTAGACAGTATTTCAGCTTACGAGGTTGCATTTAGAGACGTGGGCATCAAACCTATTTCATGGCGCGAAATTCAGCAACACCACATAAATAGTCCGACTAAAATCGAATGCAACGTTTTCTTTGAGTATCAGCTCATGCACCTTCAAGAATTCTGCGCCGAATCTTAGCGAGTCCTGCGTCAGATACGCAAAGATAAACTCATCGCATATAGAATTAAACCTCATGCCGTCGATCATTCAGCACAATGACAATCGCAACTTAACTAAAATATTATTCCTTATTTTTATTGCAATAATAACTCAACCTTACTTGAAACCATTTGGAATTGGCACAGAATCTGATGTGCAACCTATTCCGTTGCTCCTCTCAATTTTTGTTGTAGGCGCCTCCCTTTTTCAAAAAAAGAGAATTGACTCGTTATATTTCCGATCCATTGTATTTATAATAACAATGATGGTTCTCCATACTTTATTCTTCGGTTTTGACGGATATTATTTTATCCGCGGATTCTACGGATACATCAGCATAATTTTTATAACCATGGCGGTAAATATAGCCTATGAACACTTAGGTCCAAAAAGTTTAGAATCCTGTTTAAAGGTTATATTTTCAGCATGGAGTATAGTGGGATTAATACAAGTCTTGGACCCTCAGGCCTTCACATTCTGGAGGGATAAACTGATACTTACCACAGGGCGAGGAAGCCTTTCCCTGGCCACTGAACCAGCATACTTCTCACTCGCACTGATACTCACTTCTTTGACGCTATACATTCTTAATAAAAACAACACAAAATATATATTAGCAACTTTGGTTCTAACTTTATTTGTGGCAAAATCTTCTGTCGGCGTCATATATACTGCAGCTATCCTAGGGATTCTACTTTCAAAGAAGCCATTGCACTTCTTCATCGTTTGCGCTCTCGCCCTATCACTTATAGCTATATTCTTAGTAGTATTCCAAGACAGTAGAATGGGCGGAATACTTATCGATTTTATTCGAGCTCCGCTATTGCTCGCAGAAAGGGATCAAAGTTTTGGCTTGAGAGTCATTAACATAGTAATCCCAATCAAAGCTTTTTTTGACAACTTCGGACTCCCCTATGGATTGTTCCAATGGACATTTGTACAGTATGAATATCTAATTAAATATTTTAGTTACTTTAATTGGATCAATTACATTGATCGACCAGAAAACCTCGGCAGCGGTAGAATTCTTTCCATTCATGGACAGCTTTTGTTTGAATTAGGAGTATTTTCGTCTGCAGCTTATTATTTTTTTTGGAAATCAGTTAAAAAACAAGATATCAACCTTCGACTATTCATCATCATAATGCTAATGGCGCTCAACGGACTGACACTAAACAACCCATTCTTCTCTATTTTCATCGCAGTTGCGTACTCACACAAACCAACCAAATTTAAAATGAGTTAACATGAAAACAATTTTAATCGTCGGCACTGGATTTTCTGGAGCTGTCATTGGGAGAGAACTGGCGAACGCTGGCCTCAAAGTCAAAATCGTAGACTCTCGCAGTCATGTTGCTGGCAATTGCTATTCGGAACGCGATTCGCAAACAGGAATTATGATTCACAAATATGGCCCTCACATATTTCACACTGACAATCAAGAAGTTTGGGAGTATATATCTAAATTCACGGAATTCATGCCCTATGTCAATCGAGTAAAATCGACAGTAGGCAATTCTGTGTTTTCCCTCCCTATCAACCTGCACACAATCAACCAATTCTTTAATAAGGCTTTAAACCCAGCAGAAGCTAAAGAACTCATTCGATCTTTGGGCGATCAAACAATTGAGAATCCAGAAAACTTTGAAGAACAGGCACTTCGCTTCGTTGGCCGAGAATTATACGATGCGTTTTTCAAGGGGTATACAAAAAAACAATGGGGCCTTGAACCCACCGAATTGCCGGCTAGTATATTGAAACGGCTACCTATCCGCTTTAACTATGATGACAATTATTTCAATCATAAATATCAAGGTATGCCGAAAGATGGCTACACACCGATAGTTGAGAAAATCTTGAACCACCCTAATATCACCATCGAACTTGATCGTGAGATTCTAAAAAAAGATACAACTGATTATGATCATGTTTTCTTCAGCGGTCCGTTAGATAGTTGGTTTAGCTACAGTGAGGGCCGTCTCGGCTACCGGACTTTAGATTTTCAAGAAATTCGAGATAGTGGGGATTTTCAAGGATGCGCCGTTATGAACTATGGCGATGAGTCTGTTGCACACACCCGCATTTCGGAGCATAAATTTTTCGCACCTTGGGAGTCACATTCCGGCACAGTAGCGTTTAGAGAGTACAGCCGCGAGTGCTCGCCTGGAGACATACCTTATTACCCAATACGCTTATCCAGCGAGCAGTGCTTATTGCAAAAATATGTTGCCATGGCTAAAGCAGAACAGAATGTCACATTCGTTGGACGTCTTGGAACTTATCGCTATTTAGACATGGATGTTACTATCGCAGAAGCGTTGCATACCGCAAAAAACTTTCTTAAGGCAGTAGAATCCAAAAATCCGATCCCAGCTTTTTTTGTGGAGCCTCTATGATCAACCACAATATTTCAATAATGGTTGCAGCCCACAAAAGCTACGAATTCCCCCATGACGATGGCTACATGCCGATACATGTAGGGCGAGCGACCAGCGCGGCCGCTTTAGGATTTACGGGCGACGACACTGGAGACAATATTTCTCATCTAAACAAAAACTTTTGTGAGCTAACGGGTCTTTATTGGCTTTGGAAGAGTCGAAAATCGGACATCTACGGACTGGTACATTACCGCAGATATTTTAAATCGGATTCAAATTCAATCCAAATATCCGGGAAGGATATCTGTACTTCTGCAGAGCTCTCGTTGTTTTTGGAAGACAACAAAATCATACTTTCGAAACCCAGAAACTACTGGATTGAATCTATTCGCAAACACTACGAAAACGCGCACTACATTAATGATCTCAACACCCTAGAAGAAATCATCCAAGAATATCATCCTCAATACTCGCCGGCGTTCACCGAAGTGATGAGCCGTAAAAAAGTTTCTTTATACAATATGTTTGTTATGCACTCAGAACCTTTTAATAATTATTGTGAATGGCTCTTTTCAATACTCTTTGAAGCTCAAAAACGGATTCAATACCAAGATTACGGACCTTACCAGGGCCGTGTCTTCGGCTTTTTGGCTGAACGGCTGTTAAATGTTTGGGTCGAGCATAACATCCCCGCCGACCAAATTAAATTTTTACCAGTGGTTAATCTCGAAGGTGAGAATCTCTTGAAAAAGGCAATAGGACTGCTCGAGAGAAAACTCAAGGGAGTAAAACAGCTTTGACTCCACAAAAGAAAATAGGAATCAAAAAATGAAAGTTGCTGTTATTTTTGGTGGGTCGGGATTTATCGGTTTGTTTTTTGCCAAGCACCTCATTGAAACATCAAACTTTGGCAAGGTCTACTTGTATGACAAGCAGCAAGTCAAAGATAAACTCTTCCCGTTCCGCCATATACTTTTAAAAGATACGCCCGAAATCGTCGAAGTAAATGGTGACTTGCGTAAAACGATTGCTTGGCAACCCAGCGAACAGGTTGATTTAATCGCAAATTTCGCAGCGGTACATCGGGAACCAGGCCACGAAGATAGTGAATACTTTGAAACTAACTTGCTGGGTGCTGAAAACGTTTGCAATTGGGCTGAGCAGATAAGCTGCAAAAATATTATTTTTACGAGTTCGATATCCCCATATGGTCCCAGTGAAGCCTCTCGCGACGAGCGCTCTCTCCCAGTCCCCTCCACCGCATATGGTGCCTCGAAATTAGTCGCCGAAAAAATTCATCAAGCGTGGCTTGCGCGAGAAAGGGACCAGCGACATCTCGTGATAGTTAGGCCTGGTGTCGTATTTGGGCCGGGAGAAGGCGGTAATGTCTCTCGCCTAATTAAGGCCGTAAACAAGCGTTATTTTTTCTATATGGGCAACCGCGACACTCGCAAAGCTGGCACGTATGTGAAAGAACTCTGCGCCGCAATGTCGTGGGTATTGGAACGTCAGAAAAATCAAGGTGAAAATTTTTCTCTATTCAATATGACAATGAATCCTGGACCTTCCATTCAAGAGTATGTAGAAGCTGTATGCCAAGTGGCAAATATAAAGCGGAAAGTCCCGTCGGTCCCCTACCCACTTATACTTTCACTTGCTTATTCGATTGAACTAATTGCGCGCCCTTTAAGAATTGTACATCCGTTCAGCCCTGTGAGAATACGCAAATTAGTTCGCTCAAATAATATCTTACCTAACTTTTTAGTGGAAAATGGTTACACATATCAGTACACCTTGGAGTCGGCGCTTTCAGACTGGAAAGCGAGTTATCCTGAAGAGTGGCGCTGATTCATATTCCTGATAAAGAATGGATGCTTTTTTCGTGACTGAGAAAATCCTTGTTACTGGTGGCGCCGGCTTTATCGGCTCACATACGACCCTTGCGTTGCTGGAAGTTGGCCTCGAAGTAGTGGTACTTGATAACCTTAGCAACAGCTCTGATATTGCGTTGCGCAGAGTTGAGGACATCTGCGGTAAGTCTCTGACATTCATTGAAGGTGATATCCGCAATTCGCAAATATTAGACGATCTTTTCAACGAACATCGTATTTCAGCAGTACTGCATTTCGCGGGACTGAAAGCTGTAGGTCAGAGTGTTAGGATGCCGCTGAATTACTACGACAACAATGTCGTAGGTAGCATCTCACTTTTTAATGCGATGGCGCGTGCAGGTGTTTTCAATTTAGTGTTCAGTTCCTCTGCCACCGTATACGGTGAGCCGACACAAATGCCGATTAGTGAAGATTTTCCCACTGGTATTCCCACAAATCCCTACGGCCGCTCGAAGCTGATGGTAGAGGACGTGCTCCGAGACTTAAGTCTTTCGGATCCACGTTGGAGTGTAGGTCTTCTACGTTACTTCAATCCAGTCGGTGCGCATGAAAGCGGGATCATTGGAGAGGACCCCAATGGCATCCCTAACAATCTTCTCCCTTATGTGAGCCAAGTCGCAATTGGCAAGCTCAAGCATCTTTCAGTGTTCGGTAATGATTATCCGACGCCTGACGGCACCGGGGTTCGCGACTACATACACGTTCAGGATCTTGCTGACGGACATTTGTGCGCACTACAAAAAATTCTCCAGACAAACGGGGTGAACATCTGGAACCTCGGCACGGGGATCGGCTACAGCGTGCTGGAAATAATTCGGGCATTTGAGGAGGCGAGCGGTCGGGCAGTACCGTATCAAGTGGTAGAACGCCGATCCGGCGATATCGCCCAGTGCTGGGCCGCCCCTGAAAAAGCAACGAGAGAACTGGGCTGGAGCGCAAAGCGAAATTTATTGGACATGATGACGGATACTTGGCGCTGGCAGTTAGGCAATCCGCAGGGTTACGGCCACTGACGCGGTAGTTACTGAAAAATCACGCAAACCAGCGACTTCACCCTCCAGTCCGCTTTCTGGCGCCAGTCAAGGCCCGATTAAAGGGTTTGTCCTTCGTAATTCGGCGGATTTCGGAGATACACAAACTGAAAATTTCTCAAAAAACCATGAATCAGCAGCTCTAGCTTGCATTACAAATGCTTACTGAAATACCCTTACCCAATAACCACTCAAGGATCATCCTTTCAAGGAGCACGATTATGAAAAAACTACTGGCTTTGGCCCTCGTAACCACCATCAGCCTCCCATTGATGGCTGCTGAAACAGCACCTGCAAAAGCTGCGTCGGCGCCTAAAGCGGATGCTCCGCTGAGCTTGTCCACACCGATCGCTGGTGGGGTAACCGTTGGCACTGGCTTGGCGGTTGGCGCTGGCCTCATTGCTGTAGGCGTTGCTGCCTCCAACAGCGGCGGCGGTGGCGGTAATGATGGTACTCCAGGCACTACCGGCACTACTGGCACCACCGGCACCACTGGTACCAACTGAAAACAGTTCCCTTCGCTTTTAGTTCGATACGCTAACCTCCCAGCCCTGCTGGGAGGTTTTGTTTCGCCTATCCCCTCGAGCAATTTCGACAATGAATCGCGCGCTTCCCTTGGCCATGCTGGTTGGCCTGTCCCTGCAAGGCTGCATATTTTCCCCTGGTCAGCACATGGACACGGGTAATCTGGTACGTGAAGGTTCGCCCGAGAGCAGCCGGATCGAGCTGATTCCGATCACCCCTAAGCTAGTAGCGATCGAGTCAGCTGCAGACCATTCCAATTTAGTAGCTCCTGAGTTGCTGAGCTACCAACCAGTTGAATACCGGATCGGAGCCGGTGATCTGATCTACATCACTGTCTGGGACCACCCGGAGCTAACAGCGCCTTCTGGTTCGCAACAGCAGATTGAAGCGAATGGGCGCCTTGTTCGTCCTGACGGTAGCCTTTTCTACCCCTATGTAGGAACTATTGAAGCAGCAGGAAAGACCATTGAGGAACTTCGGGCAGTCATCGCGTCTCGACTGGCGAAAGTGGTCGCGGAGCCTCAGGTAGATGTAAGCATTCTGCGTTTCGTCAGTCAGAGAGTAATCCTATCTGGCGCTTTTTTAAAAACGGGCCAATTTCCTATTACCAATACACCTCTGCGACTACTCGACGCTATTGGGCAGGGGTCTATTGTTCCGGAAACTGCTGATATCTCCGGCTTGGTACTCAAGCGTGATGGCCACGAATACTTCATTGATCTTGACGCGCTAAATCGAAAACATTCCCAACTGCACAATATATTCCTCAAAGACGGCGACCAGTTGCACCTTCCGTACAACGACCAGAAGAAGGTTTATGTGCTCGGCGAAGTTACTGCAACACGTTCGCTGAATTTTAAGGGCAGCAATATGAATTTAACCGACGCGCTCGGTAGCGTTGGCGGTCTACGCCAGGAAACCTCTAGCGGCAAAGAGGTGTATGTGATTCGTGGGGTTGAAAACCTAGCGGATCAACCGGTAAAGGTATACCAAATTGACCTTAAGTCGCCTTCGGCTTTTGCAATTGCCCAGCACTTTAAATTGCAACCGCAGGACGTCGTCTATGTCGGCCCAGCTGATGTAACACGTTGGAACCGCTTCATTAGCCAAGTGTTTCCATCTGCCAACCTGCTTCGTACAGGCGTCGGCATTCAGGATGACCTGGGTAGCAACAACTAAGAACTGGAATTCTTGTGAAATTTCTGCGACTGGCCACCCTATCGGTGGCCTCCTTGCTGGTGAGCGCCTGCAACCCGTTGATGACCGCTTCCATGGACACGCTCAAGGCCGCTTTCGAAGGTCCTGAGCCCCTGGAACTCACCCGCCAACAGGTGGATGCAACTCCGTACTACCAGATCACCATCGCAGCACCCACGGGTGAAGCTGTTATGGCGTTGGTGCGTCAGCAGGATGGTGTTGGTTTCTGGATGGCCTCGACTCGCCAGATCCTGATGCTCGAAGACGGCCTGGCTATTCGCAGCGTTGGTTTCAACAACAACCTCGATGGCACCCGCTTTGAGGGTAAATCGCCTTTCAAAGCAGGCTTGCACCGCGTTGCCGATGGCCTGCAAACCCGCCGCCAGGTGGACTTTGTCGATGGTTATCGCATGGGTGTGACGCTCACCAGTCGCTTTGAGAAGAAAGGCCTGGAAACCGTGAATATCCTCGACCGCGACGTGGAGTTATTGCGCGTTGATGAGGACATCACCATGGAAGGTCTGGGCTTCACCGCGCGGAACCAGTATTGGGTCGACCCTGCCGACGGCTTCATCATGGCCAGCGTGCAACACCTAACTCCCGAATTGCCCCTACGCATTGTTCAAGTGCGCCCGAATAAGCCGGTAGTGCAATGATTTCTCGTTCCTCCTGGCTGCTTTGCTGCAGCCTGCTCATGACGTTTGCCGTAAATGCTGACTCGCTGGTCACCGTGCAGGGCGATGCCGCCAAACCTGGGCGCTATTCGTTCCAGGAAGGAACTCGCCTGCATGATGTTTTGCTTCCGGCCCAGGTTAATCCGAAGGCGTATCTGCTTGGCGCTGCGTGGTTGAATACCCCTCTGCGCAATGCACAGGAGCGATTGAAGCTGGGCGTCCTATTCGATCTCGCGACTGTTAAGAGCAACGCACTGCAGGATGACGAAATCGAGCTAGCCGCCCTGGCTGAACGTTTGATCGACAAGGTTCAGGCCATGCCAGTTACCGGACGCCGAGTGGCTCAACTTGATCCGGTTCGGGTGGAACTGAACCGTGGGGACAATCCGTACCTGAGCAATGGTGACATGCTGCTCTACCCTACCCGCCCGAACACAGTGAAGGTTGTGGGCGCGGTAGCTGAAGAATGCGAGTTGGCGTACCAGCCTTTGCAGCCGGCAACCAACTATCTGCAAAACTGCCCGCGTGATCCTGGTGCAGACAAAGACTTGCTGTTTGTCATCCAGCCGGATGGCCGCGTTTTCCAGGAAGGCATTGCGCTATGGAATGAAACCAAGTCTGTACACCCGGCCCCAGGTGCGCGCATCTATGTGCCTGTTCACAGCACCGCAAAGGGTGATCCAACTCCAGACCTGAATACCGAACTGGCTGCTTTCATCGCCACCCAGCCACTGCTGGAGGTGAAGCCATGAAGTATCACTTGATCCCATGCCTGTTGCTTGGTTGCAGTGCTTGGGCGGTAGCTGAACCGCGTCACACCCAGAGCGACTTTGGTGGTGTAGGTCTGTTGCAGACACCTAGCGCGCGCATGGCCCCTGCTGGTGAACTGTCGTTGACCGCTAGCCGGACTGATCCATATAGCCGCTACAGCGTTTCTTTCCAGCCTTTTGACTGGCTGGAAGGCTCGTTCCGGTACACCTCGATCAGTAACCGAGACTATGGACCGGAATCTTTGAGCGGTAGCCAGAGTTATAAGGATAAGGCGATTGATGCAAAGGTACGCCTACTCGACGAGAGTCACTGGATACCGGAAGTTGCCTTAGGTGCACGAGATATCGGTGGTACAGGCCTGTTCTCCAGCGAGTACTTTGTTGGCAACAAACGCATGGGTAATTTCGATCTGAGCTTGGGCTTAGCGTGGGGCTATATCGGTAACCGTGGCGATATGGATAACCCGCTGGGCTGGCTGGATGACAAATTCGATACGCGGCCTGACTCAGGCACTCAAGCAGGCAACTTTAACGGTAACAGCTACTTCCGTGGCTCACCGTCCTTCTTCGGCGGCGTGAACTACCAAACACCATGGGACCCATTGTCCATAAAACTTGAATACGAAGGAAACGACTACCAGCACGAGCCGCAAAACAACAACCAGATCCAGGACTCCCCAATCAACCTGGGCTTCGTCTTCAAAGCCACCGATTCGGTAGACCTCCACGCAGCCTGGGAACGCGGCAACACCGCCATGTTCGGCATCACCTTGCACACCAACTTCGCCACCCGCAAGGCGCCGACCAAAAGCTTCGACCCAAAACCCGAACCCGTGCCGGACGTGAAACCGACTACCGCGCCAACGGACGTGCAATGGGCCGGCGTCGCCAAGCGCCTGCAGAACAACGCGGGCTACACCGTTTCGAAAATCACCCAGCGTGACTCCGAGCTGATCGTCTACGGTGAACAGGGCCGCTACTTCCACACCCCGAAAGCCGTAGGCCGTGCTTCGCGCATCCTCGACAACAGCGTTAACGATGAGATCAACTGGTTCACCATGGTGGACACTCGTTACAGCTTGCCGGTCCAGGAAGTCAGTCTGCCCCGTGATACGTTCCGCGAAGTGGTGCAAGAAGATCGCCCGCTGGAAGACCTGCGCCGCGTAACTGAGCAGAATGTTCCAGTGCCGCATCAGGAAAAAACCCTGTATGCGAAGACGCCGGACAAGTTCACCTACGGCCTGGGCCTGGGTTACAAACAGAACGTCGGCGGCCCTGACGGATTCCTGCTGTACCAATTCAGTGCCGATTTGAGTGCTGAGTACCGGTTCCAGCCTGATCTGTGGTGGAGCGGCCTGTTGAGCGCCAACCTGATCAACAACTTCGACAAGTTCAAGTACGACGCACCCAGCGGCCTGCCGCGCGTGCGTACCGACTTGCGTCAGTACATGACGACGTCGGAAGTGACGATGCCTACTTTCCAGTTGAACAAGGTCAAGCAGCTGGACGAAGACCTCTACGGCATGGTGTACGGCGGCTATCTGGAATCGATGTTCGCCGGCGTCGGCGGTGAAGCACTGTACCGTCCCATGGGCGAGCGCTGGGCGGTTGGTGTGGACATGAACTGGGTCAAGCAGCGTGATTTCGATCAGGGCTTGGGTCTGCGTGATTACAGCACCATCACCGGCAACGCTACGCTTTACTATCGGAGTTCGTTCCAGGACATTCTGGGCGCACTCAGCGTTGGGCGTTATTTGGCCAAAGACTACGGCGCTACTTTGGACTTGTCCCGCGAGTTCTCCAACGGCGTACGGTTCGGTGGTTGGGTAACGATTACCAACGCCACGAAAGAGGAATACGGTGAGGGTAGTTTCGGCAAAGGTATTTATTTCTCGATACCCTTCGACGAATTGATGGCCAGTTCGACCACTCGCCGGGCTAACCTTGCGTGGACACCACTGACTCGAGACGGTGGCGCTGCCCTGGCTCGCAGCTACTCGCTGTATTCCCTGACCGAGCGTCGCAACATCGACCTGTTCCACAACAACTTCTACAAGGTCACCGAATGAAGCAGCGGATTCTGCGTGTCCTGCCCAAACTGGCGTTTTTCGTGATCCTGCTGGTGCTGTGTTTCGCCGGCATGCGCGGCGAGCCGGTGCCGCAGGTATTCGAGAATCAGGACAAGCTGCATCACTGGGCCGGCTTCGCCTGCTTGACGGTGAGCGCCTACCTGGCGTTCCCCGGCACGCGGCTCGGCTGGCTGCTGTTTTGGCCGTTGCTGGGGTCGATGTTGATCGAGCTAGAGCAGAGCTTGATGCCTTTGCGTACTGCGTCCTGGGGTGACATGGTGGCGAATGCCACTGGGGTTCTATGCGGGATGGTGGTTGTGCTGGTGTTGCGCGGTTACCAGAAAAGCAGACTCAAGAAAGCCTCGTTGGTGGAGTCGCAGGGCGTTAGCTGATCAGGTCAATCACATACCTTCTTTGTGGGAGCTAGCCTGCTTGCGAATGCGGTGAATCAGTCGATAGCGATTTGACTGACATACCGAATTCGCGAGTAGGCTCGCTCCCACGTTTGTTTATGGGGATAGGAATAATGTGATTCTGTGGGTAGTAACAACGCGTTTAAACTAGTTAGCAGCCTTTCCCACCTGCAATTCGTCTTTTCTGACTTCTTCCTTTCCAGATGCCTCGCGCACCATGGCGCGTCGTTGTCTGCGCCATAGAATTCTCGCGGTTGAATGTTTAGGTCGATACATTCTGTGACGGCGGCGCGCAATCGCGGGGAGGCTTTGTACCTACATGATTGGGTCGATGTGTAGGGATGGAGCTTGCCCGTGGGATCGGTCTGACAGCCAACGGGATTCTTCTACCATTTCTGCGGAAATTTCCTTCGAGTTGTGTCGACTAGCATGAACTGGTGCGAAGTGAACTCCTGGGTTAGTCTTTCGCTGTCACTGCGTTTGCAGTGGCAGGGCGTAGGAACCCTCAAAGCTCATCACGCACCAGCACTGTCGTTTGTTTTTCGGTACTTAACTTGCGTCAGTAATACCGTTGACGACGGCTGTTGGCAGTTCACATTCCTGCTCTTGAGTTTGAGAAAATGACAAAAGCGACTACCGATCATCCCTACACAAAACCAACCCCCTACCCCGAAAACCGCTTCAAGCCGCTCACCAGCAACTGCGACGACATGCCTACATTGTTCGTCGACACCCAAGCCCCACTCGATGTATTGATCGACGCTGCCAAGTACCGAATCGATGCCGTCACCCAGGTACTCGAAAACCTGGCCATGCGTGGCACGATCGAGTGCGAGTCGTTCATCCTCAGTGACTTCGCCCTGCTCTGCGCCATTTCGTTGCGCGATGGCTCTGATGTGCTGGAGGTGGTCAGGCATCGATTGCGGCCGCCGACTGAAGGTGTTTTTGTGGCGTAATTAACCCGGGTAGTTGAGGCGTCTCTGACGCCTTCGCGGCCAAGCCTAATTCCAGCAGGCCCCTGTGGGCTCGGGATGCGTGGACTTGTCCGCGAACTCTCGTCGCGGCTCGGGCCCTGAATCTTTATCAGGAATTCAGACAACCTCGTCAGCCAATCCTGATACCAGACCAGTTCACGACGCTTAGCCAGGGCCGCTTCGCAAGCGGCATGCTCTAAAGCAACTGACGTTGCACCGCTTCTTCCAGCGTGCTGCGGGCAAGCGTTTGCACCACTTCGCGAGTGTCTTGCTGGAAAGGCAGGGCAACGATCAACACCAACTGCATCCAGGTACGCACCGACTCGCTTTTGCGAATGCGCCCAAGTTCTTTACCGTCCTTGTCCTTGAACACCGTTTCCAGGGTAAACGTGTTCTTCGCCGTGCTGGGAATGATGAACATGGTCAAACCGGTCACAACGGCGGAGACAACGCTGTACTGTTCATTGTTGTACAGCGTGGCTTCGGCGTAGATGTCAGAGTCAACCTTGTCGGTAGTCACCCGCGAAAAGCGCCCCGACTCTCGGAACGCATCAACAATGGCCGATTCCCACAGGGCAGCTGGAGCGCCGGCAACCGTCCGCCCCTCCCCGCCGTTGGCCTGATAAAACGCGGTGGTGCGCACGAACGTCGTCGGCTTTTGCTGTGCAGCATCTGCTGTGAGTGGCCAGGCCTGTAAGGGCGGCAGTTCATGCATCGAATACGATGCGCAACCTGACATCAGAATGACTGACAGGATGAAGGCGTGTTTGATGTATCCAACCATGTGGTTCTCCTTTTAGTTACTGTTTTGCCAAGCGCGCAGTCGCGGTATCAAGCAGCGTTGAGACCAGTTCGCTCAACTGTTTGGCACCCATGGTAGGTGCCCAGTGTTCGCGTCCGTAAATGCCGACATTGCGCTCGAACTTGACCTGTTCCTTGGAAGTCGCCAGCGTTTTTCCGTCTCGGTCTACGATCTGCAGATCACCCGCCAGGTCGAAGCTGTCTACGTCGATGGGCCCATTGACCCAGATCCACAGCGTCAGTGTCAGCAAGGCGCCGGGGAAATAGGCGGGATGCGGAGCTCGACGACCTTTGAGCGAAGTCATATTGAAGTTGAGCACCACATCGTTTTCACCTAAACGGGTGGGGTATTCGGTGATTTGCTTGAAGTAGCCGCCTTTATCCACGTATTGCTTGATCTGCGTTGTTAGCGAACGGCTGATGGAGGTACGTGTAGCAGCGTCCATGTCCGGGACCGAGACCTTAACGTCGGCGAGTTGTGCGGTACGCGGGCTGGCAATGGGGGCGGGATGTGTGGGTGCGCCGATTGGGCCGGTAACATTGTAAGACACACAACCGCTCATTGTTAAAATGGTGATTATGGTTGTGAGTTTTGAGAAACTTTTAAACATGGGTATTCCTAAGCATTACGAATTTTCGTTGTGAATGATTTTATTATCAATTAAAAGACGGCCGAAGATAATTATCGGTAAATTACGGACGCAGCCGTAAGCACAGCGACTTTCCAAGATTCATGAGTTTGCGCACTGGGCAGCGCCGCCGAATTGGTGGTACTAATCAATTTTGGCAGTCAGATCGCTAACAGCTCTAAAAAGCACCACAATGCCAGAAGATTTTTTATGAGCGCACTCAATTTAATCAACTAATTATCCTCATAAAAATACTCACCACAGTGCCACGCACGCACTCCACATCGACTCATTCAGCTTATATATTTTTCATTTGTCATTTCTTTACCTGCAGCAACTATAATTGCCGCACTCTTAATTTGAGCAACTCTTCCCCCATAAAATTTTAGGCACTAGCGCAAAAAGCGTCTTCGGCATTAAG
The DNA here is from genome assembly GCF_040310305.1 of Pseudomonas sp. HY13-MNA-CIBAN-0226. Taxonomy (NCBI): domain Bacteria; kingdom Pseudomonadati; phylum Pseudomonadota; class Gammaproteobacteria; order Pseudomonadales; family Pseudomonadaceae; genus Pseudomonas; species Pseudomonas sp. HY13-MNA-CIBAN-0226. The sequence goes on from NZ_JBEOPS010000021.1 coordinate 111,411, forward strand.
TAGCTAAGAATATAATTTTTTGCCTTATCTGAACTGCGTTTCAAGAAAACAGAATCAGACTCATCGGCGCCTTGATCGCAATACCAACTGTCGTACGTCTGTTCTGCTTTCTCGCCAAACAATTGATATACATCTCCTCCAAGAATCGCGATTCCGAAAGCCTCGAGTTCATAAATAGCATGTAAAGCGTCATCATGACCTAGGGCCCAGTTCTGCACTCCCAAATGATCCAGGGATATACCTCTACCTAGAACAGTATCAATTCGCTCCGACCACACAATACTCATAGATCACTCCACTGAAGTCGGCTTGAATAGTCGATAGTCCCGCCGACTACTTTATGAACTCGTCATATTTGCCCGGTGCAATCTACAATATTGTTGCACTGACTAATTAACAACTATTTTTTGCGACAAGCTCGCGACTTTAGATTTTAGCATTTCATCGTCAAGTTCATACTCTTCTCTTGATTCATCTGGCTCGTACATATCCGCAGCACAACAAATACTGGACAAACACTCGCTCAACGAAGGTTCATCGAACTGAAGGACATTCCTATCTCGCTCTATTTTCCAAAGTTCAATGTACGCCTCAGAAAAAATCTTGCCTGTCAGCCTTCCCGCTACATACGATTTTGCAAACTCCAAGATAGTAAGACTCATAGCAAATCTCCATTTTCAATAAAGCTAAAAATTGCTGAGTTACCGGGGATTATTGCTCAGAATTTCATCAGCAATTTTTGACCTTGAGCGTTCATTTCGGAAGGATCGCCTTTGACGTTAGCGAACGTACTATCTTCACGGTTTTCATGTTTTTTGAGTGCTCGGTCAGCGAGTGAAAGCTGCACTGACTTATCCTAAGGATCTGACAATTCCCGCATACGACAAATCAACAAGGCATTTCCCTGCCTACCTGTTGCCTTTTGCACCATCTAAACTCTAACGAGCACAAACTCCATAAAAATGCCATCACCGCTAATACCTTCAATAACTGTCCGACTCGCTTCTATCGACTTTACAGCAAAGTTTGTTTCATTTAATGACGCGGAAAAGTCAACGATACAATCTATGTCTGGGATCCTTTTGCCCCCCTTGATTTTAAAACCATCGATACCAAGAACTGCTATATCGTTATTTTTGCAGTAATCTACCAACCTAAGCCCATCGTCAACATTAAACAAAGGAGTGCCACTCCATAGCATTGTAGGAGTAATAGGTAAACCATGTACGGATACTTCAAGTGTAATCAGTCCCATGGCGCAACCTCAAACACCATCTTCGTGCCCTTCGAACTCCCACAAACCTAACGCTGATACCTTTCTTGAAATTTCATTCCAATTTTCACCCAAACAACCTTGTAGAAAATTTTCGATGAAAAGAACAATTTTTTGATAATTATAGTCACGAACAATAAGGTAGTGATGTCCAACAAGAGCTTTGTCCAACCCGAGGTTTTCTTCAATCCATGCCGGAGTACAAACCTCTATATCATAGGACTCTTCGCCTTCTCCACATTCGGGGCCGATCATAGCCTGAAGAAGAAAACAAAAGCTGCCTGCGCATTCCGGCTGGTAATTTTCAAGATTGTAAATGTCAGGGCTATGCAGCCGTTTTAATTTCGCGTTCATAATGGAACCCAGAAAGGTGGCTGCTCAGGAGTTCGCACTAAAAAATCTACCCGATCAGAAATAAACATCAGGGCATACACCACGTAACAATCTCCGACATTCAAAGGAGAATAGCTAGTTTGATCAACCTCATTCAAATAGCGCTCCTTTGTTGGGATAGCGCTACCGAGATTAGCCTGGCATAAGGCTAGCATGTTTTCACTCACTTGAATTTGAAGTCGTCAACTGCTCCAGTAATGGAGTTTCTTACATAGTGAATTTCGATTCCATTGATATTTTGCGCCGATTTCACCCAGCCATCAGTTGCCGGCCATCGGAAATCAATCATCGGAACCGTCAGTGGGCGACCAGCAACAGGATTTTAAATAGCCTGCTCCATTGCAAGCTTTTCACGAAAGTTAGCAGGCGTAGATCTACCCGTCGAACCCTAGCCCAACGGTTTGTCTACTAAAGCTGGTATTTCAACGCCTTTTGTACCGACGAATTATAGACTATGGGCAATACTCAACCATATAACTGCTCCCTAGTTCTTGCTGCATCGATTTGGCCAGCTCCTCCCCCTCTGCTTTGTGCCGAAGCTCTGCCTCAGGCGTGGCAAAACAAGAATCGGGCGGGTAGTCGCTATTGAACGTCGACTGATACTCACCGTCCCACTCACTGATTTTGACCCTCAGCTTTGGAGAAAAGGGCAAATCTTCAATATCAACGTGCCCCATTCTATCCGGATCTGGGCAGAATATCGGCCCAGCTAAATACTCACTCGTTAGTCTTAACCTGATCATGGCAATGGTTTCCAAGAAGTGACTGGATTAGCTCGAACCACAAAGCCGTTTGAGCCAACCCCAACTGCGATGTTTTGCTCAACACCATTGTGCGTGATGCGATAAACATTAGCTGAACCATTGGTCCCGACAACTTTCCCACGTTCAAGAGCACTCATTACAACATTTGGAATGTCATCACGTGAGATGCCTTTTTTGACAAAGTCGGCTTCGTGTCGTTTGTAGATGTGTTGCAATCCGGCAGCATCAGTACCCTTTTCCAGCCAGACTGTTCTGCCATCTGGCAACCTACGGATATCAACCACACTTCCTGGGCAGGCGACCCTCACCAATTTTTGTTCCCGGCTTTTTGTTGAGGTTAGCCGACTTTGAAGCAAAGAAGTCATCTACCTCTCCAAAACCAGGAACCTTCTGAATACTTTTAGCACCTTCAAGCTTTAACTAAAACAAACTCCAATAGCGTATCAGGGTCTGAAATCGTACTTAGGAAGTACTTGGCCGATTTTCTAGACTCAGCTGGGAATAGCTCTCCGGCAGTCATAGCCAGGGCAGAAAAATCTGCAATACAATCCATGTCAGGCACTCTTTTATCTCCAATGACTTTGAACCCTTCGATTCCGAGTACGGCTGCATCGTGCTCATCGCAAAAAACTAGTAGTTTATGCCCGTCAATTAAGTTAAATAAAGGCGTTTCACCCCAAAGCCTAGTGGGTTCCGGCCCCGCACCCAGAAATATAAATTCATTCATTACATTTAGTCCCATGGAGCAACCCAATTTTTATCATTCTTATCCGATACCTGCACGATCGCACCAGTCCGGTCATTCCGCACAACGTAAGACCCATCTTTGGCTACATAACCAGTTGCGGGATCATTGAGTCTAGTACCAGAAGCCGGATCGAACCTAGTATCTTTAGTCACAACAGTCTTGCTTGGGTTTGCGATAACACCTTCAAGAGAATCGGTTGTCCAACCTCGCTTCCCCATTTGCTGAGCAATTTTTGGTTCCACGATTGAAGGTATTCCTTTCGCACCACCAATACCACCAGGCCGCATCCCCCCAAGAACGGTACCCAGCATTGCTCCAGCAAAGGCAGTAGAAAATCTGGAATCGTCACCATCTCTAGCGGCTGCGAGTTCGGTAGCGATTTCAGAACCAGCAGCAATATTACTGTTGGTGATCAGTACGCCTACGATGGCGGCCTGATTGTATTCGCCACGGGCTTTCAGATCGTTTGCCAGGGCCCTGAGCTTTGGATCATCCTTCAAAAGTTGCGTCGACAACGCGTCACAACCCGTCGGATCGCTTTGACAGAGCGAGCTCAACTCTTTGTTTCTGTTTTCATCAAGCTCGGCGTAATGCTCCCGAACCCTGTTCTTACCCTCTTCAGTCGACTGACCGTCGACCTCTCGCAGCATTTCTACGACTTCTTTGTGATTCAGGTAGTTGTACTGCGTAGCGTTCTGCGCCACCCACGCACCGGTTTGCAGGCTTTCGCCATCCGCATCCCGCTGCGTTGCCGCCGCGAGCACACCCACCAGTTGCGAGGTCATGCTCAGCAGGTTTTCGTTTCCACCTACCAACCTATCGAGCTGGACGACTAAGGCTTCGTTGGCGCCCGCCGCCAGGGCGCCGGTCTTGAAGTCGCCGCCGCTGACTTGCGCCAACAGGCCACCGACCATGGCGTGAATTAAGACTTTTGGCGGACTGCCGTCAGGGAAGAGGGCGTGTGTGGCATCTCCTGCCGCATTGAAGCTCGCAGCCGCCAAGGTGTTGAACAGCGTGCTTTGCAAAGCGCTGCCCAGATCTCCGCCCTGCCCCATGATCTTGTTCAGCGCCACCGAGGTTCCGTTTTGCAGGCCCTGATTCGCGGCGAACTGGCCGATACCTTTCCACTTATCCAGGCTGGTGGTGACCTTGCCAGTGACGGAGTCAGTGGTGGTGCCGGTCCAATTGTCGAAGTAGCCAGCGGTCAGGCCCGCAGTGGCGCCGGAGACGAGGTAGCCTTTCAGTGCATTGCTGGAGGTGACATCTTTTACAACGGCACCAAGATTGCCCTGGTTGTTGATCGTACTGATCGCCGCGCCGCTGGCCGCCGAGGTCAACACCGCCGTCGCCGCTACGTTAGCCCAACCTGCTGCTGTGGCAGCTCCGGCAGCAGACGTGCCCGCTGCTGCCATGGCCGTTCCAGACCCCGCAGTGGCTCCTGCCGCGGAGCCCACTGCGCCGCTCGCAGCGCCGGCAGTTAACGCGGTCACAATAATGATGATCGCCAACATGGCGCCTTGGCCAAGACTCGAATGGCTGTACTTGAAGCTGTCGTGGGCTTCCTGGACCAAACGCCAGTCCACATCCCCACGCTGCTCCGCATCCTTGAGCCAAGCCAGGTTCGGATCGGCCTGCACCATGGCATCAATGGTCTCGCCCACCGACTTCTGGTCGATGGCCTTGAGGTCGATGTTCAAGCCGTTCGCGGCGTTGATTGCCATCTGCCCTTGAGCCACCAATTGGCTCTGGCGCAGGGTTTCATCGGTGTTGCCTTTGCCCGAGGCGGAGTTCCAGGCCAGGTCGCCTTTGCTCTTTTCGTGGCTCTCCTGGTGCAGGTCCTTGACGGCTTCGAAGGTGATGCTGCCGCCACTTTGCAGGGTCAGGTCGTTGCCGCTGTCGAGCTTGGCGCCCTGGTACAACTGGTCCCCGCCGCTGACTAGCGTGAGGTCGCCGCCGGTCTTGATCTCGCTGCCGATGTGCTTGATGTCGGTGACTTCGTCTCGCTGGGTTTCCTTGCTGCCCCACCCGCCCTTCTTTTCCTTGTCGTACAGCGAATAGTCGCTGTCTTGGGCGGCCAGCAGCTGCAGGTTTCCGCCGGCGACCAGGTAGGCTTCCTGGCCGGCGGTGACGGTGCTGGCGATCAGCGTGAGGTCCTGGCCGGCGCCGAGGGTGACGTTGCCGCCGGCGTTGAGGCTGGTGCCGACCTGGCTGACGTGGTCTTCCTGAGCTTCGACTTTGTGGGTTTTGCTGTAGCTGTGGTCTTCGTTGGCGGCGGCAGCCAGGGTGAGGTTATTGCCGGCGTTCAGGGCGAGGTCGCGTTGGGCGTCCAGTTGGCTGGCGACGATGGCGAGGTCGTGGCCGGCGTTGATGGACAGGTCGCGGCCTGCTTCGAGGCTGGCGCTGTGTTGGGTGATGGTGAGGTCGCGGTTTTTGCTGCCGTGTTCGTTGCTGTTGAGTTGTGTGGCCGAGCCGAGGGTGACGTCGCGGCCGGCGCTGATGCTGGTGTCGCGGCCGCTTTGCAGGACGCCGCCGAGGTTGTTGAAGTCGCGGCCTGCGGTGATGGTCAGGTCGTTAGCGGCTTCGATGCGTGCGGCGTTGTCAACGAAGTCGCGGTGCTGGGTGTTGAAGCCGTTGCTGCTGTCGTGGCCGGTGACGGTGCGTTCGTTGCTGATGTCGCCGGTGAGGCTGGTCAGGCTGACGTCGCGGCCCTTGATGATGCCGCCGGCCTGGTTGGTGAGGTCGTTGCCGGCGAGCAGGTCGAGGCGATTGCCGGCCTGTACCAGGCCGCTGTTGACCAGGTGATTGCCAGCCATGGCGGCGAGGTTGCCGGTGGCCTTGAGGGTGCCGGCGTTACCGAGGTTGTGCCCGGCGATCAGGCTGACGTCCTGGCCCTGGATCAACGCGCCATTGGCGGCCAGGCGGTTGTCGGACTGGGCCAGGTACAGCACCGGGACCATGACTGGCTGGCCGTCGACGATCGCGGTTTCCAGCCAGACGATGTCGTGGGTCAGGGCCGCTACTTGCTCGGCGGTGAGGCTGACGCCCAGCGACAGCATCAGCGAGTCCTTGCTGGCGATGGCGTTGTCCATCAGGTAGCGGAACATGTCTTCGTCGGAGGTCAAGCCGTCGAGATAGCGCTGGCCGGTGTGGGCGACCACGGCTTGCTGGATCAGCTGCTGCTCGTAGAAGCCGTCGCCCAGGCGCTTGGCGCTGTCGTCGGGGTTGTAGCCGAGTTGGCTCAGCAGGTAGTCCGAGCTCATGAATTGCTTGAGGTCGGTGAGTGCCGGGTTGGTTTCGATCAGGTATTTATGCGGCTGGGATTGCCCGGTGTTGCCGGGCAGGCCCTGGACCTTGGCGACATTGACCGCGCCGGCCATGCCCTGGTTGCCGGACGGGTCGGCGCTGATGTCGCGCCCCTCGGTACCGGGTATGGCTTGTTGCCGCTCGGCCGCGCCGACGCTGGCCTCGCTGAGGTTCCAGCTGTGCGGGCCGGTGTCGCCCTGGGCACTGCCCTGGCCACTGAGGCGGAACAAGCCGTTCTGCCCGGTGGGCAATTCGAACCCTGGCAGCGCCAGTGGGTTGATTTGCTGTTGTGCCAGGTCCGGGGGCAGTTGCTGGTTGAGGGTCACGCGGGTGGAAAATGCGTTGCCCGGGGCGCTAGTGTTGGTGCTCGGGCCACTGCCGACGTACTCGAAGCCGGCACGCACCACGCTGTTGTCGAAGTCGTTCTGGGTGGTGATGTTGACGTTGCCGCCGGCCTGGATGATCGCGGCGTAGCGTTGGTCACCGGCGCTCAGTTGGGTCACGCGACCAAACTGCGGCAGTTCGGCTTCGGTGGTGCCGATGAACTGGCTCATGGCCGCCGCCAGGCCGCCGAGGTTGCCGGCGTCGTAGCCGTTGCCGTGCAGCCAGTAACGGTCGGTGAACGCCTGGGCCATGTTGACCCAGCCACTGCCATTGCTGGCGCGTTGGGAACGAAACACGCGCACGGTTTCGGTATCGGAGGTCTGCACGCCGGTGTTGGTCAGGTTGTTCAGCGTGGCGGTCAGATTGCCGCTGGTGGCCAGGGTGCTGCTGTGGTTGAGCAGGTCGCCGCCGTTAAGAATCAGGTCGCCACCGGCGGTGATGCTCGACGCGGCACTGGCGGCGGTGACTTGCAGTTTTTCGCGCTGCACGATTTCCCAGACGCGGTTTTGCTTGCCGCCGCAGTCGCCGGCGTTGACGCCTTCGATGCAGGGGATTTGTTCGATTTTGGCGGTGTAGATGCCCTCGTCAGAGACCGTCAGCAGCGCACGGATGTTTTTGATGGTGCTGGCGGCCAGGCTCATGCGGCCGTCGCTCTGCATCAGGCCGGAGCTGTTGACGATGCTGGAGGCCCAACCACCGTCGCCGTCACGGTCGATGTCCAGGTCGCCCAGGCTGTAAAGACTGGCGTAGCTGTTGGTCAGCGATGCGACGCGCAGGCCCATGTCCCAGCCACTGAAGATCAGGCCGTGATCATTGAGCAAGGTTGCCGTGGTGAGGGTGAGGTCTTGGCCGCTGCCCAGGGTGCCGTAGTTGTTCACGGCGCCTGCGTGCAGCATCAGGTCGGCGCTGGAGGTCAGGCGACCGTAGTTGTTCAGCACGCCGGCGACGGTGATCAGGCTGTCGCCACCGCTGGCGATGCTCGCCACTTCAGGCAGGTTTAATTGCCCGGTGCTCAGGGTCAAGTCACCCCGGCTGCTCAGGCGACCCTTGCCGGTGTAGAGGCCACTCAGGCCCAGGTCCAGGCTGCCGTCGCTGGCGATCAGGCCGTCGTTGCGCCAGTTCACGCCGGTGCCTATCAGGCTGTTGGCGGCCAGCAATTGGCCGCTGGCGCTCTGGGTGAAGTCGTTGACGTTGACGCTCAGGCGCCCGGCCTGGATGACGCTGCTGTTGGTCCACTGGTCGGCCGTGAGGGTCAGGCCGCCCCGGGTGATGAGGTCGCCGCCGGCATTGATGACGTTGGCGGTGGCGATGTCGAAGGTGCCGTTGCCGACGTGCAGCACGGTGCCGCCGGTGTTGAGGAAACCGCCCAGGCCCAGGCTCAGGTCGGTGTTGGCGCTTTCCAGGGTGCCGTGGCGGTTGTCCAGCAGGCCCGCGATTTGGAAACGGCTGGCGCCTTGGGTGCCGAGGGCGCGCAGTTGACCGCCCTGGTTGTCCAGGTGGGCGGCGGCGATGTTGAGGGTGCTGTCGCTCTCGAGCATGCCTTGGGCATTACTCAGGGCACCGGCCAGGCTGAAGTCGATCTGTTGAGCGGCGATCTGCCCTGCGCGGTTGTCCAGGTCGGCGCCGTTGACGCTGATGCGGTGTGCGGCGTAAAGGCCGCCACTGCGGTTATCGAAGTGGCCCGTGTTGAGGAGCACATCGCCCGATTGAGCGGCAAGGCGCCCGCCCTGGTTGTCGATACTGGCCGTCGTCAGGTTCAGGCGCTCGGCCTGGGTGGTGCCGCCCTGGCGGCTGATCAGGTGGATGCCGTTTTGCAGCCAACCGCTGAGGGTGGCGGTCAGTGTGGCGTGCAGGCTGGCCAGGACGCCGCCGCGGTTATCGAGGTTGCCGGCGTTGAGGTTGAGGTCACCGTCCTGGGCGAGGATACGACCTTGCTGGTTGTCGATATCACCGGCAACGTCCAGGGTCAGCACGCCCTGGCTTTGCAGGGTGCCTTGGCCGTTGCTCAGGCGTGCGGCTTGCAGTTGCACATCGCCGTGCTGGCTGTAGATCAGGCCGTCGGCGTCGTTTTGCACCACGCCCGTGGCGGTCAGTGTCAGCTGGTCGTTGGCGGCGACGGTGCCACGCTGGCGATTGTCCAGGCCGCCCGTCAGGAGGGTGAACAGCCCTTGGCTGGCGAGTTGGCCGCCCTGGTTATCGACCTGGCTGGCGCTCAGGCGTAAAGGCCCGGCGCTGGCGAGTTTGCCCTGGGTATTGGTCAGGGCGCCGAGCAGGTTGAGGGTGACGGCGTTGTTGCCGATCAGGCTGGCGCTGCTGTTATCCAGCGCGTCGGCGGTGATGCCCAGGGCCTGCGCGGCACTGATCGCGCCGCCGCGGTTGTTGAGGGTCGAAGCCTGGACGGTCAGGGCCGCACCGCTGTCGATCTGGCCGCCCTGGCTGTTGTTCAACTCAGCGTCGACGGTCAGCGCCTGAGCGGCGGCGCTGGAGAGGATTCCGCCGTTGCGGTTATCGAGGCTGCCGGCGTTGACCGTCAGGTTGTGCTGACTGACCAAGGCGCCGGCATCGCTGTTGAGCAAGGCGTTTTTGACGGCTACGTCGAGGTTACCGTTGCGGCTGGAGAGCGTGCCGTTATTGCGGTTGTCCAGGCTGTTGGCGTTGACGGCCAGCCCTTCCCAGCCGGAGATCAGGCCTTGCTGGTTGGTCACGCCAAGGCCGTCGAGCGTCAGGTACTGGCTGCTGATCAGCTTGCCGTCTTGGTTATCGAGGTGGCGGCCGACGAGTGCAAAGCTTTGCTCGCTGGAGATCTCGCCGCCTTGGTTGTTCAGGTCGCGCAGCTGGTGGATGCCCAGCGCACCGGCGGTGGTGATTAGGCCACCGGCGTTGTTCAGGTCGCCGCCCGCCGCGCCGAAATCCAGGGCGATGGCGCTGCCCAGCAGCGATCCGCCGTTCTGGTTGTTCAGCGCGGCGGTCTGGATATTGAGGCGCCGGGTGGCGTTGATCAGGCCGTGAGCCTGGTTGTCCAGCAGGCCGTCGACGCTCAGGTCGAGGGTGTCGCGACTGGTCAGGGTGCCGCCCTGGTTGTTGACGCTGGCGGCGCGCACTTCGAGGGCCGACGCGGCGATCAGGCCTTTGAGGTTACCCAGCGCCTGCTCCACGCGCACGGTCAGTGCCTGGTTGCTCAGCAGTTTGCCGTCGCGGTTGTCCAGGCTGTTGGCGGCGAAGGTAAAGGCTTGGGCACTGGAGATTTCCCCGCCCTGGTTGTTCACTGCGTTGAGGTGGCTGAGCATCAGCAGCGGTGCGCTGATCAGGCCGCTCTGGTTGTTCAACTGGCCGTGATTGAGGTTCAGGTTTAGCGAGCTGTTGCTGAACAACAGGCCGCCTTGCTGGTCCAGGCCGGTGACGTTGGCTGTCAAAGTCTGGTCGCTGGCGATGCGGCCTGTGTCCTGGTTGGTCACCTGGGTGGCCGTCAGCTCGAGGATATCGCTGCTGGTCAGGTGCCCGCCCTGGCTGTTATCGAACGCGCCCGTGTCGAGGCGCACAGGGCCTTTGCCACTGATGTTGCCGCGCTGGCGATTATCCAGGCCGGCGCTGTGCACGCTGAGGCTGGCGTCGGCGACCAGTTGCCCGCCCTGGTTGTCGACCAACCCGCGGCTGGTCAGGCTGAGTGGACCGGCACTGGACAGGCTGCCCTGGCGATTGTTCAGGCTCGCGGCGCTCACCGTCAGTGCGCCTTCGCTGTTGATCGAACCGCCGAGGTTGGTCAGGGCAGCGTCGAGGCGGATATCCACTGCCGACAAGGCACTGACCACACCGCCGCCGTTGTCCAGGGTCTGGCCGGCCAATGAGACACGGCCCTTGGCCTGCAGCAAGCCCTGGCTTTGGTTGAGCAATTGCGCGACGCCAAGGCTCAGGTCGGTGCCGGCCAGCACCTTGCCGCCGTCACTGTTGTCCAGTTGCTGGCCGCTTAGGTTCAGCGCCGCCGAGCTGGAAAGCTCACCGCCTCGGTTATCCACCGTATCGACCTGGACGGTCAGCACGTTGGCCGCGCCGAGCAAGCCGTTGTGGCGGTTATCGAGCGTGGTGCCGCTCAGGTTCAGGTTGCCCTGGGCGATCAGTTCACCGCCCTGGTTGTCCAGGTGCGTAACGCTGAGATCAAGATCGCGGGTAGCGCTGACCCGTCCATCCTGGCGGTTATCCAGGGTGCTGCCCGAGAGGCTCAACGCCTGGTTTGCACCCAATTGACCGTTACGGTTATTGATCGCGCCGCTGGCGCTCAGGCGAAGGTCCTGCCCGGCCATGATCAGGCCGGCGACGTTGTCGAGGGATGCCAAATTAAGGACGGCCGCTGCAGCGCTGGAGAACTCACCCGCGCTGTTATCCAGGTGACCCACCTGCGCCTGGAGCAGGCCGCGACTGTTGATCAGGCCCTGTTGGTTGAGCACTTGGTCCGCATGCAGGGCAAGGCTGTTGTGGCTGAGCACCCGCCCTTGCTCACGGTTGTCCAGCGTCGAGGCACTGACCTGCACGCCGTTATGCGCACTCAGCGTGCCGCCACGGTTGTCCAGGGTTTGGCTGACGCCCGCGTCGAGGTTGCGACTGGCCGTCACGCTACCGCTGTTGCGCAGGTGCTGCGCACTGAGGCTGATATCGCCGACGCTGTTGCGGCTGTTGTCGGCATTGACGCCGGCCTCGATGATGCCGCTGTTGGTCAGTTGGCCACCGGCGCTCAGGCTGATGCGATCACGGGCAGCCAGGCTTTGCCGGTTGCTTGAGGCGCCGCCGGTTTTAACTTCCAGGGAGGTGCCGGCGTAGACCGGACCTTGCGCCTCCAGGCTCGCCGCCTTGACGCTGATGCCTTGGCTGGACGCCGCCTGGGACAAGGTCAGATGACCATTGGCATCGATCTGGATATCGCCACCGCTGGCGGCCAGGTTGCCGGCCAACCGCACCCCGACACCGGCTTCGGTGCCCACCAGTTTGATGGCGCCGGCATACATGCCGCCCAGCACGGTGGAGTCAATGGCCAGCTGTGGCTTGACGCTGCCGTCGTCGGCACGCGCCGTGGCATTGAGGGTCTGTGCGTCAACGTCGTTGCGGCCCGCGATCAGGGTCAGGTTGCGGGCGTTGATCTGCGCATTGAGCCTGGCCGTGCGGGTGATGATCTCGAAGCTGTCGACGTTGCCGGCATTCAGCCCCGCCCCCTCGATGCTCACGCTGCCGCCATCGACCTGAAAGTGATCGAGGCGTCCGTTGTTCAGGATCGGGGTGCCGGTGGTAAGGGTGGCACGTGGGGTGTTGATGAAGCCGCAGCCGTTACAACTGATGCCATAGGGGTTGGCGACGATGACGCGCGCCGATGGCCCCGCGACTTCGGTATACCCGCGCAGGTGGCTCGGGTTACCGCCGTTGACTTCATTGAGAATGGTGCTGGCCGCCGAGCCCTGCAGGTTCGGGTTGCCGAGAATGATCCCGCCCAGTTGCGTGGCCTGGGTGCGCGTCGTGGCGTTGTTGAGGATTACCCCGTTGGCGCCGACGTTGTAGTCGCTGAACTGATTGTGGGACAGGCCACTGGCATTGGGCGCGGCGATGTTGACGATGGGCACGCCATTGCCGGCCTGGCCCAGTGAGGTGCCGGGGCCGCTGACCACAATGCCATCGGCCTGCACCAGCAGCGGCTGCCAGAACAGCGCATTGGCCAGGATCAGCGCCAGGCCGCGCTTGGGCAGGCCGCAGAAGCGTTCAGGGCTTGCTGGGGCGGCAGATGGCTGGTGGTCACGGTGGGCAAAGGGGCGGGTCGGCATATCAATCTCGATGCAACAGGGCGTTGTCGGCAGTGGGGTTACAGGAAGAAGTCCAGGCGAAAGTAGATCGGCGCTTCACGCTCCGTCATCGCGGCCGGGCGTTTCAGGGAATGGGCGAAGGTCACGCCGGCAGACAGGTGCTGGCCGCGGGCAAACAGCTCCAGCGAATGGCTGGAGAGCCGCCCGTGCTGATCACCGTTGTAGCGCTCGTGGGTAATTACGCCCTGGTCGTAGCCCAGGCTGGCGCCGTATTCGGCCAAGGCCGGGCGCAACCAGGCAACGGTCAGCGGGCGTGCCCAGCGCAGGTCGTTGCGCCAGTAGGCACCGCTGTCACCGCTCAGCTGCTGGTCCTTGAAACCGCGCAGCGAGGACGCGCCACCGAGGCTGATGCGTTGCGCGCTGAACAACACATCGTCGGTGTGCTGGCCGGTGACCAGGCTGGTGAAACTCAGGGACTCGCCCGCCAGGGTGAAAGGCTGCAGGTAACTGGCGGTGGCGGTGTACTTGCGAAAGCGCGCCTCGGGTTCACCGGGGCCGGGATGACCTGCGCTTTGCGCGTCGAAGGCGCCGATGCCGTGTTGCAGGCCCAGGTCGAAGTTGATGAAGGCGCTGGCGACCCGGCGACCGTGGTTGATGCCCCACTGCAGCTCGCTCAGCCGATTGCTGCTCAGGTCCAGGCGGCTGTCCTCGATGTAGGCGTTGGTGCGCAGGTGCGCGACACCGAGGTTCATCGAGGTTTTGCTCAAGTCGTCGCGATGGATCACCCGTTCTGCGCGCAGCAGGTGGTGCTGGCTGTCGCCGGACTGCTTGAAGTTGAAACCATTGCCCTGGACCTGCGAGCGGTAATCGCTCTGGCTATAGCTGTAGCTGAAGTTCCACCAACCCCAGGGCAGGCTGTAATAGAGCATGGCGTTTTGCGAGGTCTTGCGTCGGTCGCTGACGGCGTCGTGGCCACCGCGCAGCACCAGTTGATCGGCCAGGCCCAGGGGGCTGTCCCATTCCAGGGCGGTGCCCCATTGCTGTTCACCGGTGGATTTTTGCCCGTCGTTGTTGCGCGACACGCTGGCGCGCCAGGGTTTTTGCGCAGTGTTCTCCACCCTTACCCGGGTGCCGCCCACCTGCGCGCCCGGCGCCAGTTCCATGCGGGCCTGGTTCGATGGCAACCGGTTGAGCTGGTCGACCAGTTGCTCGATCTGACGCAGGTTCAACAGCTCGCCATCGGCGCCGGGAAACGCCATGGCCAGTTCACGCGCCGACAGCCCGCTGTCCTCTGCGCGGTCCAGGCCTTCAAGCGTGCCTTCGACCACCAGCACTCTCAGGTGGCCGCTGGACAGGTCCTGTTGTGGCAAATAGGCGCGACTGGTGACCAGCCCGCTGGACAGGTAGTACTCGGTGATGACCTTGAGCAGCTCATTGAGCCGGGCCACGTCCAGGCATTGGCCGAGGTAGGGTTTGAGCAGGCGCGAACGCGCGCCGGCGGGCAGGTGCTGGGCGCCCTCGATGTTGATCGTGTCGATGGCAAAGCAACGGGAATCAGCGGGCATGGCCGGTGCGTCTGGCATGCTCGGGCTGCCGGGCAACGCCTTGAGCTCTTCCAGCCGCTGGCGCTGCTCTTGCAATAAGCGATTCTGGCGATCACGGATAATGTCCTGATCGCCGGGATTGGTGACGGGCGCGGCCATAGTGCTGCTGATAACGCTTATATAAATAAACGAAACGCACGTAAGGAATTGCGCCCTCGATAGTAATGAGGGCAACTTGGAGAACCGGGTAATAAACGAGGGGGACTAAAGTAACACTGTGATTGGCACTCGCCACCCCTTGAAACAATGCCGCTGGAGACAACAGGAACATCCCTACATACAGCGGTTAAGTTTTCCTACAGAACTTTCTGATACTTTGTTCTTTTGCAGTTTCCTCGCACAGGCAGTGCTTTGTGGGCTGTATTAAATGCTCAAGCTAAGCGTGAGGCTAAAACATTCAGCCAATGTTTAAACTTGGTCTTCACTCTCAACTTTCTTATTGATCATGAAGTCAATGTAGGAGCTGCCGCAGGCTCGGGCCGCGATCGGACGATCTTTTGATCTTCACCCTTGAAAATCAAGATCAAAAGATCGTC
>NZ_JBEOPS010000022.1:0-121970 GCF_040310305.1 Pseudomonas sp. HY13-MNA-CIBAN-0226
CTTGAAATACAAAACGCCCGATGCGGTGCATCGGGCGTTGGGGTGAAACAGATGTAAACCTATTTCAGGACTAGACAAACACTTACGCTTGCGGCCGCATGTGCGGGAACAGGATCACGTCGCGGATGGACGGGGAGTTGGTCAGCAGCATCACCAGGCGGTCGATGCCGATACCTTCACCCGCCGTTGGCGGCATGCCGTACTCCAGCGCACGAACGAAGTCGGCGTCGTAGTGCATGGCTTCGTCGTCGCCGGCGTCCTTGTCGGCCACCTGCGCCATGAAACGCTCGGCCTGGTCTTCCGCATCGTTCAACTCGGAGTAGGCGTTGGCGATTTCACGGCCACCGATGAACAGCTCAAAACGGTCAGTGACGTTCGGGTTGTCGTCGTTGCGACGGGCCAGCGGCGACACTTCGAACGGGTATTGGGTAATGAAGTGCGGCTGCTCCAGCTTGTGCTCGACCAACTCTTCGAAAATCATCACCTGCAGTTTGCCCAGGCCTTCGAAGCCCAACACCTTGGCGCCGGCTTTCTTGGCGATGGCACGGGCCTTGTCGATGTCGTTCAGGTCGTCTGCAGTCAGCTCAGGGTTGTACTTGAGGATCGAGTCGAACACGGACAGGCGCGCGAACGGCTCGCCGAAGTGGAACACCTTGTCGCCATAAGGCACGTCGGTACTGCCCAGGACCAGCTGTGCCAGTTCGCGGAACAGTTCTTCGGTCAGGTCCATGTTGTCTTCGTAGTCGGCGTACGCCTGGTAGAACTCCAACATGGTGAATTCAGGGTTGTGACGGGTCGAGACGCCTTCGTTACGGAAGTTGCGGTTGATCTCGAAGACCTTCTCGAAACCGCCAACCACCAGACGCTTGAGGTACAGTTCCGGCGCAATGCGCAGGTACATGTCCATGTCGAGGGCGTTGTGGTGGGTTTCGAACGGTTTGGCCGCCGCGCCGCCCGGGATGGTCTGCAGCATCGGCGTTTCGACTTCGAGGAAGTCGCGCTTCATCAGGAAGCTGCGGATGTGGGCGATGACTTGCGAGCGAATGCGGAACGTCTGGCGCACATCTTCGTTGACGATCAGGTCAACGTAGCGCTGACGGTAGCGCGACTCGGTGTCGGTCAGGCCGTGGTGCTTGTCCGGCAGCGGGCGCAGGGACTTGGTCAGCAGGCGCACGTTGGTCATTTCGACGTACAGGTCGCCCTTGCCGGAACGCGCCAGGGTGCCTTCGGCGGCAATGATGTCGCCCAGATCCCAGGTCTTGACCGCGGCCAGGGTGTCTTCAGACAAGGTTTTGCGGTTGACGTAGACCTGGATGCGCCCGGACATGTCCTGGATCACCATGAACGAGCCACGGTTGAGCATGATGCGACCGGCAACCTTGACCGGAATTGCAGCCTCTGCGAGCTCTTCCTTGGTCTTGTCCGCGTACTGTTTCTGCAAGTCTTCGCAGTAGTTGTCGCGGCGGAAGTCATTCGGGAAGGCATTGCCCTTGGCGCGCTCGGCAGCCAGCTTTTCCTTGCGCAGGGCGATCAGGGAGTTTTCTTCCTGTTGCAGGGCTTGCGGGTCGAGTTCTAGGTCGCTCATGTCTTTAAGTATTCCATCAGGTTCATTGTCCACAGCCTGCGGCTGGGGATCGCGGGCAAGTCGGATCGCCGCACCGCCGCTCCCGGAGGAGCCGCGTTTTTTCAGGCGATCCCGTATTGCACGTGTTACAGGCCTTGTTTCAGGCTCGCTACCAGGTATTCGTCGATGTCGCCGTCGAGCACCTTGTCGCAGTCGCTGCGCTCGATGTTAGTGCGCAAATCCTTGATTCGCGACGCATCCAGAACGTAGGAGCGAATCTGGTGACCCCAGCCGATGTCCGACTTGGTGTCTTCCAGGGCTTGCGAGGCAGCGTTGCGTTTCTGCACTTCCTGCTCGTACAAGCGCGCCCGCAGCATTTTCATCGCGGTGTCTTTGTTCGCGTGCTGGGAACGTTCGTTCTGGCAGCTGACCACGGTGTTGGACGGTACGTGGGTAATACGTACGGCCGAGTCGGTGGTGTTTACGTGCTGACCACCGGCACCGGAGGAGCGGTAGGTATCGATGCGCAGGTCCGACGGGTTGATGTCGATTTCGATGTTGTCATCGATTTCCGGCGAAACGAAAACGGCCGAGAACGAGGTGTGGCGACGGTTGCCGGAGTCGAAAGGACTCTTGCGCACCAGGCGATGCACGCCGATTTCGGTACGCAGCCAGCCAAAGGCGTATTCGCCCTTGATATGCACGGTTGCGCCCTTGATCCCGGCGACTTCACCGGCGGACAGCTCCATGATGGTCGCGTCGAAACCGCGTTTGTCAGCCCAACGCAGGTACATGCGCAGCAGGATGTTGGCCCAGTCCTGGGCCTCGGTACCACCCGAGCCGGCCTGGATGTCCAGGTAGGCGTTGTTGGCATCCATCTCACCGCTGAACATGCGGCGGAATTCGAGTTTTTCCAGGGACTCGCGCAGGCGCTCGACTTCGGCGGCAACGTCATCGACGGCGGCCTGGTCTTCTTCCTCGGCGGACATCAGCAGCAGGTCCTTGGCATCAGCCAGGCCCGAGTGCATCTCGTCGAGGGTTTCTACGATCTGCGCCAGCAGGGAGCGCTCGCGCCCCAGTTCCTGGGCGTAGGCAGGGTTGTTCCAGACACTCGGATCTTCAAGCTCGCGATTGACTTCGGTCAGACGCTCATGCTTTTGATCGTAGTCAAAGATACCCCCGAATAGTTTCGGAGCGCTCGGACAGGTCCTTGATGCTGTTAAGGATCGGGTTGATTTCCATGGCGGGCGGCACTCGTTGGCGAACTTTTGAAAGCCGGCGAGTATACCGTAATCAGGCTGTCACGGCAGCCCGCCTGGCGGCTTTAAGGGTGAATGATTTGCCCTGCTTGTCCCAGTGGGAGCGGGCTTGGTCCCACATTACGAGATACCCACCTGATTGCGCCCATTGTGCTTGGCCTGGTACAGCCCCTTGTCCGCCGCCAGGATCAGTTGCCGGCAGTCGCTGCCGTGCTCCGGCGTGATGGTCGACAAGCCGATGCTGATGGTCAGGCTGGAGCCTTCGGCCGGTGCGATGTGCGGGATTTTCAGGTCCGCAACGGTCTGGCGCAGTTTTTCCGCGACCAACCGGGCACCGCCAGGGGAGGTGTTGGGCAGCACCAGGGCAAACTCCTCGCCACCGTAGCGGGCCGGCAGGTCGGACGGCCGGGAGCTTGCATCGCGGATCGCCAGGGCGACCTTGCGCAGGGCCTCGTCGCCTTCGAGGTGGCCGAAGTTGTCGTTGTAGGACTTGAAGTAGTCGACGTCGATCATCAGCAACGACAACTGGGTCTGGTCACGCACCGACCTTCTCCATTCCAGCTCCAGGTACTCATCGAAATGCCGGCGGTTGGAAAGCCCCGTCAGGCCATCGGAGTTCATCAGGCGTTGCAGCACCAGATTGGTGTCGAGCAACTGCTGCTGGCTCACGCGCAATGCCCGATAAGCCGCGTCCCGCTGCAGCAGGGTCATGTAGGACCGCGAGTGGTAACGAATGCGCGCCACCAGCTCGATGTTGTCCGGCAGCTTGACCAGATAATCATTGGCGCCGGCGGCAAACGCCGCGCTCTTGATCAACGGGTCTTCCTTGGTCGACAGGACGATGATCGGAATGTCCTTGGTCGCCGGGTGATTGCGGTACTCACGCACCAGGCTCAGGCCATCGAGGCCGGGCATCACCAGGTCCTGCAGGATGACGGTCGGTTTGATGCGCATCGCCTGGGCAATGGCCTGGTGCGGGTCGGCACAAAAGTGGAAGTCGATGTTTTCTTCGTGCGACAAGCCGCGTCGCACTGCCTCGCCGATCATCGCCTGATCATCCACCAGCAACACCATGGCGGCGTTTTCATCGGTCTTGAAGTCGTCGAGCTGTAAATCATTCATGTGCGATCACCTGAGTACTGCCTGGGCCCGGAATGCTGATGAAGGTCTTCATTTTGTGAAAATCTCCAGCAATCGGGGCGCTATCTTTTCCAGCGAACGAATTTCTACCGCCGCGTCGATGGCTGCAGCCGCCTTGGGCATGCCGTACACCGCACTGCTTTGCTGGTCCTGCGCGATCGTCAGGTAGCCCTGCTGACGCATGAGTTTAAGCCCCTGTGCGCCATCGCGCCCCATGCCTGTAAGCAAAACCCCGACCGCATCGCCATTCCAGTGACTGGCCACGCTTTCGAAAAACACATCGATCGAGGGCCGATAGATCTCGTTGACCGGTTCGGCGGTATACGCCAGGGTGCCGTTCTTCAACAAGCGAATATGATGGTTGGTGCCGGCCAACAGCACCGTGCCGCTTTGCGGTGGCTCGCCCTCCTGGGCCAGGCGCACATTGAGGCCGCTGGCACTGCTGAGCCACTCGGCCATGCCGGCGGCGAACACCTGGTCGACATGCTGCACCAGCACGATGGCCGCCGAAAAATCCCGCGGCAGACCCTTGAGCAGCACTTCCAGCGCCGCAGGCCCGCCAGCGGAAGAACCTATGGCGATCAGCCGCTGGCGCGAGCCGGAGGTGCGTAACGTATTGGGGGCCGGGCGCTCGCGGTTGCCCTTGTCGCCAATCAGCCAGCCGATGTTGATGATCTTGCGCAGCAACGGCGCAGCGGCCTCCTGGGCGTTGCCGGCCCCGAGCGCCGGGGTGTCGACGACGTCAAGCGCGCCGTGTCCCATGGCCTCGAACACCCGATGCACATTCTGCTGGCGGTCGACGGTGACGATCACGATGGCGCAGGGAGTCTCGGCCATGATCCGGCGAGTGGCCTCGACGCCATCCATGACCGGCATGATCAGGTCCATCAGGATCAGGTCCGGCGTCTGCTCGGCACAGCGCTGCACTGCCTCGGCGCCATTGCTGGCGACCCAGATCACCTGGTGCGTCGGATCGAAGGCCACGGCGCGGCGCAGGGCCTCTACCGCCATGGGCATGTCGTTGACGATTGCGATTTTCATGCCCGTGCTCCTCCGATGAGCTCAACCACTGCATCAAGCAGGGCATCGTCATGAAAACTGGCTTTGGCTAGATAATAGTCGGCGCCAGCGTCCAGTCCACGACGGCGATCCTCTTCGCGATCCTTGTAGGAAACCACCATCACCGGCAGCGATTGCAGGCGGTTGTCGCGCCGCAACAAAGACACCAGCTCGATGCCGTCCATGCGCGGCATGTCAATGTCAGTAATCAGCAGATCGAAATCCTCCGAGCGCAGGGCATTCCAGCCATCCATGCCATCGACCGCGACGGCGACATCGTAACCACGATTGAGCAACAACTTGCGCTGCAATTCGCGCACGGTCAGGGAGTCGTCGACCACCAGGATACGCTTGCGAGCGGCCTCCACGACCTGATTACCCTGGCGCGCGATCCGCTCCAGGCGCCCGGTATTGAGCAGTTTGTCCACGGATCGCAGCATGTCTTCGACGTCGACGATCAGTACTACCGAACCGTCATCGAGCAGGGCTCCGGCGGAAATATCCTGCACTTTTCCCAGGCGTTCATCCAGCGGCAAGACTACCAGCGTCCGCTCGCCGATGAACCGCTCCACGGCCACCCCATAAATGGCCTCGCGCTCACGGATCACCACGACCTTTAGCGTCTCCTGGCCGCCCTGGCTGGCAGGGCGCTGCAACAGTTGGCTGGCCGCCACCAGGCCGACGTGCCGGCCTTCGTACCAGAAGTGCTGGCGACCCTCGACCTGTACGATGTCCGCGGGCTCGAGGTCGCACATGCGCTCGATGTGCGCCAGCGGAAAGGCATACGCCTCGTCACCGACTTCCACCACCAGGCTACGCACCACGGACAACGTCAGCGGCACTTCAAGATGGAAATGACTGCCCTCGCCCGCCGTCTGCTCCAGCACCACCGCGCCGTGTAACTGGCGGACCATGTGCTGCACCGCGTCCAGGCCGACACCACGACCGGAGACTTCGGTAACCTTGTCGCGCAGGCTGAAGCCCGGCAGGAACAGGAACGTCAGCAGCTCCTCTTCGCTCAACTGCGCGGCGGTCTCGGCCGGGGACAGATGGCGCTCGATGATGCTGCGCCGGACTTTCTCCAGATCCACGCCGCTACCGTCATCGCCGAGCTCCAGCACCAGCAGGCCGGCCTGGTGCGAGGCGCGCAGGCGGATCAAACCTTCAGCGGGCTTACCCGCCAGCACGCGCTGCTCGGGGGTTTCGATGCCATGGTCGACAGCGTTGCGCAACAGGTGCGTCAGCGGCGCTTCGAGCTTTTCCAGCACATCACGGTCGACCTGGGTCTTCTCCCCTTCGATCTCCAGACGCACCTGTTTGCCCAGGCTGCGACCAAGGTCGCGGACCATCCGCGCCTGTCCGGCCAGTACATCGGCGAACGGGCGCATGCGACAGGCCAGCGCGGTGTCGTACAACACCTGGGCGCGCTGGCTGGCCTGCCAGGCAAACTCGTCCAGTTCGGCGTTTTTCTCCACCAGCAGTTGCTGGGATTCGGCCAGGAGCCGACGAGCATCGTCGAGGGCTTCCTGGGCTTCCAGGCTCAAGCCCTGATCCTTGAGAAGCGCATTGAGGTTTTCCAGGGCGCGCAAGCCGTTGCCCTGCACGCGCTTGAGGCGCTGCATGGTGGCCAGGTGCGGCTTCAGGCGCAGGGTTTCCACCAGGGACTTGCTCGACAGGTCGAGCAGGCTGTTCAAGCGTTCCGCCGTGACCCGCAGGACCCGCTCGCCGGTATCGGTGGTGCGGCGGTTTTTCACCGGGGGTTCGGCGGGAGCAACAGGCAGTGGCTCGATCACCGGAACCGGGACCTCGATCACCGGCGCCAGCGCTTCGGGTTCCGGCTCGGCCATGAACGGCGCAATGGGCGTGCTGATCGGGGACGCGAGCGCCATAGGATCGAGCAACAGCCCCATAAGCGCGACGTAAGCTTGGATGTCCGCAATGCCCGGTGCGTTATCGGGCGTGGCGATGCGCATCAACAGGTCAGTGCCTTGCAGCAAGGCGTCGATGTGCTCGGGGCGCAAGTACAGGCGGCCTTCCTGCGCGCTGACCAGGCAGTCTTCCATCACGTGCGCCACGCTGACCCCGGCATCGACGCCGACGATCCGCGCCGCGCCCTTGAGCGAGTGGGCGGCGCGCATGCACGACTCCAGGTGATCAGCCTGGGTCGGGTCGCGTTCAAGTGCCAGCAAGCCGGCGCTCAGTACCTGGGTCTGGGCTTCGGCCTCCAGGCTGAACAGTTCCAGCAGCGAGGCATCGCGCATCTGTTCGGGGGTCATGTCAGGCTCCGGGTCACCGCAGACAGCAATTGTTCTTCATCCAGCCAACGCAGGCTGCGACCCTTGAACTGCAAGACACCATGGGTGTATTTGCTGCTGGCCTGGGTGCCGGAACGGGACGCCGCTTCCAGGACCCGTTCGTCGATGGCATGGATGCCGTCCACTTCGTCCACCTGCACCACCACCGGCCCACCGTGTGCGGCGATGATCAACATGCGCGGCATGGTGCGCGCGCCGGGGACCGCAACAGCGGCAGTGTCGAGCCCGAGCAACTCCACCAGCGACAGGCACGCCACCAGCGCGCCGCGTACATTCGCCACGCCCAGCAAAGCCCGGGAACGCTGATGCGGCAATGAGTGAATCGCCTGCATCGGAGCCACCTCCACCAGCGTGCGAGTGGCCAGCCCCAGCCATTCTTCGCCGAGGCGAAACATCAGCAGCGAACGTGTTTTGACGTCGCTCTCAACGCTACTGGAAACCTGTCCGCGATCTTCCTGCTGCAGCGCGTAGCGG
Organism: Pseudomonas sp. HY13-MNA-CIBAN-0226; assembly: GCF_040310305.1. Taxonomy (NCBI): domain Bacteria; kingdom Pseudomonadati; phylum Pseudomonadota; class Gammaproteobacteria; order Pseudomonadales; family Pseudomonadaceae; genus Pseudomonas; species Pseudomonas sp. HY13-MNA-CIBAN-0226. Next base: position 7,812 of record NZ_JBEOPS010000022.1, read on the forward strand.
TCGAGCAAGCGCGTAGCGGCAGCGGAATACACCGCACAATTGCGGCAATGTATATGCTCGCTCAGCAGCGGGCAGGACCTGTCACCGTGGACCCCGATGCGGTTCCAGCAGTCGTCGATGGCCTGGGCATCTGCATGAGTGAAGCTCAAGGTGTCGGAGGCGTTCATCGTTTACGCTCACTGTCAGCGGCGCGCTCGCTGCGCGCGGCGCGGTCCTGCAATCGTCTGGCACCCGCCGTATCGCCCTGGGATTGCAGCAAGACCGCCAGGTGCATCAACGCGTCGGGATGTTGCGGTTCAAGGTACAACGCCTTGCGATAGAAGCCCTGGGCCTCCAGGGCGCTGCCGGCTATGTCACTGAGCAAGCCCAGCCAGTAGAACACCTGAGCCACCGGTTCGTGGCTGCGCAGGTAGCTCTCGCATGCAGCGCGGGCCTCGGCGCTCTTGCCCTCGTTGGCCAGCGCGGCGATGTTCACCAACAAAGCGGCGGCGTCCGACGGCGGTGTTTTTACCGCCCGCGGCGCGGGAGCCACGGTTGCAAAGGGTCGGGGACGCGCTGGCGCCACGTAGCTCACCGGCTGGCGCTGGGCCTGCGGGGTTGGCAGGACGGTTGGCAGGAAAGCCGCAACCGGCTCGGGTGCCGCCTGGCGACTGAACGCAAAGGACTGCGGGATGCCGATCGAGCGCATGCCAAAACGTCCCAGCAGACTGCCTTCGGCGGGGCCAATGAACAGCACGCCGTCGACGTGGGTCAGGCGCTTGAGCACTTCAAAGACCTGCTGCTGGGTCGGCAGGTCGAAATAGATCAGCAGGTTGCGGCAGAACACGAAATCGTAGGCGGGCTCGTTGGCCAGCAGGGTCGGATCGAGCAGATTGCCGACCTGCAGCCGCACCTGGTCCAGGACTCGCTCGTCGAGGCGATAGCCCTCGTCTTCAGCGGTGAAATAGCGCTCGCGAAATTCGATGTCCTGGCCGCGAAACGAATTGTTGCCATACACCGCGCGCCGGGCTTTTTCCAACGACAGTGGGCTGACATCCATGCCCTCGACCTTGAACTGATGCGGCTTGAGGCCGGCGTCGAGCAGCGCCATGGCAATCGAGTACGGCTCCTCGCCAGTTGAGCAAGGCAGGCTGAGAATCCGCAGGGCGCGCAGGTTGTTGATTTGCGCCAGGCGCGTGGCCGCCAGCTTCGCCAGGGTGGCGAAGGATTCCGGGTAACGGAAGAACCAGGTCTCGGGCACGATCACGGCTTCGATCAGCGCCTGCTGCTCGTCCCGCGAGCCCTGCAGGCGGTGCCAGTAGTCGTCGGCGGTCAGCGCATGATTGGCCGTGCTGCGTTGGCGCACGGCGCGCTCGATGATGGCTGGCCCCACCGATGTCACGTCGAGGCCGATGCGTTCCTTGAGGAAGTCGAAAAACCGCTGATCGCTGCTCATGACCGCTCCTCATGCAGCGCCGGGTCCAGAGGCTGGGCCGGAAACAGCAGCGCGCGCACCGAGTCGTCCAGCAGGTCGGCGATCCGTATCCATTGCAGCAAACCCTGGGCATCTTCGCGCACCGGCCCGAGGTACGGCGCCTGGCGATTGTCCAGGCCATATGGCTGGAACTGCGAAGGATGGCAGCGCAGGGTGTCGGTGGCCTGCTCGAGGATCAGCCCGAGCAGTTGCGCCGGCGCGGTCTCATCAGCACGGTAGTGCACCAGCACCAGCCGCGTGCTGGTACGTAGCTGTGCCGGTCGGCCGAAGGTCAGCGCGCTGAGATCGATCACCGGCACGACCGCGCCACGATAGGCAAACACTCCGGCCACCCAGGCCGGCGCCTTGGCAATTGGCTTTAGCGGCACGCGCGGCAGTACTTCCGCCACGTCGATCGCTTGTAAGGCATAGCGCTCGTCGCCGATGCGAAACACCAGAAACAAGGACTGTTTTGCCGGCGCCACGGCGGCGCGTCTGCCTGCGAGTTCGCTCATCAGACTTTGAATCGCGACACGCCGCCACGCAAGCCCACAGCCACCTGGCTCAGTTCGTCAATGGCGAAACTGGCCTGGCGCAGAGACTCGACTGTCTGGCTGCTGGCATCACCCAACTGTACCAGCGCATGGTTGATCTGTTCCGCGCCGGTGGCCTGAGCCTGCATGCCTTCGTTGACCATCAGCACCCGAGGCGCCAGCGCCTGGACCTGATGGATGATCTGCGACAGCTGTTCGCCGACCTGCTGCACCTCGGACATGCCGCGGCGCACTTCCTCGGAGAATTTGTCCATGCCCATGACACCCGCCGACACCGCCGACTGGATCTCGCGCACCATTTGCTCGATGTCGTAAGTGGCCACGGCAGTCTGGTCCGCCAGGCGCCGGACTTCGGTGGCAACCACGGCAAACCCGCGGCCGTATTCCCCGGCTTTTTCCGCTTCGATGGCGGCGTTGAGCGACAGCAGGTTGGTCTGGTCGGCTACCTTGACGATGGTCACCACCACCTGATTGATGTTGCCGGCTTTCTCATTGAGGATCGCCAGCTTGGCGTTGACCAGGTCGGCAGCCCCCATCACCGAATGCATGGTGTCTTCCATGCGCGCCAGGCCTTGCTGGCCAGAACCCGCCGCCACCGAGGCCTGGTCGGCGGCGGAGGAGACTTCAGTCATGGTGCGCACCAGGTCCCGCGACGTCGCGGCGATTTCCCGGGAAGTCGCGCCGATCTCGGTGGTGGTGGCCGCCGTTTCGGTGGCCGTGGCCTGCTGCTGCCTGGACGTGGCGGCGATCTCGGTCACCGAAGTCGTCACCTGTACCGACGAGCGCTGGGCTTGCGACACCAGCGCAGTGAGTTCAGTCATCATGTCGTTGAAGCCGGTTTCGACGGCGCCAAACTCATCCTTGCGATCCAGGTTGAGACGGCCGCTGAGGTCACCGGTACGCATGATTTCGAGGATGTTCACAATGCGGTTCATCGGCGCCATGATGGCGCGCATCAACAGCAGGCCGCACAGGCCGGCGGCCAGTACTGCGATCAGCAGCGAGATGCCCATGATGATCTTGGCCGTGAGTACCGCGTTATCGATGGCGATGATGTCCTGGTCGGCCACTGCCTTGTTCTGGCGAATGATGTCATTGAGCTTGACCCGCCCGGCTTTCCAGGCCGGGGTCAATTGCTCGTCGAACAGACGGATCGCCTCGACCTCCTGATTGCGCTTGTGCAAGTCGAGCACTGCGGCAAGGGTTTTCTTGTAGTCCTGGTGCAGTTTTTCGAAGGTGGCGTACTCGATCTTGTCCTCATCCGTGGTGAAAGTGCCCTGGTAGTTGCTCATCTGCTCCAGCAAACGGGCCTCGAAGGCATTGAACTCGGCCTCGTCCGCAGCACTGACACCCTGCCCCTCCTTGAGTCCGAGCATGTGCTGGATATGCAGGTAACTGTCGGACCAGGCGCCGCGAATCATCGAGCTGTAATACACCCCCGGCAACGCATCTTCACGGACGCTGGCCTCACTTTCCTCGATCTTGAGTAGACGGGAATAGGAGACAATGACCATCAGCAGCATGATGGCGATGATTACCGCAAAGCTCGCCAAAATGCGTTGGCGCAACGTCCAGTTCTTCACAGTCAGTCCTCGGAGCCATATCAAATGCTGCCGAGTATAGCTGAGGGCGCTGTTTCATTTATAAGACAGATGCAGACCAATTCTCATCCCGATGAATGAGGAAGGCGGCGTGGCTGCAAATGACCACGCCAGCGAGCCAGACCCTACACGACAGCCTGGCGCACCTGCTTTTCCAGTTCAACCTTCAAACCCGGTTCGAGTTTGAGCTGGCGAGCCAGTTCTTCCAGGTAGGATTTCTCCATATAGCTTTCCTCATCCACGAGCATCACGCTGGCGATGTACATCTCGGCCGCCATCTCCGGGGTTCTGGCGGCGCGGGCAACGTCTGCAGGGTCCAGCGGCTTGTTGAGCTCGGCGTGCAACCAGTGCTGCAATTCCTGATCGTTGTCGAGCTTGGTGAATTCGCCTTCGATCAGCTCACGTTCGCGCTCATCGACATGACCATCCGCCTTGGCCGCCGCCACCAGCGCCTTGAGGATCGCCTGGCTGTGTTCCTCAACCTGGGCGGGCGGCACCCGGTCCACGGTTTGCGGTTCCTGCTTCGGTGCCGTGCCCTGCTGGGCCTGCCAGTTGCCATAAGCCTTGTAGGCAATAACACCGAGCGCCGCGAGGCCGCCATAGATGGCGACCTTGCCGCCAACCTTGCGCACCTTCTTGTTACCCATCAACAGACCCATGGCGCCCGCTGCCAGAGCGCCACCACCGGCGCCGGACAGCAGCCCGCCGAGGCCGGACGACTTGCCGGAACCACCGAGCAAACCGCCCAGCCCGCCGCTGGATGACTTGTTGTGGGAACCTCCGGCCTTGTTTTGCAGCAGGTCCTGCCCGGACTTGAGCAATTGATCGAGTAAGCCACGGGTAATCATGTGTGCCTCCAAACATTCGGTCTATGGACAAATAAGGCCATCAGCCTAGAGCGAAAGTGCCCGAAGACCGCCAGAGAGAGTGCTTCGGAATGTTGCGTGCTTACACAGACCGTCCTGCTGACCATCAGAAAAAAAGATATACACTCCAGCTCATCTAAAAATAACGCCCACCGGGTAATTCTTCATGATGACCTTGCGTCAGATCCGTCATTTCATTGCAGTGGCCGAAACCGGCTCGATCTCGGCCGCCGCGCAAACCGCGTTCATTTCCCAGTCAACGCTGACCCTGGCCATCCAGCAATTGGAGCAGGAGATTGGCGTCGGCCTATTCAACCGCCATGCCAAGGGCATGACGCTGACCCATCAGGGGCACCAGTTCCTGCGCCAGGCGCACCTGATCCTGGCAACCGTGGACAACGCCAAGCGCAGCCTGCAACAGAGCACCGACCAGGTCGCCGGGCAGTTGATCATTGGCGTGACCAGCCTCGTCGCCGGCTACTACCTGGCTGATTTGCTCACTCGCTTCCAGCGCGCCTACCCCAACGTGGAACTGCGCGTGATGGAAGACGAACGGCCCTATATCGAGCATCTGCTGGTCAGCGGCGAGATTGATGTCGGCGTTTTGATTCTCTCCAACCTGGAGGATCGCCACGCCTTGCAGACCGAGGTCCTGACCCATTCGCCCCACCGCCTTTGGTTACCGGCCCAGCATCCACTGCTGGAACACGACAGCATCAACCTGGCCGACGTCGCACGCGAGCCGCTGATCCAGCTCAACGTTGACGAAATGGACCGTAACGCCCAGCGCCTGTGGTGCAGCGCCGGCCTGCAACCGCGGATCACCCTGAAAACCGCCTCGACCGAGGCGGTGCGTAGCCTGGTCGCCGCCGGATTGGGGGTTTCGATCCAGCCGGACATGACTTATCGCCCATGGTCGCTGGAGGGCGACATCATTGAAGCCCGCCCCATCGCCGATCTCAGCCAGACCCTGGACGTCGGCCTGGCCTGGCGGCGCGGTACGGCCCGCCCTCCATTGGTCGACCCGTTTCTGACCGTCGCCCGCGAACAACCCCACGGCGGGCGCAAGCCATCTATTTAATCGAACGCCACCTTCAGTATTTAGTATTTGTCGACCTCGGGGCCTCAGACTAGTCTTGTTACATCTATATAAGACGGCCGGGCCCCAGTCGCTGGGAGCACCATGGCCACACAAGAAAAGAGAACCCGAAAAATGGCTGGCGCGCAGACTCCGATCTTCACCGCGTTATTGATCGACGGCGAACTGGTCGCGGGCGAAGGCTTTGTCGAGCCGATTCTCAACCCGGCTACCGGCGAAGTGCTGACCCACATTGCCGAAGCCAGCACCGAGCAGGTCGAAGCCGCCATCCTTGCGGCCCATCGCGCCTTTGGCACCTGGTCGCGTACCACCCCGCAACAGCGCTCGGTGCTGCTCCTTGATATCGCCAACGCCATCGAAAAAAACGCCGACCTGCTGGCCCGCCTGGAATCGCTGAACTGCGGCAAGCCACTGCACCTGGCCCGCCAGGATGACCTCAGCGCGACGGTTGATGTGTTCCGCTTCTTCGCTGGCGCCGTGCGTTGCCAGACCGGCCAACTCAGCGGCGAATACCTGCCGGGCTACACCAGCATGGTGCGACGCGATCCGATCGGCGTCGTGGCGTCGATTGCGCCCTGGAACTACCCGATCATGATGGCCGCGTGGAAAATCGCCCCTGCCCTAGCCGCCGGCAACACCCTGGTATTCAAGCCTTCCGAACACACGCCGCTGTCGATCCTGGCCCTGGCCCCTGCCCTGGCCGAGATCCTGCCGCGCGGCGTGATCAACATCGTATGCGGTGGGGGCGAAGGCGTTGGCAGTCACCTGGTCAGCCACCCCAAAGTGCGCATGGTGTCGCTGACCGGCGATATTGTCACCGGGCAGAAAATACTCCAGGCCGCTTCGAAAACCCTGAAACGCACACACCTGGAACTCGGCGGCAAGGCACCGGTGATCGTCTGCAACGACGCCGATATCCAGGCCGTGGTCGAAGGTGTGCGCACCTATGGCTACTACAACGCCGGGCAGGATTGCACCGCAGCTTGCCGCCTCTATGCACAGGCCGGGATTCACGACCGCCTGGTGGCCGAACTCGGCGCCGCCGTCAGCAGCCTGCGCTTCGCCGGCAAGCGCGATGCCGATAACGAGATTGGGCCGCTGATCAGCACCCGCCAGCGTGATCGCGTGGCCAGTTTTGTCGAACGAGCCCTCGGCCAACCGCATATCGAACGCGTCACCGGCGCGGCCGTGCATTCCGGTGCCGGCTTCTATTACCAGCCAACCCTGCTGGCCGGCTGCAAACAGAGCGATGAAATCGTCCAGCGCGAGGTATTCGGCCCGGTCGTGACCGTGACCCGCTTCGAGGAGCTGGAACAAGCGGTGGATTGGGCCAACGACTCGGAATACGGCCTCGCCTCTTCGGTGTGGACGCAAAATCTCGACAAGGCCATGCAGGTCGCCGCACGCCTGCAATACGGCTGCACCTGGATCAACAGTCATTTCATGCTGGTCAGCGAAATGCCCCATGGCGGCCTGAAGCGTTCGGGCTACGGCAAGGACCTGTCCAGCGATTCGCTTCAGGACTACAGCGTGGTACGGCACATCATGGCTCGCCACGGACAGCATTTATAAAAGCGCACTACGCTAACAATTAGCCGTAAAGGCATTGGCTTGACCCCGTTAAAACTGCCCCGACCATAATTAAAGAAGAGGGAAACCCCATGTTCGTGCACAAGACCGCACTGCTCAGTGCAATCACCACCGCGTTGCTGGCCAGTGCCTCCATCCAGGCCGCCGAACCGCTGAAAGCCGTGGGTGCCGGCGAAGGCCAGCTGGATATCGTGGCCTGGCCCGGCTACATCGAACGGGGCGAAAGCGACAAGGCTTATGACTGGGTGACCGGTTTCGAGAAGGAAACCGGCTGCAAGGTCAACGTGAAAACCGCCGCAACCTCCGATGAAATGGTCAGCCTGATGGCCAAGGGCGGTTACGACCTGGTGACGGCGTCGGGTGATGCGTCGCTGCGCCTGATCGTGGGCAAGCGCGTGCAGCCAATCAACACCGACCTGATCCCGAACTGGAAAAGCCTCGACCCGCGCCTCAAGGATGCGCCGTGGTACGTGGTCAACAAGCAGACCTACGGCACCCCGTATCAGTGGGGCCCGAACGTATTGATGTACAACACCAACGTATTCAAGACCGCGCCTACCAGCTGGAACGTGGTGTTCGACGCGCAAAACCTGCCGGACGGCAAGCCCAACAAGGGTCGCGTGCAGGCCTATGACGGTCCGATCTACATCGCCGATGCGGCGCTGTACCTGAAAACCGCCAAGCCGGAACTCGGCATCCAGAGCCCCTACGAACTCACCGAAACCCAGTACAAGGCAGTGCTCGATCTGCTCCGCGCCCAGCAGCCATTGATCCACCGCTACTGGCACGACACCACCGTGCAGATGAGTGACTTCAAGAACGAAGGCGTGGTCGCGTCCAGCGCCTGGCCCTATCAGGTCAACGGCTTGATGAACGAAAAACAGCCTATCGCCTCCACCATCCCGCAAGAAGGCGCCACGGGCTGGGCCGACACCACCATGTTGCACGCCGAAGCCAAGCACCCCAACTGCGCCTACAAATGGATGGACTGGTCGCTGCAACCGAAGGTCCAGGGCGATGTAGCCGCCTGGTTCGGTTCGTTGCCAGCCGTACCTGCCGCTTGCCAGGGCAGCGAGCTGCTGGGCGCCGAAGGTTGCAAGACCAACGGTTTCGACCAGTTCGAGAAGATCGCTTTCTGGAAAACCCCGCAGGCTGAAGGCGGCAAGTTCGTGCCGTACAGCCGCTGGACCCAGGATTACATCGCGATCATGGGCGGCAGATAACACTCTCTCACGATCAATAGATCGTCCGAACGCGGCCCGAGCCTGCGGCAGCTCCCACGCCGACCGCAGGCACTACAAATATGGCGTCTTCTGCAAGTCCCGTAGGAGCTGCCGCAGGCGCGAGCCGCGTTCGGACGGTTTTTTCGATAACACCACCGATTCAATTTTTATAGAAAGCGCGCCTTTTCGGAGCACCGCACCATGACGCTTGCAGTCCAGTTCACCAACGTTTCCCGTCTATTCGGCGAAGTGAAAGCCGTAGACCGGGTTTCCATCGACATCCAGGACGGCGAGTTCTTCTCCATGCTGGGCCCTTCCGGCTCGGGCAAAACCACCTGTCTGCGCCTGATCGCCGGTTTCGAACAACCGAGCGCAGGCTCCATTCGTATTCATGGCGAAGAAGCCGCCGGGCTGCCGCCGTATCAACGTGACGTCAACACCGTATTTCAGGACTACGCGCTGTTCCCCCACATGAATGTGCGAGACAACGTCGCCTACGGCCTCAAGGTCAAGGGCGTGGGCAAGGCCGAGCGCCTCAAACGTGCTGAAGAAGCCCTCGACATGGTCGCCCTCGGCGGCTATGGCGAACGCAAGCCGGTGCAACTGTCTGGCGGCCAGCGCCAGCGCGTGGCCCTGGCGCGCGCCTTGGTCAATCGACCTCGAGTGTTGCTGCTCGACGAACCCCTGGGTGCCCTCGATCTGAAGTTACGCGAGCAAATGCAAAGCGAGCTGAAGAAGCTGCAACGCCAACTCGGCATTACGTTCATCTTCGTCACCCATGACCAGACCGAAGCCCTGTCGATGTCCGACCGTGTTGCGGTGTTCAATAAAGGACGCATCGAACAGGTCGACACCCCGCGCAACCTGTACATGAAGCCGGCGACCACTTTCGTTGCCGAGTTTGTCGGCACCTCGAACGTGATTCGCGGCGATCTGGCGCAACAGTTGAGCGGCCATCCACAACCATTTTCCATTCGCCCGGAACACGTGCGTTTCGCCGAAGGGCCGCTGGCCAGCCACGAAATCGAAGTCAGTGGCCTGCTCCACGACATTCAATATCAGGGCAGCGCCACGCGTTACGAACTGAAGCTGGAAAACGGCCAGACCCTGAATATCAGCCAGGCCAACAACCAATGGCTGGACACCAGCGCCCAACACCAGACCGGCCAGCGAATCATCGCGCGCTGGGCCAGGGAAGCAATGATCCCGCTGCAAGACCATGCAGTCGGCGGGGTGTGAGATGAACACCTTGGCTATCTCCCAAACCCCGTCGGGTGGCTCGCCGTTGCGCAAGTTTGCCAACCTGCTGTACCGCCGACCCAACCTGTATCTGTCGATGTTGCTGGTGCCGCCGCTGATCTGGTTCGGCGCGATTTACCTCGGCTCGTTGCTGACCCTGCTGTGGCAAGGCTTCTACACCTTCGACGACTTCACCATGGCGGTCACCCCCGACCTGACCCTGGCGAACTTCGCTGCGCTGTTCCAGCCGTCGAACTTCGACATCATCATGCGCACCCTGGGCATGGCCATCGTGGTGTCGATTGCCAGCGCCGTCGTGGCCTTCCCGATCGCCTACTACATGGCGCGCTACACCACGGGCAAGACCAAGGCGTTTTTCTACATCGCGGTGATGATGCCGATGTGGGCCAGCTACATCGTCAAGGCCTACGCCTGGACGCTGTTGCTAGCCAAGGGCGGGGTGGCGCAATGGTTCGTCCAGCACCTGGGACTGGAGCCGGTGCTGCAGTTCGTGCTGGGTATTCCCGGCGTCGGCGGCAGCACCTTGTCGACCTCGCACCTGGGCCGCTTCATGGTGTTCGTCTACATCTGGCTGCCGTTCATGATCCTGCCGATCCAGGCGTCCCTGGAAAGGCTGCCGCCTTCGCTGCTGCAAGCCTCCGCCGACCTCGGGGCCAAGCCGCGCCAGACGTTCATGCAGGTGACTCTGCCGTTGTCGATCCCGGGCATTGCCGCCGGTTCAATCTTCACCTTCTCCCTGACCCTGGGCGACTTCATCGTGCCGCAGCTGGTGGGGCCGCCTGGTTACTTCGTCGGCAGCATGGTGTACGCCCAGCAAGGGGCGATCGGCAACATGCCGATGGCCGCCGCCTTCACCCTGGTACCGATCGTGCTGATCGCCATTTACCTGTCTATCGTCAAACGCCTGGGGGCCTTCGATGCACTCTAATTCAGACAAGCAGGGGGAGAAAGCTTCATTAGGCTTGAGAATCGCAGCCTGGGGCGGGTTGGTTTTCCTGCACTTCCCGATCCTGATCATCTTCCTCTACGCCTTCAACACCGAAGAAGCAGCGTTCAGTTTTCCGCCCAAGGGCTTCACCCTGAGGTGGATCGGCGTGGCGTTCTCGCGCCCTGACGTGCTGGAAGCGATCAAGCTGTCACTGCAGATTGCCTCAATTGCGACGTTGATTGCGATGGTGCTCGGCACCCTGGCATCTGCAGCGCTGTACCGGCGGGATTTCTTCGGCAAGCAAGGCATCTCGCTGATGCTGATCCTGCCGATCGCATTGCCGGGAATCATCACCGGGATTGCCTTGCTGGCGACGTTCAAGACGCTGGGGATCGAGCCGGGGATGTTCACCATCATCGTCGGCCACGCGACCTTCTGCGTGGTGATCGTCTACAACAACGTCATCGCCCGCTTGCGCCGTACCTCCCACAGCCTGATCGAAGCCTCGATGGACCTCGGCGCCGATGGCTGGCAAACCTTCCGCTACATCGTCCTGCCGAACCTGGGCTCGGCATTGCTGGCTGGCGGCATGCTCGCGTTTGCCCTGTCGTTCGACGAAATCATCGTGACCACCTTTACCGCCGGCCACGAACGCACCTTGCCGCTGTGGCTGCTCAACCAGCTCAGCCGCCCACGGGACGTGCCGGTGACCAACGTCGTCGCAATGCTGGTGATGATGGTGACCATGCTGCCGATCCTCGGCGCGTATTACCTGACTCGTGGCGGCGAAAGCGTGGCGGGCAGTGGCGGGAAATAATCCCAGGACTGACACAACAATCCCTTGTAGGAGCGAGCTTGCTCGCGATGAACCTGAGGGCGCCGCGTGCATTCAGGCAGCCCTCGTCATCGTTGACGTCCATCGCGAGCAAGCTCGCTCCTACAAGGGTCCGGTTTGAAAACAAGAATTGCTTCAGAGAGGACAACCCCATGCAAACCAAACTCCTGATCAACGGCCAGTTGATCACTGGCGAAGGCCCCGCCCAAGCCGTGTTCAACCCGTCACTGGGCCGAGTCCTGGTGGAGATCAACGAAGCCAGCGAAGCCCAGGTCGATGCTGCCGTGCGGGCCGCCGATGCGGCGTTCGATGGTTGGTCACAGACCCCGCCGAAAGATCGCGCCCTGCTGCTGCTGAAGCTCGCCGACGTCATCGAGGCCCACGGCGAAGAGCTGGCCAAGCTGGAATCGGACAACTGCGGCAAGCCTTACAGCGCCGCTCTGAATGACGAGATCCCGGCGATTGCCGACGTGTTCCGCTTCTTCGCCGGCGCCAGCCGCTGCATGAGCGGTTCGGCTGGCGGTGAATACCTGCCCGGCCACACCTCGATGATCCGCCGCGATCCGGTGGGCGTGATTGCCTCGATCGCGCCGTGGAACTACCCGCTGATGATGGTCGCCTGGAAAATCGCTCCGGCCCTCGCCGCCGGTAATACCGTGGTGCTCAAGCCGTCGGAACAAACCCCGCTGACCGCGTTGCGCCTGGCGGAACTGGCGTCGCAAATTTTCCCCGCCGGTGTCCTCAACCTGGTGTTCGGGCGCGGTCCAACGGTGGGTAGCCCGCTGGTAACCCACCCGAAAGTGCGCATGGTCTCGCTGACTGGTTCGATCGCCACTGGCTCGAACATCATTTCCAGCACCGCCGACAGCGTCAAGCGCATGCACATGGAACTGGGCGGCAAGGCCCCGGTGATCATCTTCGACGACGCCGACATCGACGCCGCCGTGGAGGGCATTCGCACCTTCGGTTTCTACAACGCCGGCCAGGATTGCACGGCGGCCTGCCGCATCTACGCCCAGGCCGGGATCTACGAGAAGTTCGTCGAGAAGCTCGGTGCCGCGGTCAGCAGCATCAAGTACGGCCTGCAAGACGATCCGGCCACCGAGCTCGGCCCGCTGATCACTGCGCAGCACCGCGACCGCGTGGCTGGGTTCGTCGAACGTGCCGTGGCGCAGTCGCACATCCGCCTGATCACCGGTGGCAAGGCGGTAGACGGCAACGGTTTCTTCTTCGAGCCGACGGTGCTGGCGGACGCACAGCAGGATGACGAGATCGTTCGCCGCGAGGTGTTCGGCCCGGTGGTGTCGGTGACCAGGTTTACTGACGAGGCCCAGGTGCTGGGCTGGGCCAACGACTCGGACTACGGCCTGGCGTCGTCAGTGTGGACCGCCGACGTCGGCCGCGCGCATCGGTTGTCGGCGCGCCTGCAATACGGCTGCACCTGGGTCAATACGCACTTCATGCTCGTCAGCGAAATGCCCCATGGCGGTCAGAAATTGTCCGGCTATGGCAAGGACATGTCGATGTATGGGCTGGAGGACTACACCGTGGTACGGCATGTGATGTTCAAGCACTAAAAAAGCATCGCTGGCAAGCCAGCTCCCACAAGGGTTGGGACGTACCCAACTCTGCGGTCAACCACAAATCCTGTGGGAGCTGGCTTGCCAGCGATGGCGTCACCTCGGTTTCAAGGCAGAAACCGGCAATACGCACCACCAGGCACCACCCCAAAGAAGTCAAAACAAAAACCACCGAACCGGGCGCGCTGTCACAGCCACGCCACGGCATCGGACATCCGAAATCTGCCGATTTTCCGGAGCTGACAGACCATGAGTGCATCAACCGATCTCCCCACAGCCGCCGACAGCGATGCCGAGCAGCTACGCAAGCTGGGTTATACCTCCAACTTCAACCGCAGCATGAGCCTGTGGGAAAACTTCGCCCTGGGCTTCACTTATCTATCCCCGGTCGTCGGGGTTTATACCCTGTTCGGCCTGTGCCTGGCCGCCGGCGGACCACCGATGTTCTGGGCCTATTTGCTGGTCGGTTGCGGCCAGTTGCTGGTGTGCCTGATCTTCGGTGAAGTGGTCTCGCAGTTCCCCATTTCCGGCGGCGTCTACCCATGGGCGCGTCGTCTGGTGGGCAAGCGCTGGGCGTGGATGGTCGGCTGGATCTACTCCATCGCGCTGTGCGTAACCATTGCGGCAGTGGCCGTCGGCGCCGGCCCGTACCTGGCGGCCATGCTCGGTTTCGAGCCCAGCAACAACACCAACATCATCATCGCGCTGGTGTTGACGCTGTTCGCCACCCTGGTCAACCTCAGCGGCACTAAAGTGCTGGCGCGCATCGCCATGTTCGGCTTCCTGTGTGAGCTGGCAGGCGCGGTGATCGTGGGTGTGTACCTGCTAGTGTTCGAGCGCCATCAACCGCTGAGCGTGCTGTTCAACACCTTCGACATCAGCATCAACGGCTCCTACCTGCCCGCCTTCCTCACCGCCTCGCTGGCGGGTATGTTCCTGTACTACGGCTTCGAGGCCTGCGGCGATGTCGCCGAAGAAACCCCAAACCCCAGCAAGCAGATCCCGGTGGCCATGCGCATGACCATCTACATCGGTGGCATCGCGGCAATGTTTGCCTGCCTGGCACTGATCCTCGCCGTGCCTGACATGCAAGCGGTCATCAATGGCACCGACAAGGACCCGGTCACCACCATCCTCAACAACGCCTTCGGCCCGGTGGGCTCTAAAGTGGTCATGGCCGTGGTGATGGTTTCCTTCATCTCCTGCGTCATCAGCCTGCAAGCGGCGGCGAGTCGCCTGCTGTACTCCTACGCGCGAGATGAAATGGTCATCGGCAGTTCGCTGCTGAAGAAGATCTCTCCTACGACCCAGGTGCCGGTTGCTGCGCTGTTCGTGTCCGGCGTTCTGCCCGCGCTTATCATAGTGCTGGGCTTCTTCCTGCAGGATGCGGTCGCAACGATCGTCAGCTTCGCGGCAATCGGTATTTACCTCGCCTTCCAGATGATCGTGCTGGCGGCGCTGTATGCACGCATGAAAGGCTGGAAGCCGAGTGGCAAATTCACCCTGGGCGCATGGGGCTGGGCGATCAATATCGGCGCGCTGGTCTATGGTGTCGCCGCTATCATCAACATGGCCTGGCCACGCACCCCGGATGCGGCTTGGTACGTCAACTACGCCATGGTATTGAGCACCGCCATCGTCATCGGCCTGGGCCTGCTGTACATGTGGCTCGCCAAACCTTACGACCACGGCACCGCGCCTGCGGGCGATGCCTGGAAAATCAGCCGGTAACGGCTCTCGCCCCGGCACCTGAGCGGGTGCCGGGGTGATTATCAAACCCCACAAGGATTGAACATGGATATCACCCGCCGCGACTTCCTCAACGGCGTTGCAGTCACTATCGCTGCCGGCATGACGCCACTGCAGATTCTTCAGGCTGCGCCCGATGGACGCTATTACCCACCTGCCCTCACCGGCCTGCGCGGCAGCCACGTTGGCTCCTTCGAAATTGCCCACCAGATGGGCTGGGAGAAAAAGGTCTTCGACACCGACAAGCTGCCCATCACCGAGGAATATGACCTGGTGGTTGTCGGAGGAGGCCTCAGCGGTCTGTCCGCGGCCTGGTTTTACCGTGAGAAACATCCAAAAGCACGCATCCTGATTCTGGAAAACCACGATGACTTTGGCGGTCACGCCAAGCGCAACGAGTTCTCGGCCGGCGGTCGTACAATCATCGGCTACGGCGGCAGCGAAGCCTTCCAGTCGCCCAATCATTTGTACAGCAAGGAGGTGAACGGCCTGCTGAAAAAACTGGGTGTCGACATCAAGCGCTTCGAGACCGCCTTCGACCGCCAGTTCTATCCCGACCTGGGCTTGTCCCGCGCGGTGTTCTTCGACAAGGAAAACTTCGGCGAAGACAAACTGGTCAGCGGCGACCCGACACCGATGGTGGCTGACGACATTGCCCCCGATCAGCTCCACGCCCGCTCCATCACCGACTTCATCAACGACTTCCCGCTACCGCCAGCCGATCGCCAGGCGCTGATTGCGCTGCACATGACGCCCAAGGACTATCTGGCCGGCAAGACCAACGAGGAAAAAAACTCGCACCTGGAAGCCACCAGCTACCAGGATTTCCTGCTCAAGGACGTAGGACTGTCAGCCCAGGCGGTGAAGTACTTCCAGAGTCGCACCAATGATTTCATGGCGCTGAGCATCGACGCCGTCGCCGCTTCCGACGCCTACTCGGTCGGTTTCCCAGGCTTTAGCGCGATGAATCTGGAACCCATCAGCGAAGAAGCCCGGGCGGAAATGGAAGAGCCCTACATCTACCACTTCCCCGACGGCAACGCATCGCTTGCCCGCCTGCTGGTGCGCAGTCTGATCCCGTCCGTCGCACCGGGACACACCATGGACGATGTGGTCCTCGCCCCGTTCGACTACGCCAGGCTCGATCAGCCCAAGGCCGCCGTGCGCATCCGCCTCAACAGTACGGCGGTCAGCGTACGCAACGTCGGCAATGGCGTGAACGTAGGCTACAGCCGTGGCGGTCAACTCAACCAGGTGCGCGGCAAACACTGCATCATGGCCTGCTACAACATGGTCATCCCGTACCTGTTGCGGGACCTGTCAGCCGAGCAGTCGCACGCGCTGAGCCAGAATGTGAAGTTCCCGCTGGTCTACACCAAAGTCGTGATCCGCAACTGGGAGTCGTTCCAGAAGCTGGGCGTGCACGAAATCTATGCCGCGACCCAACCCTACAGCCGCATCAAGCTCGATTACCCGGTCAGCATGGGTGGCTACGACCATCCTCGCGACCCGAAACAACCCATCGGCCTGCACATGGTCTACGTCCCCACCAGCCCCAACAGCGGCATGAACGCCCGCGACCAGGCTCGCGCCGGCCGTGGTCGGCTGTACGGCCAGTCGTTCGAACAACTCGAAGCACAACTGCGCGATCAACTGCAACGCATGCTCGGCCCTGGCGGTTTCAACCACCAGACCGACATCCTGGCGATCACGGTCAATCGCTGGTCGCACGGCTACGCCTATTTCTCCAACAGCCTGTATGACGATGCGGATGAAAGCGAAAAACTGATGAACCTGGCGCGTCAGCCAGTGGGCCGAGTCAGCATCGCCAACTCGGACGCGGCGTGGAGCGCTTATGCGCATGCGGCGATTGATGAGGCGTATCGAGCGGTGGGGGAAGTCGGTTGATTGAATGACCTGCCCGTAGAAATGCGGGCACGGTTTTGGGCAGTTCGTTGGTAAATACTGCCCCCCAGCGCCGTTACGCGCAGGAATCGAACTAGCCCTTTTTCTCACACGGCTAGGGAAGGGGGAATCAAACCAAGAGAAATCTATTCAAGCAACAGCTCTGTTTGATCGTGCTTCAGCAAGGATATGCGATAAAACAACGTGCTGTTTTCATCCCGCTTTGGGGCTCACGTCGGCACTATCAGTTCAACCGAAGGAAAATAGCTGCGGTAACGCTTGGCATCACGAGTCAGCAACGGAAGCTCTTTCACAGCGGAATGCGCACCGATGAAAAAATCCGCTAACACGTTACTTTTTCCGCCCCCTACTTTCCTATAGCGAACAAAAGCCTTTGCGGCCAAAAACAATGCGGGACGTGGGACTTCCTGCATCTCCAAACCGAGCAGAGTCACCGCATCATCCAGCGCTTCGAACGTGGTAAATGTATGGGACAGTTCGGCGTAGATTATTGGATTGATGGCCAACTCATGGATCTGGGATTGAGCGCGTAGCTGTTGTATAGACCAATCAGCCCAGACAGGGTCGTCTTCCAGGACATCAATCAACACGTTCGTGTCGACCAATATCATCAGTCCTCACCTCGCAGCAATGCCATCAACTCGTCGGTATTCCATTTGATATCGGCCTTGCCACGCGCCGCTTCAAACCGGTCCGGAATGACTGATTTGGCAGGATCAGCTTTTGGTTTGCAACTATGCAGTACCACTTCGCCTTGGGCGTTAACACTGAACTCGATGGCCGAACCAGGCAGAAGACATAGTGCGTCGCGGATGGGCTTGGGAATCGTTACCTGCCCCTTGCTCGTCATTCTCGTCGTCATATTGCGCTCCAGAAGTATTACCAGATCTCAGAAAGTAATACTTAGCTCTCGAGACTGCAACCGCCACTGATCGTAGGAAAATTCTCATCGTTCAGAGGATTCGGCCGCAACTCCCGTCGCGGCCGATCCCATTCTCATCAAAAACGCGACACGGTTCGCATCGCATCCACGAGGTAACGCATGGCGATCCTGTCGCTTTCCGACAGGTCGCGGTATTGCTCCACCAGTTTCATTTCATCCGAACTCAATCGACGCCTTCGACGACTGACATTGAAGCAAGGAAAGATTCCTAACATTTCGGTAATGCCTTGTACTTTCGCCATGGACGATGTCCTTCCATATGTAAGAGAAAACCAAAATACCCATCGCCCCTATCCAATTGTGCAGCCACCGGCCTGAAGGGCAGAAACCGGTCATGCCCATAGAATAGAAAGTTAATCAGCGCTGAAAAGCAGTTTTTAGAGTAATTAGTCGAAAACAGCAGAAATGCCCTCAAATTCAGAACGGTCTGTCAGAAAAGTTAACCGACATTTTTTGTTTCATTGCCGAACTGTCCTAATGCCATCAATCAATTTTGCTCTGCTACCGAACGGTTTAAGCTAAATGGCATCTGTTTAGAGTCCGTTGCGTTTGGCCGAAGGCATGTCCGAACCCTATTTTTGATCCAGCACGTGCCAGGAACGGCGCGGGATTGTTCACGACAGGTTTACTTATGCACCGCAGGAATTTGCTCAAAGCGTCCATGGCCATTGCGGCCTACACTGGCTTGTCCGCTACCGGACTGCTGGCATCCCGGGCTTGGGCCGCTAATGGCACAGCCGATGGCGATGCCCAGGCGTTCGACTTCGAAACACTGAAGATCCAGGCCAAGCAACTTGCCGGCAATCGCTACCAGGACACCAAGCAGGTGCTGCCGCCGACCCTGGCGACCATGACGCCGCAAAATTTCAATGCAATCCGTTACGACGCTGATCACTCGCTGTGGAATGACCTCAACGGTCAGCTCGACGTGCAGTTCTTCCACGTCGGCATGGGGTTCAAGCAGCCCGTGCGCATGTACAGCGTCGATCCCAAGACGCGTCAGGCCCGTGAAGTGCATTTCCGCCCTTCCCTGTTCAATTACGAGAAAACCACGGTCGACACCCAGCAACTCAAGGGCGACCTGGGGTTCTCTGGATTCAAGTTGTTCAAGGCACCCGAGCTGGATCGGCACGACGTGTTGTCATTCCTGGGCGCCAGTTATTTCCGTGCAGTCGACGCGACTGGCCAGTACGGCTTGTCGGCACGCGGCCTGGCGATCGACACCTACGCCAAAAAGCGTGAGGAATTCCCCGATTTCACCAAGTTCTGGTTCGAGACCCCGGACAAGAACAGCACCCGTTTTGTGGTCTACGCCCTGCTGGACTCGCCGAGCGCCACCGGTGCTTATCGGTTCGATATAGACTGCCAGGCCACTCAGGTGGTCATGGCCGTGGACGCTTACATCAACGCCCGCACCGCCATCGAACAACTGGGCATTGCGCCGATGACCAGCATGTTCAGCTGCGGCACCCATGAGCGGCGCATGTGCGACACCATTCATCCGCAGATTCACGACTCCGATCGACTGTCCATGTGGCGCGGCAATGGCGAGTGGATCTGCCGGCCACTGAACAACCCGGCGACCCTGCAATTCAACGCATTTGCCGACACCGACCCCAAGGGCTTCGGCCTGGTGCAGACCGATCACGAGTTCGCCAGTTACCAGGACACTGTCGACTGGTACAGCAAGCGTCCAAGCCTGTGGGTAGAACCTACAACCTCATGGGGCGAAGGCTCTATCGATTTGCTGGAAATTCCTACGACCGGCGAGACTCTGGATAACATTGTCGCGTTCTGGACGCCGAAGAAACCTGTGGCCGCCGGGGACTCGATGAACTACGGCTACAAGCTCTACTGGAGCGCCTTGCCACCGGTGGGCACGCCACTGGCGCGAGTCAATGCGACCCGCTCGGGCATGGGCGGCTTCACCGAGGGCTGGGCGCCGGGCGAGCATTACCCGCAAGTCTGGGCGCGACGGTTTGCCGTGGACTTCAATGGCGGCGGTCTGGATCGCCTGCCGGAGGGCACCGGGATCGAGCCGGTGGTGACGTGTTCGAATGGCGAGGTGAAGGACTTCAGCGTGCTGGTGCTGGATGACATCAAGGGTTTTCGCATTCTCTTTGACTGGTACCCGACCAACGACAGCGTAGAGCCGGTGGAGCTGCGGTTGTTCATCCGTACCAATGACCGGACCTTGAGCGAGACCTGGCTGTATCAGTACTTCCCGCCTGCGCCGGACAAGCGCAAGTACACCTGATGTAGCAAAAATCAAACGTTAAAAAGCCCCGACCCAACCGGCCGGGGCTTTTTGTTTTTACAGCCTCATTCAGTCGCGTAAATCCGACTCATGAATCGGCTGATCCCGATGCGTAGCCCGCTGATATTGCGCGGGCCAGACGGCCTTGCGACCTCCCAGGTCATCATCGGCATGCAGCGGCCAATACGGATCTCGCAACAGCTCCCGCGCCAGGAAAATGATATCCGCCTGGCACGTGCGCAGGATGTGCTCAGCTTGCGCAGGTTCGGTGATCATTCCTACAGTACCCGTTGCGATGCCTGACTCCTTGCGCACTCGCTCGGCGAAGCGGGTCTGGTAACCCGGGCCGATCGGAATTTCCGCGTTGACCGCGGTCCCTCCCGAAGACACGTCAATCAGGTCCACCCCCAGTGCCTGCAGGCGGCGCGCGAGCTCGACGGTCTCATCCGGGTTCCAGCCATCTTCCACCCAGTCGGTGGCCGACACTCGCACAAACAGCGGCAGCTCTTGCGGCCACACCGCCCTTACCGCTTCAGTCACCTGAAGCACCAGGCGAATGCGATTCTCGAACGACCCGCCATATTGATCCCGACGCTGGTTGCTCAGCGGCGACAGGAATTGATGCAGCAGGTAACCATGGGCAGCATGTACCTCCACCACTTTGAAACCGGCCACCAGGGCGCGTTTTGCCGAATCGACAAAGGCCTGGACGATGTCGGCGATGGCCCCCTCATCCAGCTGCGTGGGCTGGGTGTGTTGCGGGTCGAAGGCGATTGGCGAAGGGCCGACAGGCACCCAGCCGCCGTCGTCCGGTTTTACGCTGCCGTGCTTGCCGAGCCACGGCCGATAAGTGCTGGCCTTGCGCCCGGCGTGCGCCAGCTGAATGCCCGCCACCGCGCCCTGGGCGGCGATAAAGCGGGTAATGCGTTGCAAGGGTTCGATCTGTTCGTCATTCCACAGGCCAAGGTCTTCAGCAGTGATACGGCCATCGGCGGTGATGGCCGTGGCTTCGGTAAAAATCAGGCCAGCGCCACCCACCGCGCGGCTGCCAAGGTGAACCAGATGCCAGTCATTGGCCAGGCCATCGACGCTCGAATATTGGCACATGGGTGATACCGCGATGCGGTTGAGCAGGGTTAGCTGGCGCAGCGTGTAGGGTTCAAGCAGCAGACTCATGGGGCACCTCTCAAATCAGTGGGCAGGCTCCAGGGTTCTGTTTGAAAGTCGACGAGTGACAGTAAAGAGATGCAGCACCCGCCCCCGCGGGCAAAAAATTCGACAAGACGTCACAAGGAAAATCAAGCAGTGCTTAGAGCCTAGTCGACAACGGGGGATCGGGGAGGGTTCAGATGTAATGGGTGTCAGAAAGATCGAATCGCGAGCAGGCTCGCTCACACACTGGACATGTGGAGCTCACAAACCCCGGTTCCAGCCTGCCCATACTGGTCACTTGATGGACACAAATCCTGTGGGAGCGAGCCTGCTCGCGATGGGCTCAACGCGGTTCGATGTGGGCAATCATCAACTGCACGGTTTCGTTGCCACGGAATTCGTTGAGGTCGAGCTTGTACGCCAGCTCCACCCACTTGATGGTCGGATTGGGCCAGATGTCGCGATCGACCCCGAAGGCGATGCCATCGAGTTTCACCGAGCCGCACTCGCTCCTGAGCACCACCTTGAGGTGACGTTCACCGACCACACGCTGCTCCACCAGCTGGAACACTCCGTGAAACAGCGGCTCGGGGAAATGCTGACCCCATGGGCCGGCATGACGCAGGGCCCGGGCCAGTTCCAGGTGAAACTCCTCGACCGCCAGGGTGCCGTCCGACAGCAGGCGGCCAGTCAGGTCCTCTTCGCGCAGTTGTCGACGCACTTCAGCGTCAAACGCTTCGGCGAACAACGGGAAATTTTCCTCGGGCAGGGTCAGACCCGCCGCCATGGCATGGCCACCATACTTGCTGATCAGTGTCGGATGCTGCGCCGCCACCACGCTCAAGGCGTCACGGATGTGAAACCCCTGCACCGAGCGCCCCGAACCCTTGAGCAGGCCATCACCGGCATCGGCAAAAGCGATGGTCGGACGGAAGTAACGCTCCTTCATCCGCGACGCGAGGATGCCGATCACGCCTTGGTGCCACTCGGGATCGAACAGGCACAAACCGAACGGCATGGACTCCACCGGCAGATCCTTGAGCTGGGCCAGCGCCTCGCGCTGCATGCCCTGCTCGATGGATTTACGGTCCTGGTTCATGCCGTCGAGCTGCACGGCCATTTCCCGGGCCAGGGCCTGGCTGTCGGTCAGCAGGCACTCAATGCCCAGGCTCATGTCATCCAGTCGCCCCGCCGCGTTCAAGCGCGGGCCGACGATGAAACCGAGGTCGGTGGAGGTGATGCGGGCGTGGTCGCGCTTGGCCACTTCGAGAATCGCCTTGACCCCTGGCCGCGCGCGCCCGGCGCGAATCCGCTCAAGGCCCTGATGCACCAGGATCCGGTTATTGGCATCCAGGGGCACCACGTCGGCGACGCTGCCCAGCGCCACCAGGTCCAGCAATTCACCGATGTTCGGCTGCGGTTTGGTCGCATACCAGCCGAGGTCGCGCAACCGCGCCCGCAGGGCCATCAGCACGTAGAAAATCACCCCGACACCCGCCAGCGCCTTGCTCGGGAAAGTGCACCCTGGCTGATTCGGATTGACGATGGCATCGGCCAGCGGCAACTCATCGCCGGGCAAGTGGTGATCGGTGACCAGCACCTGCAGCCCGGCCTTTTTCGCCGCCGCGACGCCTTCAACGCTGGAGATGCCGTTGTCCACGGTGATCAGCAACTGCGGGGTCCGGGTCAACGCCACTTCGACGATTTCCGGCGTCAGGCCGTAGCCGTACTCAAAACGGTTGGGCACCAGATAGTCGACGTGGGCGGCGCCCAGCAGGCGCAGCCCCAGCACGCCTACAGTGCTGGCGGTCGCGCCATCGGCATCGAAGTCGCCAACGATCAGGATGCGCTGGCGCTGCTCCAGGGCAGTCACCAGCAACTCCACCGCTGCGTCGATGCCCTTGAGTTGCTGGAACGGGATCAGCCGCGCCAGGCTCTTGTCCAGTTCGGCCTCGGACTGCACGCCCCGTGCCGCGTACAAGCGGGTCAACAGGGGCGGGATATCACCGAGAAAAGGCAGGATGTCGGGCAGCTGGCGAGGTTCGATGCGCATGGGGTGACGGGTGCTTCTCTTGAATACTTGGGAAAAAAACCGATTATCGCGACAGGCCGAGGCCAATCAGCCGCGTTCGCCGCTCAGCCACTGCAGCTGGACTTCGTGCTGACCACGGTCGTCGGTGACAAAAATTGTCCCTTCGCTGATCATCACGTCCCACTTGATGACGCGGGGCATGTCCTTGGCCAGGGTCTCGAGAACTTCCTGCGGAACAGCAGCGATGTGCACGTTTTTCAGGTTCTTGATCGCCGGGATCACCTTGGTTTCCCAGACCCGCAGGCTGCCGTAGGCCAGCAGGCTGGTGCGCTCGGTGCGACGCGAGCACCAGGTCAGGCGATCGGCGTCTGGCTGGCCGACTTCGATCCAGTGCAGAACGCGATCGTCCAGGCTCTTTTCCCACAGGGCAGGCTCATCTACGTCCGACAGACCGCGACCGAAAGACAGCTGTTCGTTGTACCAGAAGGCGTAGGCCAGCAGTCGCACAGTCATGCGCTCTTCAGTTTCCGAAGGGTGACGGGCGATGGTCTGCTTCACGCTCTCGTAAACGCTGCGGTCGAGGTCGGTAAGGTTCAGTTCAAACTTGTAGGTCGTGGACGGCTGGGCCATGAACGGGCTTCTTGATACGAGGAAAGGCGGCAAGTCTAACCGATGCGACCACCAATCAACGAATTGTAGCGATGAACCTTGGGCGACTGACACCGGGCTATGCTAAAACGCTCTACCAGCCAGCCCTTGTCCTACAGGATCCAGCATGCCGTTCACCGCCAAACCGCTCTCAGGTCTGAAAGTCATCGAATTGGGCACCCTGATCGCCGGGCCCTTTGCGTCGCGGATTTGCGGCGAGTTCGGCGCTGAGGTGATCAAGGTCGAATCGCCCGATGGCGGTGATCCCTTGCGCAAATGGCGCAAAATCTATGAAGGCACCTCGCTGTGGTGGTTCGTCCAGGCGCGCAATAAAAAGTCCCTGACGCTGAACCTCAAGCACCCCGAGGGCCTGGCCGTCCTGAAAAAGCTGCTCGGCGAAGCAGACATCCTCATCGAGAATTTCCGCCCCGGCGTCCTGGAAAAGCTTGGCCTGGGCTGGGATGTCCTGCACGCCTTGAACCCCAAGCTGGTGATGGTGCGGCTGTCGGGATTCGGCCAGACCGGGCCAATGAAAGATCAGCCAGGGTTTGGTGCGGTTGGCGAGTCCATGGGCGGTCTGCGTTACATCACCGGCTTCGAGGATCGCCCCCCCGTGCGCACCGGCATTTCCATTGGTGACTCGATCGCCGCCCTCTGGGGCGTGATCGGCGCGCTGATGGCGTTGCGTCATCGTGAGGTCAACGGTGGCCAGGGCCAGGTAGTCGACGTGGCATTGTATGAAGCGATCTTCGCCATGATGGAAAGCATGGTGCCGGAGTTCGACGTGTTCGGCTTCATCCGCGAACGTACCGGCAACATCATGCCGGGCATCACGCCCTCCTCGATCCACACCAGCGCCGACGGCAAGCACGTGCAGATCGGCGCCAACGGCGATGCGATCTTCAAGCGCTTCATGCTGATCATCGGCCGCGAGGACCTGGCCAATGACCCAATCCTGGCCAGCAACGACGGGCGCGATACCCGGCGCGACGAGCTCTACGGGGTCATCGACCGCTGGGCCAACTCACTGCCCCTGGACGCCATCATCGAGCAACTGAATCAGGCCGAAGTACCGGCCAGCCGAATCTTCAGTGCCGAAGACATGTTCGCGGACCCGCAATACCTGGCCCGGGAGATGTTCCTCCAGGCCAAACTGCCAGATGGCAAAGACTTCAAGATGCCCGGGATCGTCCCAAAACTCTCCGAGACCCCGGGATCCGCAGAATGGGTCGGCCCCCAACTGGGCGAACACAACTCGCAGGTACTCAACGACCTTGGCTACGACCAGGCCCAGATCACCAAACTGCGTGAAGACGGAGCCATTTAACCTCAAACGTCTGTTGCCACCCGCCCCGCACAACCGCCTGGCCCTGGCGGCTCCTGCGTTACTGGCCGGGCTGGTCTCGCCCAACCTCGCGCAGGCCAGGGACACGCTGATCTAGGTGCTGCGCGCCTTCCACCATGGCAATGTGGCCACCGGCAGCCTGAAGGACACTCGAGCATTTTTCCAGCACCCGGCGCTGCCGTGACAAATCGCAGGCAAAAAGAAACCCCGAGAAGTGGGGAGACGACTCGGGGTTAAACGTGGCCTACATAAAGACCAGTAACAGCAAGCCGCAAGCACCGGAGCACAATGCTTGTTCCTGCTGTTACATACTCTGACTGGCGATCCCGGGATTAGGTTCCCGCAAGATGCAATTCAATTTCGACTGGCGAGCAGCTTGTCCTGTGCAGCGTTGCGCAACGCCGCGATAACACAAGGTTCCAGACGACCTTCGGCAATCATCAAGTCGCGGCGTAAACCGTCGACCACGTCCGTGAGCAAGCGCTTGTCGCTCAACTGAGCCTGGTTGAAAGCCCGTTCGACCACGATCGCGCCGGTTGAACTCTTCAGAGTCACCAGGCATTCACCGTGCAGACCCGATGGGGTCAGCGTAACTTGATACGGGCTCAGCGCCTCTGCGAGCAATAGACTGATACTTTCCAAATCGATCACCACTCATTAGTCCGAAAACAAAGTGCCTGGGGCAGGTCTACTGTAAATGACCATCGGCCTCAGAAGAAAGTTCTGAATGGTATCCGCAGGGACGTCGACGCCTCTGCTAGTTGAAGCATGCATGACGAAGATGACAGGAAAAAAACAGCGGCGCAGTGCATGAACAAAAAAGCCCGTCAGAAGACGGGCTTTTCAGTTCGAGGCTTTGACCCTTACAGCGGTTTACCGCGATTGCCATGCTGGCTGACGAACGCCTGGACGGCTTTCAGGTCATTGGGCAGCACGGTGCAGCGCTCATCGCGCTCGAACAGGTCGGTCAGGTGCACCGGCAGTTCCAGGGCCTTGCCGACGCCGGCCTTCAGCACCGCATCCGGGAACTTGACCGGGTGCGCGGTGCCCAGGATCACCATCGGGATGTCCAGGCTGCGACGGCACTCGCGGGCGGCCTTGACGCCGATCGCGGTGTGCGGGTCGAGCAACTCGCCAGTCTGTTCGTAGACTTCGGCAATGGTTTCGCACGTTTGTGCGTCGTCCACGGCCAGGGAGTCGAACAGCTTGCGCGCTTCGCTCCAGCGTTCTTCTTCGACGCTGAAACCGCCACCTTGCTTGAAGCTGTCCATCAGCCCGGCAATCGCCGCACCGTTACGACCGTGCAAGTCAAACAGCAGGCGTTCGAAGTTCGACGAAACCATGATGTCCATCGACGGCGACAGCGTGGCGTGCAGGGTTTCCTTGACGTACTGGTTGCCGCTCATGAAGCGGTGGAGGATGTCGTTGCGGTTGGTGGCGACGATCAACTGGTTGATCGGCAGGCCCATGTTGCGCGCCAGGTAGCCGGCGAAGATGTCGCCGAAGTTACCGGTAGGCACCGAGAACGATACCGAACGGGCCGGCCCGCCCAACTGCAGGGACGCGTGGAAGTAGTAAACGATCTGGGCCATGATCCGCGCCCAGTTGATCGAGTTCACGGCCACCAGGCGAGTGCCTTTGAGGAAGCTCTGGTCAGCGAAGCTGGCCTTGACCATTTCCTGGCAGTCGTCGAAGTTGCCTTCAATGGCGATGTTGTGGATGTTCTCGCCGAAGATGGTGGTCATCTGCCGACGCTGTACTTCGGACACGCGGTTGTGCGGGTGCAGGATGAAGATGTCGACGTTTTCGCAGTGCTTGCAGCCTTCGATGGCGGCCGAGCCGGTGTCGCCGGAAGTTGCACCGACGATCACCACGCGCTCACCGCGTTTTTCCAGCACGTAGTCGAGCAGACGCCCGAGCAGCTGCAGGGCGAAGTCCTTGAACGCCAGGGTCGGGCCGTGGAACAGTTCCAGAACCCACTCGTTGCCGTTCAACTGACGCAGCGGCGCCACGGCGCTGTGCGAAAACACGCCGTAGGTTTCTTCCAGGATCTTCTTGAAATCCGCATCGGGAATGCTGCCGGTCACGAACGGGCGCATCACCCGGAAAGCCAGTTCGTGATACGGCAGGCCGGCCCAGGAAGCGATTTCTTCCTGGGTGAAACGTGGCAGGTTTTCCGGGACGTACAGACCGCCGTCGGTGGCGAGACCGGCCAGCAGGACATCTTCGAAATTCAGGGCCGGTGCCTGGCCGCGGGTACTGATATAACGCATGACTGGCTCCAATAGACAGTGTTCGCAAACCCGGGCCCGCACGCGAGCCCGGTGAACGATAACGGCTTAGTTCAGGTGCTCGACGCGGATCCGTACAACCGGACTGACCACGCCCGCCAAGGCTTCCAGGGCAGCGATAGCATCATTCATGTGCTGTTCCAGCACACGGTGAGTCAGCAGGATCATCGGCACCAGGCCGTCATGCTCTTCGACTTCTTTTTGCATGATCGATTCGATGTTGATGCCGCGCTCCGACAGGATGCTCGCCACCTGGGCCAGTACGCCCGGGTGGTCCTTGGCTTGAATCCGCAGGTAGTAGGCACTTTCGCAAGCTTCGATCGGCAGGATCGGGTGGGCCGACAGCGAGTCCGGCTGGAAGGCCAGGTGCGGCACACGATTCTCCGGGTCGGAGGTCATGGCGCGAACCACGTCCACCAGGTCGGCGATCACCGACGATGCAGTCGGCTCCATGCCGGCACCCGCGCCATAGAACAGGGTCGAACCGGCGGCATCACCGTTGACCATCACAGCGTTCATCACACCATTGACGTTGGCGATCAGGCGATCGGCCGGAATCAGCGTCGGGTGCACGCGCAACTCGATACCCGCTGCAGTGCTACGGGCGACACCCAGGTGCTTGATGCGATAGCCCAGCGCTTCGGCGTAGTTCACGTCAGCGGTGGTCAGCTTGGTGATGCCTTCGGTGTAGGCCTTGTCGAATTGCAGCGGAATGCCGAACGCGATGGAGGCCAGGATCGTCAGTTTGTGGGCTGCATCGATGCCTTCGACGTCGAAAGTCGGATCGGCTTCGGCGTAACCCAGTGCCTGCGCCTCGGCGAGCACGTCTTCGAAGGTGCGACCCTTCTCGCGCATTTCCGTGAGGATGAAGTTGCCAGTGCCATTGATGATACCGGCGACCCAATTGATGCGGTTGGCCGAGAGGCCTTCACGGATGGCCTTGATCACCGGGATGCCACCGGCCACTGCTGCTTCGAACGCCACGATCACGCCTTTCTCGCGTGCCTTGGCGAAGATTTCGTTACCGTGAACGGCAATCAGTGCCTTGTTCGCGGTGACCACATGCTTGCCATTCTCGATGGCCTTGAGTACCAGCTCGCGGGCAACGGTGTAGCCGCCCATCAGCTCTATGACGATGTCGATCTCAGGGTTCGTGGCCACTTCGAAGACATCGTTGGTAATCGCAATACCGGTCGTTTGGAACTGAGGCTTTGGCGTGCGCATGGCAATTTGTGCCACTTCGATCCCACGCCCGGCACGACGAGCAATTTCCTCGGCGTTGCGCTGAAGTACGTTGAAGGTACCGCCACCGACGGTTCCTAACCCACAGATGCCTACTTTGACCGGTTTCACTGTGAACTCCCCATAAAACGGCCGACGCAAGGTCGGCCGTGAAAACAACCGCATGCTCGCGGTTCTCTATTAATGGCCCGACGCAACTGCCGCCGGACCATGATCGTCAAAGGCTGACCGTGACGATGCGAATTTACTTCGCGCCCAGCGCCAGTTTGGCGACTTGTGGCGCAGGCTGGTAGCCCGGAATGACCTGGCCATCAGCCAAAACGATAGCCGGTGTACCGTTCACGCCGATCGACTGACCGAGCGCGAACTGCTTGGAAACCGGGTTCTCGCACTTGGCGGCCTTGATTTCCTTACCATCGACCATCTTGTCCATGGCCGCTTTCTTGTCCTTGGAGCACCAGACCGCCTGCAGCTGTTCGTCGCCCGGCGAGCCCAGGCCCTGGCGCGGGAACGCGACATAACGCACTTCGATGCCACGCTTGTTCAGCTCAGGCACTTCGGCGTGCAGCTTGTGGCAGTACGGGCAGGTGGTGTCGGTAAATACGGTGATGTGCGACTTGGTTTCGCCGATGGCCGGGTAGACCACGGTTTCAGCGACCGGAATGGCATTGACCAGCTTGGAGACGCCCAGGCGCTCG
This sequence comes from Pseudomonas sp. HY13-MNA-CIBAN-0226, assembly GCF_040310305.1. Classification (NCBI taxonomy): domain Bacteria; kingdom Pseudomonadati; phylum Pseudomonadota; class Gammaproteobacteria; order Pseudomonadales; family Pseudomonadaceae; genus Pseudomonas; species Pseudomonas sp. HY13-MNA-CIBAN-0226. The sequence continues at coordinate 37,084 of NZ_JBEOPS010000022.1, forward strand.
GTTTTTTCGGTCAGGTTGACCGGCTTGCCGTCCTTGAGCTGGAACAGGTAGCCCTGAACCACGTACTGGCCATCGGCGCTGGCATAGAGCACCCGGCTGCCCTGCAATCTGACTTCGTACAGGCCTGCCAGGGGGCTGGCGGAGATGCTTTCTACCGGAACCTCAAGCTGGAGGTTCTCCAGGCTTTTACGAATGGCTTTATCGGCCGCGTCATCGGCGACGGCAAAGGTGCTGACCAACGCAATGGCTGCGGCGGCGAAAATCTGGGTCAGACGCATGAGAACTCCTGAAGGCGGACAAATGGGACGATCAGAACGCCCGTGCCAAGGCACCGGGTCACAACCGCCCACCGTGCAAACCGGCAAAGCCTACCACATAAGGCTCGTGGGGCCGAATGCGCCTGACGCAAGACTTGGGGCCAACGCCGAACCTGTGGGAGCGGGCTTGCCCGCGAAGGGGCCGGCACATTCAATACTGATGCTGGCCGACATATCGCATTCGCGGGCAAGCCCGCTCCCACAGGGATTGTGTCTAGCCTCTGGGATGGTGTTTGGCGTGCAGGTCCTGCAGGCGGGCACGGGCGACGTGGGTGTAGATCTGGGTGGTCGACAGGTCGCTGTGGCCGAGCAACATCTGCACCACCCGCAGGTCAGCGCCGTGGTTGAGCAGGTGCGTAGCAAACGCGTGGCGCAGGGTGTGCGGCGACAGCGACTTGCCGATACCGGCCACCTTCGCCTGGTGCTTGATGCGATGCCAGAACGTCTGGCGGGTCATCTGTTCACCGCGCAGGCTGGGAAACAGCACATCACTGGGACGCCCGCCGAGCAACTCGCTTCGAGCGTCGCGCATGTAGCGCTCGATCCAGACAATCGCCTCCTCCCCCATCGGCACCAGCCGCTCCTTGCTGCCCTTGCCCATCACCCGCAGCACGCCCTGGCGCAGGTTGACCTGCTCCAGGGTCAGGCTGATCAGCTCCGTTACCCGCAAGCCACAGGCATACAGCACCTCGAGCATGGCGCGGTCGCGCTGGCCGATGGCCTCGCTCAGGTCCGGCGCTTTCAACAGCGCCTCGACATCGGCCTCTGACAAGGATTTGGGCAATGGCCTGCCGAGTTGCGGCATGTCGATACGCAAGGTCGGGTCGACAGCGATCAACTTTTCCCGCAGCAAATAGCGATAAAAGCCACGCACTCCCGAGAGGAACCGCGCCGTGGACCGTGGCTTGTAGTTCTGCTCCAGGCGCCAGGCCAGGTGATCGAGGATCAACTCGCGGCCGGCGTTGATCAACTCCAGGCCCTTCTCCTGCAGCCAGCCGTTGAACAAGGCCAGGTCACTGCGATACGCATCGCGCGTGTTGTCCGACAGGCCTTTCTCCAGCCACAACGCGTCGAGGAATTGGTCTATCAATGGATGTTCGATGGCGGGCATAAAGGCTCAGGTGACAGATAAACTGTCGGTAAGTCTTTCATAGACTGCTGGGGGTTTATAGAACCTGATGTCAACGCGCTGCCTGGTCGATCGATTCGCGTGCAAGTCGGATGGCCGCATCGCACGCTCCCACCCGTAAATCGCAGGCAACAAAAAAGCAGCCCGCAGGCTGCTTTTTTTGCATCGGAAGCTGGACTTAAGCCAGTTTTTCCTTGATGCGAGCTGCTTTACCGGACAGGTCACGCAGGTAGTACAGCTTGGCTTTACGTACGTCACCGCGACGTTTAACGGCCATGCTGTCGATTTGCGGGCTGTAGGTCTGGAAAGTACGCTCTACGCCAACACCGTTGGAGATTTTACGAACGGTGAAAGCACTGTTTACGCCGCGGTTACGCTTGGCGATTACAACACCTTCGAACGCTTGCAGACGCGAACGGTCGCCTTCCTTCACTTTCACCTGAACGACAATGGTGTCGCCCGGGGCAAAGGTAGGGATCTCTTTGGTCATCTGCTCTGCTTCGAGTGCAAGGATGATTTTGTTAGTCATGCTGTGCTCCTAAGGTAAATCAACGGACTTACCATCGATACGTTGTTAACTATCGTCCCGCTCGCGGATGTATTCCTCGAGCAGCTTCTTCTCTTCTCCAGAAAGCGAGCGGCTTTCCAGAAGATCGGCGCGTCGTTCAAAGGTCCTACCAAGGGACTGCTGTAAACGCCAACGCCGGATATGCGCGTGATTGCCACTTAGCAACACGTCGGGAACACGCTGATCCGCATACACCTCAGGTCGGGTGTAGTGCGGGCAATCCAGCAAACCATCCGTAAAGGAATCTTCCTCGGCGGAGTCCGCATGCCCTAAAGCTCCAGGCAGCAGTCGTGTAACCGCATCGATCAGGACCATCGCCGGCAGCTCGCCGCCAGACAGTACATAGTCGCCAATCGACCACTCTTCATCGACATGAGCCTCTATAAAACGCTCGTCAATGCCTTCATAGCGGCCGGCAATCAGGATCAATGCATCCAAATTCGCCAACTCGCGTACCGCCGACTGTGTCAGTTGACGGCCTTGGGGGGACAGGTAAATCACCTTCGCCGCCTCCCCGGCTGCTGCCTTGGCCTGAACCAGAGCATCTTCCAGGGGCTTGATCTTCATCACCATGCCCGGGCCACCGCCAAATGGGCGATCGTCCACAGTGTGATGTCGATCCGTCGTGTAGTCTCGCGGATTCCAACAGGTGAGCTGCAACAGCCCCTGTTTCACCGCACGACTGGTGATGCCGTACTCGCTGATGGCGGAGAACATCTCGGGAAACAAACTGATCACTTCTACGCGCAAGTTAGCCACGCTTAGAAGTCCGCATCCCATTCCACCTTCATCTCGCCTGCGGCAAGGTCAACGGCCAACACGCATTGCTCCGTATAGGGCAACAGGCGTTCGCGATCGTCCAGGCTGCCAGCGCAAGGCTTGACCACCATTACATCATTGGCGCCGGTTTCCAGAAGATGATCGATCTTCCCGAGCAATTGCCCCAGTTGATCAATAACCTTCAGACCTTCGAGCTGGTACCAGTAGTACTCGCCGTCGGTCAATTCAGGGAACAGGTTGCGCGGCACACAGATCTCATAACCGGCCAGAAGACGAGCTTCTTCACGGTCATCAAGACCTTTGAGCTTTGCGACCAGGAACTTGTCGTTCCCGCGTCCACTGACCAGCTCAACCTGTTTCACATTGCCTTCGCGCTTGAGCGTCCAGGTTTTGTACTGCAACAGGTTTTCAGTCGGATCAGTAAAGGAATACACCTTCACTTCGCCGCGAACGCCATGAACAGAGTAGATCTTGCCGATAACGATCAAATCATCAGCAACAGCAGGCGTCGCGTTCATATTGCTCAGGCCGCAGCCTTAGCCGAGTCCTTCAGCAACTGAGCAACACGCTCAGAAGGCTGTGCACCAACGCTCAGCCAGTAGGCTACGCGCTCTTGGTTCACGGACAGACGGACTTCTTGACCACGAGCAACAGGGTTGAAGAAACCAACCTGTTCCTTGTGCGAACCGTCGCGCGGGTTGCGGCTGTCGGTTACGGTCAAGTGGTAAAACGGGCGCTTTTTGGAGCCGCCAAGGGCAAGACGGATTGTTAGCATGTGAACATCGTTCCTGTAGTCGGTGCTGCAAATCTAAAGGCACAGCGGGCATAGGTGCCCGAAAGGCCGCATATTCTAAGGAATATCCGGACTTTTGCAAATGTCTTTTTCCGGCGGCCTATCGGACGCCATGCAGATTTGCTATAGAGCCGTCGTTTAAAACGGCCAGTCAGCTCCCGCCAAGTGCGGGTTTGCTGTTGATCCCACATCGCTGTGGGCAGCGCAAGGGCAAGCCCTTGCGCAGATTCTTTACATCTTGGGCATGCCGCCGCCGGGCAACATACCGCCCATGCCGCGCATCATTTTGGCCATTCCGCCCTTGGCGGAGAATTTCTTCATCATCTTCTGCATCTGCTTGTGCTGCTTGATCAAGCGACCGATGTCCTGCACCTGGGTGCCGGAACCCATGGCGATCCGGCGCTTGCGCGAACCGCTGATCAGCTCAGGGTCGCGGCGCTCGGCCGGGGTCATGGAATTGATGATGGCTTCCATCTGCTTGAATTGCTTCTCTGCCGCGCCCTGGGCATTACCCATCTGCGCCAGGTTCACACCGCCGATGTTCGGCAGCTTGTCCATGAGGCCGCCGAGGCCGCCCATGTTCTTCATCTGTTGCAACTGATCGCGGAAGTCTTCGAGATCGAAGCCCTTGCCCTTCTTCAGCTTCTTGGCCAGCTTGTCGGCCTTGTCCTTGTCGAGGGTCTGTTCGGCCTGCTCGATCAGGCTGAGCACGTCGCCCATGCCAAGGATGCGTGAAGCAATACGCTCGGGGTGGAACGGCTCGAGCGCTTCGCTCTTCTCGCCCATACCGATGAACTTGATCGGCTTGCCGGTGATGGCGCGGACCGACAGTGCGGCACCGCCACGGGCGTCGCCGTCAACCTTGGTCAGGATAACGCCGGTCAGCGGCAATGCGTCGCCGAAGGCCTTGGCCGTATTGGCGGCGTCCTGGCCGGTCATGGCATCGACCACGAACAGGGTTTCAACCGGGTTGATCGCGGCGTGCAGCGCCTTGATCTCGCCCATCATCTCTTCGTCGATGTGCAGGCGACCGGCGGTATCGACAATGACCACATCAATGAACTTGAGCTTTGCTTCTTTAATAGCGGCTTGCGCGATCTCGACCGGCTTCTGGCTCAGGTCGGACGGGAAGAAGGTCACGCCCACTTCGCCGGCAAGCATTTCCAGCTGCTTGATCGCTGCCGGACGGTAAACGTCCGCAGACACGACCATCACCGACTTCTTCTTGCGCTCTTTAAGGAAGCGCGCAAGTTTACCGGCGGTAGTGGTTTTACCCGCACCCTGCAAACCGGCCATCAACACAACAGCAGGCGGCACGGCGCTCAGGTTCAAGTCTTCGTTGGCCGCGCCCATCAGGCTTTCGAGTTCGGCCTGGACGATCTTCACGAACGCCTGGCCCGGGGTCAGGCTGCGTGACACTTCGGTGCCGACGGCACGTTCCTTGACCGAATTGACGAAGTCCTTGACCACCGGCAAGGCCACGTCGGCCTCGAGCAGCGCCATGCGCACTTCACGCAGGGTGTCCTTGATGTTGTCTTCGGTCAGCTTGGCCTTGCCGGTAACATGGCGCAGCGTCTGCGAGAGACGGTCGGTTAAGTTTTCAAACATTGCGCGATCCTTTCAGGCCCTGTGTAGACCGGGATAATGGCGGCCCAGACCGGAATAAACATGTGCTCGGCGAGCCTGCGGCGTGGGCAGGTCGCGGATTATAGCGAAGACTGCGTCTGGCGGACACCTCGCACTTTCGTGTGATGAGGGTTCTATGCCAAACTCAGCGCCTTTCGGGCTTGCCTAACAGGATTTATGCTCCCCTTGTCACCCAGCTTGCTAACTACCCTCGCCGCCGCCTGCCTCTATGCCGCTGCGACCATATATCAGGGCACTCGCCTGGCGTCCGGCGCCAAGGCGAACAAACGCCTGCTGGTCACGCTCGGCGTACTGGCCGTACTGGCCCACAGCGCCAGCCTGCTGACCCACCTGTTGACGCCGATCGGCCTGGGCCTGGATTTCTTCAGCGCCGCCAGCCTGATTGCTGCAGCGGTCATTGCCCTGACCCTGCTGGCCTGCTCGCGCATCCCGGTGGAGAACCTGCTGATCCTGCTGTTCCCGCTGGGCGCCGCCACGGTGCTGCTCGCGCAATTCGCCCCCGCCGGCACCGTGCAGATCATCGACGAAGCGCCGGGTATCCTGGCGCATATCCTGTTGTCGATCCTGGCGTACGGAATGTTCACCATCGCGGTGTTCCAGGCGTTGCTGCTGCTGGTCCAGGACCATCAGCTCAAGCACAAGCACCCCTCCGGCCTGATCAAGAACTTCCCGCCGCTGCAAACCATGGAAAGCCTGCTTTTCGGCTTCCTCTGGGCCGGCTGGACGCTGCTGTCGCTGTCGCTGATTTCCGGCTGGCTGTTCGTCGAGAACCTGTTTGCCCAGCACCTGGTGCACAAGACCCTGCTGGCCTGCCTGGCCTGGATCGTGTTCAGCGTGCTGCTGTGGGGCCGCAATCGCCTCGGCTGGCGCGGACACAAGGCCATCCGCTGGACCCTGGCCGGCTTCTGCCTGCTGATGCTGGCCTACTTCGGCAGCAAGCTGGTTCGTGAATACATTCTGCACATCTGACGGGCGGCAATAATGGACGACTTGCCCATAGGGCCGATGCTCGCAGTGATCGCCCTGCTGATTTTGTGGTCGGGGCTGTTCACCGCCATTGAAGTCGCGCAGCAGCACCTGCTGGCCCAGCGCACCGCTTCGCGCTCGAGCGACAAGCCCGTGGCCAGGCTGAGCTTCGCACTCAACAGCCTGATCCTTTGTAATACCCTGTGCCGCGCGCTGGTGATGGTGATCAGCACCCTGCTGGCGATCTTCACCTGGGCCGAGAATGGCCCTTGGGCAGCGTGCCTCGGCGCGGGCGCGATCCTGCTGGTGTTCGCCGAATACCTGCCGCGGACCCTCGCCGTGCGTTATCCAGATGCCGTCCTGAGCCTGGGCAACACCTTGCTCGGCGTGCCATTGAAAATCGTCTACCCAGTCGCCTGGCTGCTCAATGGCCTCAGCCAATTGCTGATGCGCCCGTTCGCTCGCAAAATCAAAGTGGTTCAGCAGAGCGAAGACGAAGCCACCTCGGATAGGCACGAAGACCAGGAACACGCATCCTGCCGCCCGCACGTGCTGGCGGGCATCCATGCGCTGGATAACATCACGGTCAACGACATCCTGGTGCCACGCAGCGATGTCGACGGGATCAACCTCGACGACGATCTCCAGGAGATCATCGAGCAGCTGCGCAACAACCGGCGCACACGCCTGCCGGTGTTCCACAGCGATATCAACCAGGTTGAAGCGGTGCTCAATACCCGGCAGATCCGCCATCTGCTGGCCGATGCCAGCCTGACGATCGAAGCGCTGCTGGCGGCCTGTCACGAGCCCTATTTCGTGCCGGAGAGCACGCCGCTGCAGCTGCAACTGCTGAACTTCCACAAGCAACAGCGACGCTTGGGCATGGTGGTGGACGAATACGGCGAAGTGCTCGGCATCGTCACCCTGGAAGACATCCTCGAAGAAATCGTTGGCGAGTTTGAAAGCCAGCACAGCCTGGACAACCCCCACGTTCATCCACAGCCTGATGGCCGACTGATGATCGAAGGCGCCGCGTCGATTCGTGAGCTGAACAAGAGCCTGGGCTGGCACCTGCCCAGCGACGGGCCGAAGACGCTCAACGGCTTGGTAACCGAAGCCCTGGAGACCATTCCGGAGAGCTCGGTATGCCTGAAGATCGGCCGTTATCGGCTGGAGATTCTCGAGACCGAGGATAACCGCGTGACCCAGGTGCTGGTCTGGCACACCAGCTCGGTGCCTGCGGTCGTGGCCGTGCGCTAGATAACCAAAAAGATCGTCCGAAGGCTCGGGCCGCGATCGGACGATCTTTTTGCCTCTTGTTGAATCGTTAGCCACCTTCCTATAATCGAGCCGCTTACCCAAGCGCCGCCCCACCCCAGTGCTACCCGCACTCCGCGTTAAACCCACATCCCTGGGTGTTCAACCATAATAATTCGCTCCACTGGGGCACATGACTGTCAGGGATAAACGCATGACAACCAGCACGACTTACAGCGAAACCACGCCAGCACAACCCACCAACTCCGCCACCCGGGTGGCCACGGCGAGCTTTATCGGCACCGCCATCGAGTTCTACGACTTCTATGTCTATGCCACCGCTGCGGCGCTGGTGATCGGTCCGGTATTTTTCCCCCAGACCTCCGGCACTGCGCAAATGCTGTCGGCCTTCCTGACCTTCGGCATCGCCTTCCTGGCGAGGCCCCTGGGTTCAGCGCTGTTCGGCCATTTCGGCGACCGCATCGGGCGCAAATCGACCCTGGTGGCCTCGCTATTGCTGATGGGCGTGTGCACCACGCTGATCGGCGTACTCCCGGGCTACGCCAGCATCGGCGCCTGGGCGCCCATCCTGCTCTGCGTCCTGCGCTTCGGCCAGGGCCTGGGGCTTGGCGGCGAATGGGGCGGCGCAGCACTGCTGGCGACGGAAAATGCGCCCAAAGGCAAACGAGCCTGGTTCGGCATGTTTCCCCAACTGGGGCCTTCGATCGGCTTTCTTGCTGCCAACGGCCTGTTCCTGACCCTGGCGATGACCCTGAGCGACGAGCAGTTCCGCTCGTGGGGCTGGCGGATTCCCTTCCTGCTGAGTGCGGCACTGGTCATGGTGGGCCTGTATGTACGCCTCAAACTCCACGAAACCCCGGTGTTTGCCAATGCCATGGCGCGCCAGGAACGGGTGAAAATCCCCCTGGTGGAGCTGTTCAGCCAGTACTGGGCGCCGATGTTGCTGGGTGCCGGTTCGATGGTGGTCTGCTACGCGCTGTTCTACATCTCGACCGTGTTTTCGCTGAGCTATGGCGTATCGACACTGGGCTACACCCGCGAAACCTTCCTGGCCCTGCTGTGCTTCGCCGTACTGTTCATGGCAGCCGCGACGCCGCTCTCTGCCTTGGCCAGCGACCGCTACGGGCGTAGACCGGTGTTGATTGTCGGCGGCGTGCTGGCGATTTTGTCGGGGTTTCTGATGGAACCGCTGCTGACCCAGGGTTCGACCTGGGGCGTTGCGCTGTTCCTGTGCATCGAGCTGTTTCTGATGGGCGTAACGTTTGCGCCGATGGGGGCGCTGTTGCCCGAGCTGTTTCCGACCCATGTGCGCTACACCGGCGCGTCGGCGGCCTACAACCTGGGCGGCATCGTCGGAGCCTCGGCGGCGCCGTTCTTCGCGCAGAAGCTGGTGGCGATGGGCGGGCTGAGTTATGTCGGGGGGTATGTGTCGGGGGCGGCGGTGTTAAGCCTGATTGCGGTGCTGTGCTTGAAGGAAACGCGCGATAACGATTTGAATCGGGTGGCCTGATAGACCGCCATCGCGAGCAAGCTCGCTCCCACAGGATTTCGGGTTGTCCACAAATTGTGTGTACGACCCCAATCCCATGTGGGAGCGGGCTTGCCCGCGAATGCCGCGCCTCGGTTTAGAGCTCTACTACGACGGCCTGGGAAGCACGGGTAGCCTTCGCCCGAGCCGCTTCAATCGACTCATCCCGCGCCAGCGCCACGCCCATGCGGCGCTGGCCGTTGACCTCAGGCTTGCCGAACAACCGCAACGCCGTATCCGGCTCGCTCAGCGCAGCGCCAAGATTGGCGAACGCCGTCTGGGTCGACTGCCCTTCCACCAGGATCACCGCCGAAGCCGAAGGCCCGAACTGACGGATCAACGGGATCGGCAGGCCAAGAATGGCCCGGGCGTGCAGCGCGAACTGCGACAGGTCCTGGGAAATCAGAGTCACAAGGCCCGTGTCGTGTGGACGCGGCGACACTTCGCTGAACCACACCTGGTCGCCCTTGATGAACAACTCGACGCCAAACAGGCCGCGGCCACCCAAGGCTTCGGTCACGGCTTTGGCGACACGCTCGGACTCCGCCAGCGCGATCGGGCTCATGACCTGTGGCTGCCAGGACTCCTGGTAATCGCCCTTCTCCTGGCGATGCCCCACCGGAGCACAGAACGTGGTGCCGCCGATGTGGCGCACGGTGAGCAAGGTGATTTCGTAGTCGAAATCGATGAAGCCCTCGACGATCACTCGCCCCTTGCCGGCACGGCCACCTTCTTGCGCGTAGTCCCACGCGGTCTTCACGTCATCGACGCTGCGCAGCAGGCTTTGGCCCTTGCCTGACGAGCTCATCACTGGCTTGACCACACACGGGAAGCCGAGGTCTTCGACCGCCTTGCTGTAATCCTCGAAAGTGTCGGCGAAGTGGTACGGCGAAGTGGGCAGGTCCAGCTCTTCAGCTGCCAGGCGGCGAATGCCTTCGCGGTTCATGGTCAGCTGCGCGGCACGCGCGGTAGGGATCACAGTGAAACCTTCGGCTTCCAGTTCGACCAGGGTGGCGGTCGCGATGGCTTCGATTTCCGGCACGATGAAGTGCGGTTTTTCTGCTTCGATGACCGCACGCAGGGCGGCACCGTCGAGCATGTTGATCACGTGGCTGCGATGCGCCACTTGCATGGCGGGTGCGTTGGCATAACGGTCCACCGCGATCACTTCAACGCCCAGGCGTTGCAGCTCGATCACCACTTCCTTGCCCAACTCGCCACAGCCACACAGCAATACGCGGGTCGCGGTCGGCGACAATGGAGTTCCGATACGGGTCATCTCAAGTCCTCAAAGAAGCGGATCATCGAGGGAGGCAGCGCCAGGCGCGCTTCCCATGGGGAGAAAGCGCGGCATTTTACATGAACCTGCGGTTTTGGCTTCAGCTGGCGACAGCCTGTTTGCGCAGGCGCCACGCCATGATCAACCAGACGGCCGTCACGCCCGCGAACTTCGAGGCCATGGCGGTGAGGATCACGGCTGGGGTGAACGCGTCGATCATGCCAAAGAAGATGAACGTATCAAGGGGGATGCTCAGCGCCGAACTTATCCACAGGCGATCGTGCAGCGGGCGCCTGGTGATGCTGAACACCAGCCAGTCAATGCACTCGGAGACCGCGAACGCCGTGGCACTGGCGAGAGCGATGGATGGATCGGAGGTGACATAGGACAACACCAGCGCGGCGAGCATGGCGATGATTGCGCCGTGCCCAAAGCGCGTTTGCACCATGTCGCGCAGCACGAATACCAGGCCACCCCAGGCCGACCAGATGATGTCCAGGTGCGGGGCGGTGGAAAAGGCGTAATTGATCAGCACGACGCTGCTGATGTAGGCGATCAAAAAAAGCATGGGACGAAAAGACACCTGTAGGAGCGAGCTTGCTCGCGAAGGACGTTAACGATTACGCGTAAAATCAGGTACCCCGCAGCGCCCTCAGGTTTTCGCGAGCAAGCTCGCTCCTACAAGGGGCGCGATGAATGTCCGGAGTTACTTGCCAAGCATCCACACCAGCCCGCTGGACTTCGCCCTTTCATGGCAAAGCCCCAAAACCTTGCGCCGCTCGTCATTATCCATCCGGCTCCAGCGCGTGATCTCCTCGACCGTGCGCTGGCAACCGGTGCAGAGGTCATCGTCATCCAGCGCACAGACATTCACGCACGGTGAGCGAACCGGTGGTTCTGCAGTGGTCATTCTTCCTGCTCAGCCAGGTCGCGGGCATAGCGCTGGGCGTTGTGCACGTAATGAGCAGCGCTGGCCTCGAGCATTTTCTTTTGCTGTTCGGTCAACTCGCGCACCACTTTTCCCGGCGAGCCCATCACCAGGGAGCCATCGGGAATTTCCTTGCCCTCGCCGATCAGCGAATTGGCACCGATGATGCAGTTTTTACCGATTTTCGCGCCGTTGAGAATCACCGCATTAATGCCGATCAAACTGTAATCCCCGACCGTGCAGCCATGCAGCATGGCATTGTGGCCAATAGTCACGCCGGTACCGATGGTCAACGGGTAGCCCATGTCGGTGTGCATCACCGTACCGTCCTGGACGTTGCTGTTCTTGCCGATCAGGATCAATTCATTGTCGCCACGCAGCACCGCGTTGAACCAGACGTTGGCGCCCTCTTCCAGTTTGACCTTGCCCACCAGCACGGCGTTGGGGGCTACCCAGCTCTGCGGGTGGGTTTCGACTCGGGCGTCGCCCAGGCGGTATTTCATCTTGTTGTCCTCAGGGCCAGGCCGGCTCGGGTATTGCCATACGAATGATGGCTTCAGGTATTGATAAAGCTTTTGGACGGCTGGTGCAGGCTGATTTTCGCGTCATACAGCAGGTTGATCAACTCGACGATCATGATCGCCGTCAGGCCCCAGATCTTGTACTCGCCGTAACGATAGCTCGGCACATACCAGCTGCGGCCCTGATAATCGATGCGGTGGGTGTGTTCGCGCGGGTCCTCGCGAAAAAACTCCAGCGGTACACTGAACACTGCCGCGATCTCGGCATCGTTGGCCCGATACTCGACAAAATCCGGGATCACCCCGACATAAGGCGTGACCTTGATGCCATGCAGCGAGATCAGCGGGCTCAGAGGCCCGATCACCTCGACCAGCCCGGGTGGCAGGCCAATCTCTTCATCGGCTTCGCGCAGGGCGGTGAAAATCAGGTCCGGGTCTTCAGGGTCGCGGCGGCCTCCGGGAAACGCCACTTCGCCGCCATGGGTCGAGAGCCCGCTGGCGCGCAGGGTCAGAACCAGTTCCGGTTCGTCACTGCGGGTGATGGGCACCAATACGGCGGCCTCGGGAAAACGTTTGTCGGTTTCCAGGGTTCGCGGCGTGTGGTTGCTTACCCGATGCAGTAGCTCGTCCAGCATGAGTGATCTCGATCTGTGCCTTACCCTGCATCATGCACCAATCACACCGACCGCCCAAGCCCCGAACGGCCGTCTGTCGCGAAACGACAACTTGCCGACCGACACCGCCGCACGCCAAGATAGGCACAGCATTCAGGAACCCAAGCATGAAATTTTGCAGCCAGTGCGGCAACCCGGTGACACAACGCATTCCCGAGGGCGATTCGCGCCTGCGGTTTGTCTGTGACAGCTGTCACACCATCCACTACCAGAACCCCAACATCGTCGCCGGCTGCGTGGCCACCTGGGGCTCGAAGGTATTGTTGTGCCGACGGGCCATCGAGCCGCGACTGGGCTACTGGACCCTGCCCGCCGGGTTCATGGAGAACGGCGAGACCATCGAACAGGCCGCCATTCGCGAAACCGCCGAAGAAGCCTGTGCCAGGGTCCGCGACCTCTGCATCTATACACTGATCGACGTGCCGCACATCAGCCAGGTGCATGTGTTCTACCGCGCCGAACTGGTGGACCTGGATTTCGCAGCAGGCATAGAAAGCCTCGAAGTCCAGCTTTTTGAAGAAGCGGACATCCCTTGGTCAGACCTGGCTTTCCGCACGGTGGGGCGTACTTTAGAATACTTCTTCGCTGACCGGCGGTCGGAGGTCTACCCCGTGCGGTCGGAATCGATTCCGCCGTTGGCCCAGCCGGTTATTGTTTGATTCGGAATGTGAAATTTTTTGCAAAAGCAAAAGATCGTCCGCCTGCGGCTCAAGCCTGAGGCAACACCTACAATTAGATAGTCGCAACACCTCTTAGGGATATCGTTTTAATGCGCTGGTTGCTTGCCCTGTTCTGCCTGTCGTTCATTGCCGTGTCCCAGGCTTCCACCGTGGTGACCCTGGATGGCAAACCGATCGAAAAAGTGTTGGTGCTTAAATCCGCTCATCAATTGCAATTGATTGCCGACGGCCAGGCGCTGCGAACCTACCGCATTTCCCTGGGCAAGCAACCGAAGGGCGCCAAGCTGATGGAAGGCGACAAGCGCACCCCGGAAGGCTTCTACTGGGTGGACTGGCGCAAGGTCAGCGACCGCTTTAACCTGGCCATGCACATCTCCTACCCGAATGCGGCCGACTCTGCGCGCTCGCTGCGCGAAGGCGTACCACCGGGGGGCATGATCATGATCCACGGCACGCCCGATTCCTACGACTACCCGGAGAACCTGTTTCATACCCTGGACTGGACCGACGGCTGCATCGCCATGCGCAATATGGACATGCGAGAAGTGTGGGGCCTGGTGCCGGATGGAACGATGATCGAGATTCGTCCGTAACGGCCCATTGCAACCCGGACCTGGAGACTGCAAAGCACGCCAGTTCGATTGCGCGGTGTTTAAACCGCCAGCAATCATTAGGACAATCAGGGCTGATCCAAGCAATTAAATCTCGCTAAAGGCTTACCCAAGAGTATTTCTCTCAATTTTTTTCGACCGCTTGCCAACCTTCACCCTCGCGGTTAGGGTTGAAGGCATGAAAACCTCTCACACCCTCATTCAGCTTCGCCAGCACCGCAGTCTGTGCCTTGTCAGTGCACGACTGCCGGGCTGAACCGCGGTGCCTCGTCCTACGCTTCATCCCCAGAACTTTTGATCCACCGGCAGGCCGCCTTTTTTCGGCCCCTACAACAAGGATTTCCCGATGAGCATGCTCAAAGACCCGTCTTCGAAGTACCGCGCGTTTCCGACCATCGACATCCCGGACCGCACCTGGCCGTCGAAGACCATCACCGCGGCGCCGATCTGGTGCAGCTCGGACCTGCGCGACGGTAACCAGTCGCTGATCGAGCCTATGGACGCGGTTAAAAAGCTGCGCTTCTGGAAAACCCTGGTGCAGGTCGGCGTGAAAGAAATCGAAGCCTCCTTCCCGGCCGCTTCGCAAACCGACTTCGACTTCGTGCGCACCTTGATCGAAGGCAACCACATCCCGGACGACACCACCATCCAGGTGTTGACCCAGGGCCGTGAAGACCTGATCGAGCGCACCTTCGAATCTTTGCGCGGGGCGAAAAAAGCCATCGTTCACCTGTACAACGCGACTTCGCCGTCTTTCCGTCGCATCGTGTTCAACCAGGACAAGGACGGCATCAAGGAAATCGCCGTCAGCGCGGCCAAGCTGTTCGTTAAATACGCCGCCCAGCAGCCGGACACCGAGTGGACCTTCGAATACTCGCCGGAAACCTTCAGCGCCACTGAGCTGGAGTTTGCCAAGGACGTCTGTGACGCCGTGATCGAGGTCTGGAACCCGACGCCCGAGCACAAGATGATCCTCAACTTGCCGGCCACCGTCGAATGCGCCACCCCGAACATCTATGCCGACCAGATCGAATGGTTCGGCCGTCACATCAACCGTCGTGACAGCGTGATCATCAGCCTGCACACCCACAACGACCGCGGCACCGGCGTTGCCGCTACCGAACTGGGCCTGATGGCCGGCGCGGATCGCGTCGAAGGCTGCCTGTTCGGCAATGGCGAGCGCACCGGTAACGTCGACCTCGTGACCGTGGCACTGAACCTCTACACCCAGGGCATACACCCTGAGCTCGACTTCTCGGACATCGACGGCGTGCGCAAGGTCGTCGAGGAATGCAACCAGATCCAGGTGCACCCGCGTCACCCGTACGTCGGCGATCTGGTCCACACCGCGTTCTCCGGCTCGCACCAGGACGCTATCCGCAAGGGCTTTGCCCAGCAGAAACAAGGCACCCTGTGGGAAGTGCCGTACTTGCCGATCGATCCGGCCGACATTGGTCGCAGCTATGAGGCGGTGATCCGCGTCAACAGCCAGTCGGGCAAAGGCGGTATCGCCTACCTGCTGGAACAGGAATACGACATCAGCTTGCCGCGTCGCATGCAGATCGAGTTCAGCCAGGTTGTCCAGGCCGAAACCGACCGCGTTGGCCTGGAGATGACCGCACCACAGATCTACGCCTTGCTGCAGCGTGAATACCTGCAAGCCAACACCCCTTATGCGCTGGTCAGCCATCGCCTGCAGGAAGAGAACGGCAACAGCTCGGTGGAAGTCGAAGTGTCGAGCAAAGGCCAGGGTGAAAACAACCTGCGCTGGAACGGCAAGGGCAACGGCGCCCTGGAAGCCCTGGTGGCCGGCTTGCCGATTCCGGTGGAAATCATGGACTACAACGAACACGCGATCGGCGCGGGCACCCATGCCAAGGCAGCGGCCTACATCGAACTGCGAGTCAATGGTGAGCGTGCTGTGCACGGTGTGGGTATCGACGAGAACATCACCACCGCCAGCTTCAAGGCCCTGTTCAGCGCGCTGAACCGCTCGCTGAGCCAGCCGGAAGCGAAAGCGGCGTAAGGCTTTGGCTGTAATGCAAAAGGCCCCTGGGTGAGAACCTGGGGGCCTTTTTGTTTGTGCTGTTTGAAGATCAAGAGATCGCAGCCTTCGGCAGCTCCTACCTTGCGGTCCCCCGTAGGAGCTGCCGAAGGCTGCGATCTTTTCGGGTATCAGGTGAACTCGAACGTATCCGCATCCAGATTCGCTGGAAACCGCGTGCGGTACGCCGCAAGCTCCGCCGCATCCAGCACCACCTGAAACACTCCATCGGCCTCCCCCGCGCCCAGCAACGTCTCACCCTGGAAATCCAGCACCTGGCTGTCCCCGGTGTAGGCAAAGCCCTTGCCGTCGGTGCCCACGCGATTCACCGCCGCGACATAACACAGGTTTTCAATCGCCCGCGCCGGCAGCAAGCGGTTCCAGTGCTGGCGCCGTGCACCAGGCCAGTTTGCGGTGTACAGCAACAGGTCGGTGTCCTGCGCGTCACGGCTCCAGACCGGGAATCGCAGGTCGTAACAAATCAGCGGCCGCACCCGCCAGCCTTTCAATTCGAACTGCACCTGGCGCTCGCCCGGGGTGTAGTGGTTGTGCTCACCCGCCATGCGAAACAGATGGCGCTTGTCGTAGTGCAGCACCTCGCCGTCCGGGCGCGCCCACAACAGGCGATTGCGATGGCTGCCATCACTGGCTTGCACGATGACACTGCCGGTAATCACCGCGTCGAACTTCGCCGCCTGCAGCCGCAACCATTTGCTGGTGGGGCCGTTCTCCGGCTCGGCCAGGGTCTGGGATTCCATGGAGAAACCGGTGGTGAACATTTCCGGCAGGATGATCAGGTCGGCGCCCCGCGCCTGCTCCAGCAATTGCTCGAAGTGCTCCACGTTGGCCTGGCGATCATGCCAGGCGAGCGTGGTCTGGATCAACGCGATGGTCAGGTTCGGCAAGGCACTCAGATCACGCATAGTTTTTCCGCTGCTTCACGCAGGGTCTCCTCGCGTTTGGCGAAGCACAGGCGTATCAGGCGCTGGCCTGCAGGCGGGCTCTGGTAGAACACCGAGATCGGGATACTGGCCACGCCTTGTTCGCGAGTCATCCAAAGCGCCATGTCGACGTCATTGAGGTCCGGGCGAATCTGCGAATAGTCGACCAGCTGGAAATAAGTGCCCGCGACCCGTTTGAAGCTCAAGCGCGAGGGCGCCAGCAAATCGCAGAACAGGTCGCGCTTGGCCTGATAGAACGCCGGCAGCTCCTCGACATGCTCAGGGTGCTCGGCCATGAAGTCGGCCAGGGCAAACTGCAGCGGAGTGACGCCGCAAAAGCTGACGTACTGGTGAACCTTGCGCATTTCCGCGGTGAGGGCCGGTGGAGCGACCACGTAGCCGGTTTTCCAACCGGTGACGTGATAGGTCTTGCCGAAGGAGCTGATCACGAAGGCGCGCTGGTACAGCTCTTCATGCGCCAGCACGCTGACATGGGGCACGCCGTCGAACACCAGGTGCTCGTAGACCTCGTCGCTGATCAGGTAGATATCACGATCACGGATCAACTGGGCCAGTTGATCCAGCTCGGCGCGACTGATCAGTGCGCCGCTCGGATTGTGCGGGGTGTTGAGCACGATCATCCGCGTACGCGGCGTAATGGCTTGAGCGAGTTTCTGGAAGTCGATGGCGAAATCATCCAGGCCCAGCTGCACGTGCACACAACGACCGCCGGCCAGCTCGACCGACGGTTCATAACTGTCGTAGCACGGGTCGAATACGATGACTTCGTCGCCGCTGTTGATAACCGCCTGGATCGCGCAGAAGATCGCCTGGGTGGCGCCCGGGGTAATCGTCACCTCATTGTCGGCATCGACGTTGATACCGTAGCTGCGAGCGATCTTGGTGGCGACCTGCTGGCGCAAGGCCGGCAGGCCGGTCATTGGCGAATACTGGTTGTGGCCCTGGGCGATGTGCCGGCCGACCGCGTCGCACAGCGCCTGCGGGGCATCGAAATCGGGAAAACCCTGGGACAGGTTCAACGCGCCGGTTTGCGCCGCGAGCTGCGACATCTGAGTGAAGATAGTGATGCCGACATTCGGCAGCTTACTGGTGATCATCGGTGGTTCCCTGCTCTGCACCCGGCTCTAACGGCGGCGCGGGAGAGCCCGAGGATAGCCCATACGGCGCCCATAAAAAAAGGGCGCCATAAGCGCCCTTTTTGGAACCCGATCCTGTGGGAGCGTGGCTTGCCCGCGATGGCCGCACCACGATGTAACAGATACACCGCGTTTTCGTTCATCGCGGGCAAGCCCGCTCCCACAGGAGCCGGACAAGCCTTGAATCAGCGCTTGTCGCGGCGCTTCTTGTCGGCCTTCTTGTGGTGCGACATCATCCGGCGTTTCTTGTTGACCTGGCGGTCAGTGAGCGAGTTCTTGTTACCTTCGTACGGGTTCTCGCCGCCTTTGAACTCGATGCGGATCGGCGTACCGACCAGCTTCAGGACACGGCGATAAGTGTTTTCCAGGTAACGAACGTAAGACTTCGGCACCTTTTCGATCTGATTACCGTGGATCACGATGATCGGCGGGTTGGCACCACCCAAGTGGGCATAGCGCAGCTTGATCCGGCGGTTGTTGACCATCGGTGGCGCGTGCTCGCCGACCGCATCTTCCAGGATCTGGGTGAGGCGGTTAGTCGGCCAGCGGGTAACCGCGGACTTGAACGAGTTCTGTACGGAAGCGTAGAGGTTACCCACGCCGGTACCGTGCAGCGCCGAGATGAAGTGGATGTCGGCGTAGTCAACGAAGAACAGTCGACGTTGCAGCTCGATCTTCACGAAGTCGCGCTCGCTCGGCGTCATGCCGTCCCACTTGTTGATCGCGATAACCAGCGCACGACCCGACTCGATGGCAAAGCCCAGCAGGTTGAGGTCGTGATCTACCACGCCTTCGCGGGCGTCCATGACGAAGATCACCACGTTGGCGTCTTTGATCGCCTGCAGGGTTTTCACCACGGAGAATTTTTCAACTTCTTCGTGGATCTTGCCGCGCTTGCGCACACCCGCGGTGTCAATCAGCGTGTACTTCTCGTCGTTACGCTCGAACGGGATGTAGATACTGTCGCGAGTGGTACCCGGCTGGTCATAGACGATTACCCGGTCTTCACCGAGCATGCGGTTGACCAGGGTCGACTTGCCGACGTTCGGACGGCCGATGATAGCGATCTTGATCCCGTCTTTTTCGCTTGGGCCAGGAATGCGCTTGGCTTCCTCACCTTCGGCAACGATCTCTTCTTCGCCGTCTTCCGGCTCTTCCTCGTCTCTCGGGAAGTCGCTGAGGGCGATTTCCAGCATCTGGGTAATGCCACGACCATGGGCGCCAGCGATCGGGATCGCGTGACCCATGCCCAACGGGGCGAATTCGGCGCGGGCCATTTCCGGGTCGATGTTGTCGACCTTGTTGGCAACCACGTAGGAGCGCTTGTTACGTTTGCGCAAATGCTCGGCGATCATCTGGTCGGCGGCGGTGAAACCGGCCTTGGCATCTACCAGGAACAACACCACATCCGCTTCTTCAATGGCCAGCAGCGACTGCTCGGCCATTTTTTCGTCCATACCGTGCTCGTCACCGGAGATACCGCCGGTGTCGACCAGAATGTAGGAACGCCCTTGCCATTTGGCCTCACCGTATTGGCGATCACGGGTCAGACCGGACAAGTCGCCGACGATGGCGTCACGAGTCCTGGTCAGGCGGTTGAACAAGGTGGACTTGCCGACATTGGGTCGGCCCACCAGGGCGATTACGGGAACCATGCGGCTCTCCACTTCGTTATTTCAGAAAATACAAAAGCCGCTGCTAGGCAGCGGCTGGTGCTCGGGGCAATCACTGCGTGCTTTCCTGTAGGAGCGAGCCTGCTCGCGAAAAACGCCAAGACACTGCGTTTATCCAAGAAGCCAACGTTATCGTTGACGTCCTTCGCGAGCGAGCTCGCTCCTACAGTTTGCGAACGGTGAAGCCGCTTGGGGGTTAATCCCCAAGCATAGTTCTTACTTGATGGTCAGGGCTTCCAGTTTGCCGCTGTTGCCATACACATAAATCATGTCACCCACCACCAGCGGTCGGGCACGCAGGCCGTCGCTGTCGATGCGCTCGCGTCCGACGAAGCGACCGTCCACCTGGCTCAGCAGGTGCAGGTAGCCTTCCAGGTCGCCGACAGCCACGTAGCTGGAGAACACTTCCGGAGCCGACAGTTGACGACGAGCCAGCGAATCGTTGGTCCACAAGGCTGTGGTGGTACGTTCGTCGACGCCTTCAACGGTGCCCGACGACAGGCTCACGTAGACGCTGCCAAAACCCTGGGCGACACCGGCATAGCTGGAAGCATCACGCTGCCAGAGCTGACGACCGCTTTCCAGGTCCAGTGCCGCAACGCGACCCTGGTAGCTGGCCACGTACAGCGTACCGCCGGACAGCAGCAAGCCGCCGTCGATGTCGACCACACGCTCCAGCTCCGAACGACCCTGTGGAATGGCAACGCGTTGTTCCCAGACCGGCACGCCGTTGGAGATGTCCAAAGCCACCACTTTACCGGTCGACAGGCCAGCCACCGCGAGGCGGTTGGTCACGATCGGAGCACTGGTACCGCGAAGGGTCAGGACCGCCGGAGTGCTGTCATACAACCAGCGCTGGTTGCCGGTGGCAGCATCCAGGCCGATCAGACGATCATCCTGAGTCTGAACCACCACCACATCACCATTGCTGGCAGGCGGTGCGAGGACTTCGCTGGACACGCGAGCGCGCCATTTCTCTTCACCGCTGCTGGCATCCAGGGCAACGATTTCGCCCTTGAGCGTACCGATCATGACCAACCCGTAACCCACGCCAACGGCGCCGGAAACTGGCAGCTCAAGATCTTTTTCCCATTTGACGTCGCCATTGCTGCGATCCATCGACATCACCACACCGGTGACGTCGGCGGCATAGATGGTGTCGCCATCGATCGCCGGGACCAGCATGTTATAGGTTTCGCCCTGACCGTCACCGATCGAACGACTCCACTGCTTCTGCAGAACCACTTCTTCTTTGAAGTCGGTCAACTCGGCCGGTGGCAATTCCTTTTTGCTGTTGCTGCTGCAACCCGCGGCCAAAATGGCCAGGGCCAGCAATGCTGCATGTTTCCAACGGATCACGTCACGCATCCCCTTTGGCCAGGTCGTCCAGCTTGATTTGTAGGCCACCTACTGCCGCTTCGTCCGACAGTGCCGCCTTGGCTTTTTGATACGCCGTGTTTGCTTCATCGGTACGACCCAGTTTCACCAGCAGGTCGCCCTTGAGCTCTTCGCGGGTGGCCAGGAATGCAGTGTCAGCGTCGCCTTCGAGCAGTTTCAGGGCTTCATCAGCCTTGTCCTGCGCGCCCAGAACCTGCGCCAGGCGCTGACGGGCGATTTCGCCCAGTGCCGGGTTGGCCGGTTTGGCAATGATCGCCTTGAGTTCAGTGGCTGCGTCATCCAGCTTGCCGCTGTCGACTGCGACCTTGGCCACGAACAGGCTGCCGTACTGCGCGTACGCGGTGCCGCCGAACTCGCTGTTGAGCTTGCCGGCCAGGTCCGAAACACGCGCGGCATCAGGCTTGCCGTCAGGGGTCAGCGTGGTTTCGAGCAATTGCTGATAGAGAATCGAGGCACTTTGTGCCTGATTGCCCTGATACTTCTGAAAGGCCTGCCAGCCGAACACGATGACCAGCGCCAACAGGCCGCCAGTAACCAGGGGCTTGCCGTTGCGTGTCCACCAATCCTTCAAATCCGCCAGGTTTTCGTCTTCGGTACTCGACACCCCAATACTCCTTAATCGCTAAATCGGCTGTTTATGACAGCTTCAACCCTGCACAACGCAGGTGGCCAGGTGTGCAGCAAGCGCATCCCAGGCAATGCTTTGTTGTTCGCCCTGGCCACGCAGGGGTTTGAAACCTACCACTTGCTGGGCCATTTCGTCGTCGCCGAGGATCAGCGCATACAACGCACCGCTCTTGTCGGCTTTCTTGAACTGGCTTTTGAAGCTGCCGGCGCCGGCATTGACTTGCAGGCGCAGGTTAGGCAATTGATCACGCACTCGCTCGGCCAGGGTCAGCCCGGCCAATTCGGCGGCTTCGCCGAACGCGCAGAGGTAGACGTCGACCTGACGGGAAATCTCGGCCGGGATCTGCTCCAGGGTTTCCAGCAGCAGCACCAGGCGCTCGATGCCCATGGCGAAACCCACGCCGGCAGTCGGCTTGCCGCCCATCTGCTCGACCAGGCCATCGTAACGACCACCGGCACACACGGTGCCTTGGGCGCCGAGCTTGTCGGTGACCCATTCGAAAACGGTCTTGCTGTAGTAATCCAGCCCGCGAACCAGCTTCGGGTTGATCACATAAGGAATACCGGCAGCATCCAGGCGAGCCTTGAGGCCCTCGAAGTGCACGCGGGACTCCTCGTCGAGGTAGTCGGCCATCTTCGGCGCATCGACCAGCACGGCTTGAGTGTCGGCGTTCTTGGTGTCCAGCACGCGCAACGGGTTGGTCTTCAGACGGCGTTGGCTGTCTTCGTCCAGCTGGTCCAGGCGCGCCGAAAGATACTCGACCAGCGCCTCGCGGTAACGACCACGAGACTCGGCGGTGCCCAGGCTATTGAGTTCAAGCTTGACCGCGTCACGAATCCCCAGCTCGCCCCACAGGCGCCAGGTCAGCACGATCAGCTCGGCGTCGATGTCCGGCCCGTCGAGGTTGAACACTTCGACACCGATCTGGTGGAACTGGCGATAACGGCCTTTCTGCGGGCGCTCGTGGCGGAACATCGGGCCGATGTACCAGAGTTTCTGCACCTGGCCACCACCGGTGATACCGTGCTCCAGCACCGCACGCACGCAGGCCGCCGTACCTTCGGGGCGCAGGGTCAGGGAGTCGCCGTTGCGGTCGTCGAAGGTGTACATCTCTTTTTCGACGATGTCGGTCACTTCGCCGATGGAACGCTTGAACAGCTCGGTGAATTCGACGATCGGCATGCGGATCTGCTTGTAACCGTAGTTATCCAGCAGGCGCGAGACGGTGCCTTCGAAATGACGCCACAGGGGAGTCTGTTCGGGCAGGATGTCGTTCATGCCACGTATGGCTTGCAGAGACTTGCTCACTATAAATCCTTAAATTCGTTCGGCTCTTCAGTCGGCTCAGCCGCGCGCGATAACCGCTGCGTCAGCTTCGACCTTCTCGGCCGCTTTCTGGCGGATCAAGCGTTCAAGCTCATCCACCAGATTGTCATTCGTCAGTTTCTGCGACGGCTTGCCGTCGATGTAAATCAGGTTCGGTGTACCGCCGGTCAAGCCGATATGGGCTTCCTTGGCTTCACCGGGGCCGTTGACCACACAACCGATTACCGCGACATCCAGCGGCACCAGCAGGTCTTCAAGGCGCCCTTCCAGCTCGTTCATGGTCTTGACCACGTCGAAGTTCTGCCGCGAGCAGCTCGGGCAGGCGATGAAGTTGATGCCCCGTGAACGCAAGTGCAGGGATTTGAGAATGTCGTAACCGACTTTCACTTCCTCGACCGGATCAGCCGCCAACGAGATGCGAATAGTATCGCCAATCCCTTCGGCGAGCAGCATACCGAGGCCCACGGCGGATTTCACCGTGCCTGAACGCAAACCACCGGCTTCGGTGATGCCCAGGTGCAACGGCTGGACGATTTCCTTGGCCAGCAAACGGTAGGCTTCGACGGCCATGAACACGTCGGAGGCCTTCACGCTGACCTTGAAGTCCTGGAAATTCAGGCGCTCCAGGTGCTCGACGTGGCGCAGGGCGGATTCGACCAGCGCAGCCGGCGTTGGCTCGCCGTACTTTTTCTGCAGGTCTTTTTCCAGGGAACCGGCGTTGACCCCGATGCGAATCGGAATCCCGCGATCACGGGCGGCATCGACCACCGCACGTACGCGGTCTTCGCGACCGATGTTGCCAGGATTGATGCGCAGGCAGTCAACACCCAGCTCAGCGACACGCAAAGCGATTTTGTAGTCGAAGTGGATGTCGGCAACCAGCGGCACCTTGACCAGCTGCTTGATCTTGCCAAACGCCTCGGCAGCGTCCATGTCCGGTACGGAAATGCGCACGATGTCGACGCCCGCCGCTTCCAGACGATTGATCTGGGCCACGGTGGCCGCGACGTCGTTGGTATCGCTGTTGGTCATGCTCTGCACAGCGATAGGGGCATCGCCGCCCACGGGCACATTACCGACCCAGATCTTGCGCGATTCGCGACGTTTGATTGGAGATTCGCCGTGCATGACTTATTGACCCAACTTCAGGCGAGCAGTCTCGCCACTGGTGAACGGAGCGACATCAACCACCTGCCCGTTATAGCTGACCTGCGCGCCACGGGCGTAGCCCAGACGCACGGCAAAGGGTGGCTTGCCGCTGACGGAAACATTTTCGCCTTTACGCTTGAGACCACTCAACAGCACCTTGCCGGTGCCATCGGAAACTTGTGTCCAGCAATCGGCGGTGAATTGCAATGAAACCTGGCCTTGGCCGGCCACTGCCGTAGTCGGTGCAACGGCAGCAACACTTGGCGCAACCGGAGCAGTCACCACCGGCGCTGGCACGGCAGGAACGGCAGGAGCAGGAGTCGCCGGGGTCGCAGCGGCCGGCGCAGTATTTGGCACAGGCACGGACGGTGAGGTCTGTGTATTCGGTGCAGCGCCTGGGGCAATCGCTTCATCTTGCGCCGCAGTGTTGGTCTGCGGCAGTGCCAGCGAGGTTGCGCCCTCGGCCTGACCTTCCACGACGGCCTGGTCTTCCGGCTCGTCCAGCGGATGGATCTGCGTGGTGCCATCGGCACCTTCGACTTCGACGTGCTCCGGGCTCAAGGTGGTCAGGTCCTTGGCACGCTGGGAGGTTTGATCCTGCCACCAGAAGAAACCACCGCCGATCACGGCAACCAGCAGCAACAGGCTGACGATTCGCAAAATGGTGTGGGAAACCCGCACCGGCTCTTCGATACGGCCCAGGCTGTGCACATTGCTGCCCTGGGAATCGGTGCCGGTGGATTGGTCGAATTGCTGGACGAGGGCGGTCTGGTCCATGCCGAGCAACTTGGCATAGGCACGGATATAACCACGCGCAAAGGTATGCCCCGGCAGCTTGTCGAATGCGCCGGCCTCAAGATTGGTCAGGGAGTTGACGGTGAGGTTGAGCTTGAGCGCCACTTCAGCCAGCGACCAGCCATTGCTTTCGCGGGCCTGGCGCAAGGTTTCACCGGGGTTAACGCGATTCGCTGCTACAACTTCGGGATGCGCCGCTTTCATCATTGCTCCGACAGGTATTGCTGATATTCCGGCGTACCGGGATAGAGTCGTTTTAGTTGCAGGCCATAACTGGCAGCCTTGTCGCGATCTTCAAACACTTTTGCCAGACGAATGCCGAGCAATAGACTACGTGCATTTTGTTCGGTGAGCAGGCTAAAACGATCGTAATAGTCACGCGCGGGCACATAATGCCTGTCTTCGTACGACAACTCAGCCATTTCCAGCAAAGCGCGTGGCTGTTGACGATTCAAGCGCAGGGCTTTTTCCAGTTGCTGCAGCGCCAGGTCACGCTCTCCAAGCTTCGCAGCGGTCATGCCCAGGTTCTCGAACACTCGCGAGCGCTCAGGATACAGGGAGTCGGAAGCGGCCTGTTCGAAGCGTTCGTAGGCTTCCTTGTAACGCTTCTCTTCGTAGAGAAAACTGCCGTAGTTGTTCAGGATTCGCGCGTCGTTGGGGCGCGAAGACAGTGCCTTGCGAAAATGCTCGTCGGCCAGTTCCGGCTCCATCTCGGCCTGGAACACCAGGCCCAGTGCAGCATTGGCGTCAGGATCCGAACTGTTCAGGTCCAGGGCCTTCTTCAACGGCACCTTCGCGCGCTCCGTCATACCCTGCTGCAGATACCCCAGCCCCAGCTGTACATAGGCAGCACGCGCTTCGTCGCGGCCCTTGCTGGTCTTCATCGGGTTGTAGTCACCCGACAGGACACAACCAGCACACAGGCTGGCCATCAGCAATAGCAGCGCAAAGCGCAGGGACATAGAGATCCTCTCTTACTTTATTTCGCGGCGTTCTGTGCGATATCGTTTTCGGCGCTCAACTCGCGCACGGCGATATAACGTTCGCTGCGACGGGTGCGATCCAGCACCTGCCCTACCAATTGGCCACACGCGGCATCGATGTCTTCACCGCGGGTGGTGCGTACGGTGACATTGAAGCCGGCATGGTGAAGCTGATCCTGAAAACGGCGAATCGCATTGTTGCTCGGGCGTTCGTAGCCGGAATGCGGGAACGGGTTGAACGGAATCAGGTTGATCTTGCACGGGATATTCTTGAGCAGCTCGATCATCTCGACCGCGTGCTCGACCTTGTCGTTGATGTCCTTGAGCAAGGTGTACTCGATGGTCAGCACGCGCTTTTCGCCCAGGGACGACATGTAGCGCTGGCACGACTCAAGCAGCATCTTAAGTGGATACTTCTTGTTGATCGGCACCAATTGATTACGCAATGCGTCATTGGGTGCGTGCAGGGACAACGCCAGGGACACGTCGATGTGCTTGGACAGCTCATCGATCATCGGCACCACGCCCGAAGTGGACAGGGTCACGCGGCGCTTGGAGATCCCGTAGCCCAGGTCATCCATCATCAGATGCATGGCGGCCACGACGTTGTCGAAGTTCAGCAGCGGCTCACCCATGCCCATCATCACCACGTTGGTGATGGCACGGTCGGCGGTCGCCGGGATGCTGCCAAACGATTTATTGGCAATCCACACCTGGCCGATGACTTCGGCGGCGGTGAGGTTGCTGTTGAAACCTTGCTTGCCGGTGGAGCAGAAGCTGCAATCCAGGGCACAGCCTGCCTGGGACGAAACGCACAGAGTGCCGCGCTTGCCCTGGGGAATGTAGACGGTCTCGACGCAGCTGCCGGACGCCACGCGCACGACCCATTTACGGGTACCGTCGGTGGAAATGTCCTCGCTGACGACTTCAGGACCGCGAACTTCGGCAATAACCTTGAGCTTGTCGCGCAAGGCCTTGCTGACGTTCGTCATGGCGTCGAAATCATCGACGCCAAGGTGGTGAATCCATTTCATTACCTGACCGGCACGGAAACGCTTCTCCCCGATCGAGTCGAAGAATTTTTCCATTTCCTGTTGAGTCAGACCCAGCAGGTTGGTTTTTACAGTCGATGTAGTCATGGATTCACCTTCACTCTTAAGCCAATGCTTAGCGAGTGGTTACTTCAGTAGCTGCGAAGAAGTACGAGATTTCGCGAGCAGCAGCGGCTTCGGAGTCCGAACCGTGTACAGCGTTGGCGTCGATCGAATCAGCGAAGTCAGCACGGATGGTGCCGGCAGCAGCTTCTTTAGGGTTGGTAGCGCCCATCAGCTCACGGTTCAGAGCGATAGCGTTTTCGCCTTCCAGAACCTGGACAACAACCGGGCCGGAGATCATGAAAGCAACCAGGTCGCCGAAGAAACCACGAGCGCTGTGCTCAGCGTAGAAGCCTTCAGCTTCGGCTTTGGACAGTTGCTTCAGTTTCGAAGCTACAACGCGCAGGCCGGCTTTTTCGAAACGAGTGGTGATCTCGCCGATGACGTTTTTTGCAACAGCGTCAGGCTTGATGATGGAGAAAGTACGTTGAACAGCCATGGTGTAACTCCAGAAACGATAATTTGTGAAAAATTAAACCCGCGAATTATACGCGGGTTCTTTGGTATTGCCTAACCTGCGAGGACGATCAGTCGGCTTCTTCGATCCAAAGTGCCTGAACCGCTTCCAACACTTTCTCGCCACAGCGGCCAGAGGTGTTGTCGAAATCGGGAAGTTCCATGATCCATCGCTGCAGGTCTACGAAATTGACAGAAATTGGATCGACATCCGGCTTGGATTCGGCCAGTTCTTCTGCAATGCGCTGAACATCATTCCAACCATAACTCATGACAGTAGTACCAATCAGTGCGGCGCTTCGGCAGCGTGGTTGAGCGAATACTTCGGAATCTCGACGGTGATGTCTTCTTCACCAACGATAGCCTGGCACGCCAGGCGCGATTGCGCTTCCAGACCCCAGGCGCGATCGAGGAAGTCTTCCTCCAGCTCGTCAGCCTCTTCCATCGAGTCAAAACCCTCGCGGATGATGCAGTGGCAGGTCGTGCAGGCACAGACGCCGCCGCAGGCGTTTTCCATCTCGATGTGGTGCTCGTGCGCCAGATCCAGGATGGAAGTACCCGGCTCAGCCTCGACCACCATGCCCTCCGGGCAAAATTTGTCGTGGGGCAGAAAAATGACCTGCGGCATCAGATATCCTCGATTTCATTCAGATTGCGCCCCGACAGAGCGGCTTTCACCGTCAAATCCATACGGCGGGCAGCAAAGGCATCGGTCACTTGCGACAGACGCTTGGTCTGCTGCTCGATGGCGTAACCATCGGTACCTTTCATCAGTTCGGTCAGTTCCTGAACCTGCATGTCGATGACCATGCGCTCTTCGGCGTCGAGCAGGCGCTCGCCATCGACCTCAAGGGCCGCCTGCACCGCCTCGATCAGGCGCTGGGCGTCGACCTGCTGCTCGCGCAGTACGCGGGCCACCTTGTCGTCATTGGCATGCTGGAACGAATCCTTGAGCATCTTGGCGATTTCGCCGTCGGTCAGGCCGTAGGACGGCTTGACCTGGATGCTGGCTTCCACGCCCGAACCCAATTCACGGGCCGAAACGCTGAGCAGGCCGTCAGCATCGACCTGGAAGGTCACGCGAATTTTCGCCGCACCCGCCACCATGGCCGGAATGCCGCGCAGCTCGAAGCGCGCCAGGGAACGGCAGTCGCTGATCAGCTCGCGCTCACCCTGCAGCACATGGATCGCCATGGCCGACTGGCCATCTTTGTAGGTGGTGAAGTCCTGGGCACGGGCAACGGGGATGGTGGTGTTACGCGGAATCACCTTCTCCATCAGGCCGCCCATGGTTTCCAGGCCCAGGGACAACGGAATCACGTCCAGCAGCAGCAACTCGCCGCCATCGCGCTTGTTGCCCGCCAGGGTATCGGCCTGGATCGCGGCACCGATGGCCACCACTTGATCCGGGTCGATTTCAGTCAGGGGCTGACGACCAAAGGCTTCGGCCACTGCTTCGCGAACTCGCGGCACACGAGTCGAACCGCCGACCATGACCACTGCGTGCACTTCTTCAAGCTCGATACCCGAGTCGCGCACCGCCCGGCGACAGGCTTTCAGGCTGCGAGCGACCAACGGCTCGATCAGCGCATTGAAGGCTTCACGGCTCAGTTCGGCTTTCCAGTCGCCATAGGTCACTTCAACCGATGCCGCATTGGTCAGCGCTTCCTTGGCCGCGCACGCGGTTTGCAGCAGGCTGCGTTGCGCACCCGGGTCGAGATCGGCAGACAAACCGGCGCTCTCGATGATCCAGCCGGCAATCGCGTGATCGAAGTCATCGCCGCCCAGGGCGCTGTCGCCACCGGTGGCCAGCACTTCAAACACACCGCCGGTGAGGCGCAGAATCGAAATATCGAAGGTGCCGCCGCCCAGGTCATAAATGGCGACCAGGCCTTCGGCATGCTGATCCAGACCGTAGGCCACCGCAGCCGCCGTCGGCTCATTGAGCAGGCGCAGCACGTTAAGGCCGGCCAGCTTGGCCGCATCCTTGGTGGCCTGGCGCTGGGCATCATCGAAATAGGCAGGAACGGTAATCACCGCGCCGACCAGCTCGCCACCCAGGGCCGCTTCAGCGCGCTCGCGCAACACCTTGAGGATATCGGCAGAGACTTCAACCGGGCTTTTCGGCCCCTGGATCGTCTCGATGAACGGCATGTGCGACTCGCCACCGACAAAGCGGTAAGGCAGTTGGTCGCCCAGCTGCTTGACGTCGGACAGACCACGACCCATCAAGCGCTTGACCGACAGCACGGTGTTCAGGGGATCGGTGGCGGCAGCCAGCTTGGCCGACTCGCCCACTTCGACGCGGTCGGCGTGGTAGCGCACGGCGGACGGCAGGATGACCTGCCCGCCAGCATCGGCCAGGGGCTCGGAAAGACCACTGCGCAACGCAGCGACCAGCGAATTGGTAGTGCCCAAGTCGATCCCCACAGCCAGACGACGCTGGTGCGGTTGAGGACTTTGGCCGGGTTCGGCGATCTGCAGTAGGGCCATCGTTATCAGGACTTATCTGTATATCAGGCGTGCGACCGGAGCGGCACTGGGTTAATCGTCGAGGCGCTCTTCTAACTGGCGCACTTCGTAGGTGAGCTTGTCGAGAAACTGCATGCGTCGCATCAGGCGTTCGGCCTGATCACGGTGCGCTGCATCATCCCAACAGGCTGCGAAGCTTTGGTTCAGTTCATCCTGGGCGAGCTTCAGGCGGCGCTTGAACGCTGCAACACCGTCCATATCGGACAGGTCTTCGAGCTCTTCACGCAGCTCCATCTGCTGCAGGAGGAATTCCGGATCATGCACCGTGACCTCCAACGGCAACTCGCGACCACCCATGGCGAGCAGGTATCGCGCGCGCTTCGGGGGGTTCTTGAGCGTCTGGTAGGCCTCGTTGAGGCTCGCGGATTGCTCCAGCGCCAGCCGCTGCTCGCGCTCGGAAGCGTCTGCAAAACGGTCCGGATGAACGCCGCGCGCCAACTCACGGTAGCGCGTGGCCAGCTGGTCGAGGTCCAGGTTGAAACTCGGCTGCAGCTCAAATAAAGCGAAATGACAAGGAGTACCCACGATCAGCCTCAGATATTGAAGCTTTCGCCGCAGCCACATTCACCGCGCACGTTGGGGTTGTTGAACTTGAAGCCTTCGTTCAACCCTTCCTTGACGAAGTCGAGCTCGGTGCCGTCCAGGTAGGACAGGCTCTTGGGGTCGATGATCACTTTCTCGCCGTGACTCTCGAACACCTGGTCCTCTGCAACCACCTCGTCGACAAACTCCAGCACGTAGGCAAGGCCGGAACAGCCCGTGGTGCGAACACCCAGACGAATCCCCTCACCTTTGCCGCGCCCGTCAAGGGAGCGTCGCACGTGTCGAGCAGCCGCTTCTGTCATGCTGATAGCCATCGTTGACTCCTTACTCGTCGCCCAATGCTTAGATCAAGCCTTTCTTCTGCTTGTAGTCGCGAACGGCCGCCTTGATGGCGTCTTCAGCGAGCACGGAGCAGTGAATTTTTACCGGTGGCAGCGCCAGCTCTTCAGCCAGCTGAGTGTTCTTGATGGTCTCTGCTTCATCCAGAGTCTTGCCTTTCATCCACTCGGTCGCCAGGGAGCTGGAGGCGATCGCCGAACCGCAACCGTAGGTCTTGAACTTGGCGTCTTCGATGATGCCTTGCTCGTTGACCTTGATCTGCAGGCGCATCACGTCGCCGCACGCCGGAGCGCCGACCATGCCGGTGCCGACATCAGGGTCTTCCGCGTCCATCTTGCCGACGTTGCGCGGGTTCTCGTAGTGGTCGATGACCTTTTCGCTGTAAGCCATGATTCTCAATCCTCACTCATCAGAGAGTCGCTCTTGAGCCCTGCTGCCCGAAGGTTGGCAGGGCCGGTTTGCGGCGACTTGAAATCAGTGTGCCGCCCACTCGATTTTCGAAATGTCGACACCGTCTTTGTACATGTCCCACAGCGGCGACAAGGTGCGCAGCTTGGTAACGGCCTCGCAGACTTTCTGCGCGGCGTAGTCGATTTCTTCTTCGGTGGTGAAACGACCGAAGGTGAAGCGAATCGAGCTGTGTGCCAGTTCGTCGTTGCGGCCCAGGGCGCGCAGTACGTACGAAGGCTCAAGGGATGCCGAGGTGCAGGCCGAACCGGACGAAACCGCCAGGTCCTTGAGCGCCATGATCAGCGACTCGCCTTCGACGTAGTTGAAGCTCAGGTTCAGGTTGTGCGGTACGCGGGCGGTCATGCTGCCGTTGACGTACAGCTCTTCCAGGCCTTCGACCTGTTTGAAGAAGCGGTCGCTCAGGGCTTTGATGCGCACGTTTTCGGCAGCCATGTCTTCCTTGGCTACGCGGAAGGCTTCACCCATGCCGACGATCTGGTGGGTCGCCAGGGTGCCGGAGCGCATGCCACGTTCGTGACCGCCGCCGTGCATGGTCGCTTCGATGCGCACACGCGGCTTGCGGCTGACGTACAGCGCGCCGATGCCTTTAGGGCCATAGGTCTTGTGCGCCGAGAACGACATCATGTCGACTTTGAGCTTCTGCAGGTCGATCTCGACCTTGCCAGTGGACTGAGCCGCGTCAACGTGGAACAGGATGCCCTTCGAACGCAGCAGTTCGCCGATGGCTTCGATGTCGTTGATGGTGCCGATTTCGTTGTTCACGTGCATGGCCGACACCAGGATGGTGTCGTCGCGCAGCGCTGCTTCAATCATGGCCGGCGTTACCAGACCGTCAGTCTGAGGCTCGAGATAGGTCACTTCGAAACCTTCACGCTCCAGTTGGCGCATGGTGTCGAGGACAGCCTTGTGCTCAATCTTGGTGGTGATCAGGTGCTTGCCCTTGGTCGCATAGAAATGCGCCGCGCCCTTGATTGCCAGGTTGTTGGACTCGGTGGCACCGGAGGTCCAGACGATTTCACGTGGGTCGGCATTCACCAGGTCGGCAACCTGACGGCGAGCGTTTTCGACCGACTCTTCGGCTTTCCAGCCAAACACGTGGGAACGGGACGCCGGGTTACCGAAGTTTCCGTCGACCAGCAGGCATTCACTCATCTTTTGCGCTACACGCGGATCAACCGGGGTGGTCGCAGAGTAATCAAGGTAAATCGGCAATTTCATGGACTATCTCCTAAATCAGGCTGGCTGGCGTGCCGCTAGCTCTTTGGCTGTCATTCGACGGCGGACGCTTCAATCTTGTCCAGGCGCGGCGCCTTGCTGTTGCAACGACGCTGGTCCTGACGCTGGGCTACTTCTTGTACCTCACGGCGAGTGACAAGATCAGCCAAGCTGATACCGCTCAGAAATTCGTGGATCTGCAAGCTCAAGTCGCACCACAGGTGGTGGGTCAGGCAGGTGTCGCCTTGATGGCAATCCCCTTGGCCCTGGCACTTGGTGGCGTCGACCGATTCGTTCACCGCATCGATCACCTGGGCCACCTGGATGCCCTGCATGTCGCGCGACAGCTGGTAGCCGCCGCCCGGACCGCGGACGCTGGAAACCAGGTTGCTACGACGCAGCTTGGCGAAAAGCTGCTCGAGGTAGGACAGGGAGATGCCTTGGCGCTCGGAGATATCGGCCAGGGACACCGGCCCGTGCTGCGCGTGCAACGCCAGGTCGAGCATGGCGGTCACGGCGTATCGGCCTTTTGTAGTCAGTCGCATGGACAATTACCACGGAGTTCGGAATGGGGCGAGTATGCAATTCCCGAGTATTTAAGTCAACTATAAGACCTAGTACTTTAGTCAGGATTACCCGCAAAAGAGCGGCGGTATCATAGCAGGGTATGCGGCGTAATGGCACACCGCTCGGCGCGGCCTCATTGGCTAAACGAGCCCGCCGTAGGAGCTGCCGAACGCGGCCCGAGCCTTCGGCAGCTCCTACAGGGGAATTAGCCAGCTTTGGTTTCGTCTTTGTCCTTCACGCACGCGAAATCTTCTTCGCGCAGCTCAGGCAGATCTTTCGCACAATAATTACTGCCCAGATCCTTCAGCGCGCCGCACATCCCCTCCAGGCGCCCATCCACTGCCTGCAGATGATCCAGCAACTGGTTGATGGCGCGAGCCACCGGGTCGGGCATGTCTTCGCCGACACCGTAGGCATCAAAGCCGATCTTCTCGGCCATCGCCTTGCGCCGGGCATCCTGCTCTTCATCGGTCTTGACGATGATGCGACCCGGTATCCCCACCACTGTCGCGCCGGGCGGCACGGCCTTGGTCACCACGGCATTGGAACCCACCTTGGCCCCCGCGCCCACAGTGAACGGCCCCAGCACCTTGGCGCCGGCGCCAACCACCACGCCATCTTCCAGGGTCGGGTGACGCTTGCCCTTGTTCCAGCTGGTGCCACCCAGGGTAACGCCCTGGTACAGCGTGACATCGTTGCCGATCTCGGCAGTTTCACCAATGACGATGCCCATGCCGTGGTCGATAAAGAACCGACGCCCGACCTTGGCCCCCGGATGAATCTCGATACCGGTCAACCAGCGACCAAAGTTCGACACCAGCCGCGCCAGCCACTTCAGCTCGGCGCGCCACAGGGCCGCCGCCAGCCGATGAATCCAGATGGCGTGCATGCCCGGATAGCAGGTCAGGACTTCGAAGGCGTTGCGCGCTGCCGGATCACGATGGAAAACACTCTGGATATCTTCACGCAAACGCTCGAACATTTTTAATCCTTCCGCTTTAGAAGCTCACCACGGGCCGCTTTTTGGGTTTCCGTGAGGATGCCACGCAATATATTCATTTCCGCCCGGCTGACCGAGCTTCGTCCGTACAACCGACGCAGGCGCGCCATCAAGTGCCGCGGTTTTTCCGGATCGAGGAATTCGATGGCCACCAGGGTCTGCTCCAGGTGCTCATAGAATCGCTCCAGCTCATCCATGGTCGCCAGCTCGCCACTTTTAGTGGAAGCCACCTCATCCTTCTCGACCTTGCTCGGCTGGCCTTGGGCCGCGAGCCAGGACATGCGCACTTCATAACTCAATACCTGCACCGCGGCCCCGAGGTTCAGCGAACTGAACTCAGGGTCTGATGGGATGTGCACGTGATAATGACATCGCTGCAGCTCTTCGTTGGTCAGGCCGGAATCTTCACGACCGAACACCAGGGCGATTTCGGCGCCCTGCCCGGCGTCCTCGACCACTTTCGTCCCGCATTCGCGCGGATCGAGCAGTGGCCAGGGGATGCGCCGGTCACGGGCGCTGGTGCCGAGCACCAGGTTGCAGCCCACCAGGGCGTCTTCGAGGGTGGCGACAACCTGGGCGTTTTCCAGGATATCCCCGGCGCCGGAAGCCCGGGCATCGGCCTCGTGGTGCGGGAACAACCGTGGTTCAACCAGCACCAGCCGCGACAGGCCCATGTTCTTCATGGCACGCGCAGCCCCGCCGATGTTCCCGGGATGGCTGGTATTGACCAGGACGACACGAATGTTTTGCAGCAAGGGAGGCGCTCTCGAACACAATAAAGGGGAGCCGAATCTTACAGCGCCTACTACCGTTAAGCTATGAAAGCGAACGTCGTCCTTCACCTGTAGAAACTTTCTGATAGAATGCCCGGCTTTCTTTAACAACCTTAGGTGACACATCCATGCAGCCCATGCTGAATATCGCGCTGCGCGCCGCCCGCAGCGCCAGTGAATTGATCTTCCGCTCCATCGAGCGCCTGGATACCATCAAGGTCGACGAAAAAGACGCCAAGGATTACGTATCCGAGGTGGATCGCGCCGCCGAGCAGAAAATCATCGACGCGCTGCGCAAGGCCTACCCGAATCACTCGATCATGGGTGAAGAAACCGGCATGCACGCCGGCACCGGTATCGAAGGCGAAGAGTACCTGTGGATCATCGATCCACTGGACGGCACCACCAACTTCCTGCGCGGCATCCCGCACTTTGCAGTCAGCATTGCCTGCAAATACCGTGGCCGCCTGGAACACGCAGTGGTTCTGGACCCGGTTCGCCAGGAAGAATTCACCGCCAGCCGTGGTCGCGGCGCCCAACTGAACGGTCGTCGCCTGCGCGTCAGCGGCCGCACCAGCCTGGACGGCGCCCTGCTGGGCACCGGCTTCCCGTTCCGTGATGACCAGATGGACAACCTCGACAACTACCTGGGCATGTTCCGCGCCCTGGTTGGCCAGACCGCCGGCATCCGCCGCGCCGGTTCGGCGAGCCTGGACCTGGCCTACGTGGCTGCCGGCCGTTTCGATGCGTTCTGGGAATCGGGCCTGTCCGAGTGGGACATGGCTGCAGGCGCCCTGCTGATTCAGGAAGCAGGCGGTTTGGTGAGCGACTTCACCGGCGGCCACGACTTCCTTGAAAAAGGCCACATCGTTGCCGGCAACACCAAGTGCTTCAAGGCAGTGCTGACGGCGATCCAGCCGCACCTGCCAGCCTCGCTGAAGCGCTAAGCTTCCAGCGACAAAAAAAGGCACCCCTCGGGGTGCTTTTTTATGCCCGGAACTTCACTCTTCAATTCACCACATACCCCTGTGGGAGCGGGCTTGCCCGCGAAGGCGGAGTGTCAGTCAGCGTCAATGCTTAATGAAATAACGCATAGCTGGCAAGCCCGCACACAGAGCGCGGTGGCTACCCAGCCACCCGTACAAACCCCGACTTCAGCCCAAACACCTCGACGCCGTGCGCAACAGACCGTCCCACCGTCACCGCGACACGCTGAGACAGCTGATTGTCGCCTTCCCGGTACTCGACGAAAAAGGCGCCCGCCTCTTCCTGGATTGCCCCCGGCGCCACCACGATCGCGCGGTCATTGCTGTAAGTGACAATGTGCAGGCGAGCGCTCATGCCCAGGCGTATCTCATGCTGACGGTCCGTTGCAATCGGGCTGATCGACAGGCTGATCGGGAACTGTGCAGCGCTGCCCGGATCATCGTCGGGCAATGCTATGCGGCTGACCACATCGACCACACCACTGAGTCGCTGACCAAAACCGTCACCCTCGATGTCTACTGCCTGCCCCGGCTGCAACTGGTTGACGTCCAGTTCGGACACCCTGCTGGCAATCTTTAACTGCTCAAGGTTGGCCAGGCCAAACATCGGCTGGCCTTTACCGACCTTACTACCGGCGTGCACGGAAGCGCCCGCGCCGGTTGAATCAGAATCGACCCCTATCGGCACGATCACACCGGCAAACGGCGCGCGGACGGTTTGCTCATCAAGCAACTTGCGCACAGCGTCATACTTGACCGTGGCATTACTCAACTCCATCTCGGCGATTTGCAGGAACTCACCCTCACCCTGCTCCAAGACTTGCTCGCGGTCCTCCCTGGCCGCCGCCAGGCCAATATCCAATGCCTGCACCTGTTGTTCGAGATCGTCCACTTCACTGCGCGAGATAATCCCACGCTCGAACAGGGTTCGGCTTTCAGTCAGTTTGCGTTGTGCATTACCCAGGGCCATTTGCGCAGCGCTCACGGCACGACGCGCACGCATCATCTGACTGCCGTTGCTCCAGTTTCGAAGCTCGGCTGCGGCACGCTGAGCCTTCAGTTTTGCCGCCAGCGCATCACGCAACTGCGTCTCGATCAATGCAGGGTCCATTTCCACCAGCACCTGACCGGCCTCGACCCGTGCTCCAGGCTCAACCAGGTAGCGCTTGAGATCGCCCTCGAACGGCGCGGCCAGCGTGATGACCTGCTGCGGCTCAATCTTGCCGAGCAGGCCGATGCGCACCTTCAGCGGTGCTTCGCTGACCGCCAGCCACTGCTCGGCGGGCGCCTCGGCAACGTCTGATTGCAGGTAACCGCCAATCATCACGCCAACAAGACTCAATACCAGCGCCAGCACGATGCCCTGGTGCAGGCGCTTGCGTTGAAGGGAGGTTTTTTCAGTAGTCATTGAGTGCGATGTCCCAGCTTTCCAGAGTCATGCCCAACACCTGATCCAGCTGTGTCTGGGCATTGAGGTAGGCGATTCGAGCGTTGAGCAACGCGTTTTCACTGTTGCGCAAGTCGCTCTCGTAACTCAGCACCTGAAAGTTGCTGGAGCGTCCGACATTCAGCTTTTCGTGCTCGATCGCCAGCTTGCGCGTTGCCAGTTCGTGAGAGCGCTGGGCGATTTCATACTGCCGCCATCGCGTGCCCAGGTCGCGGACCACGTCGCTAACGTCGCGCTCCAGTGCTTGATGGGCATCTTCAAGCAGCAATGCCTGGGTCTCCACGCCAACCTGAGCATTGACCCTGGACTGGCGCGAGGCAAGATCACCGACAGGGATCTGTAGGTGCACGCCAGCATAACTTTCCCAACTACGCGCCGACGTGCTGGTGCGTTCAAACCGGTCGCGCACCTGATTCGCCCCCGCCACCAGCGAAACGTCCCAGCGGGCCTGGTCCTTGGCAACCACCAGGTTGAGGTCCGCCTGCTGACTGCCCAGCAGCGTTGCCAGGTAGCGCGGCTGCTGGGCCCGGGCTAAACGCAGCGCGTCAATTTTGTCGATGTTGATCCGTGACACTTGCAGGGTTTCACTGGCATGAATCGGCGTCGACAAGTCGAGCGCCAACAAACGCAACAATGACAAGCGATCGGTATCCAGCTGGTTCTGCGCCTCTTCAACCTGTAGCTCCTGAGAGGCGATATCGGCTTCGGTCTGCACCGCGTCGAACGCAGCCATGCGCCCCGCGTCGATCAGCGCATTGTTCACGGCCAACAACTGCCGGGCTCGCTCCAGCGCTTGCCGGGCAATGGTCAACTGCTCCTGGGACCTGAGCAACTGACGATAAGTGCTGATGATCTCGCTGATGGTGGACGACACGCTGCTCTTGAGGTTAAGGCGGTTGGCCTGCTCATTGAGCCGCGCCAGACGCACGGGCGCCGTGGTGACCTCGCGCCCGGCACCGCGCAGCAAGGGCTGGATAATCGCCAGGTCCAGACCGTCGCTCCGATAGCGTCCGGAACCCAGACCACTCCCCTGCTCCTGCTTCCAGCCCAGGGTTGTGCGGGTCCCGTATTCACTCAACCAGTCGGTGGTCGGGCCCATCGTGGCGGTTTGCTTGCGGTCACTGGAGCCTTTGGCGCTCGTGTAGTTCGCGCTAAGGGTCAGCTTTGGCTTGAATGTATCCTCCGACACCCGCAGGTCAAATTTTTGCGCCACCCGCTGCAAATAAGCACTACGGATCTCGCGATTGCTGCGCAGGCCCAGGTACACCGCGTCGGCCAAGGTCAATTCAGTTGCCTGCTTGCCCAACATGAACGCGCTGGCGCTGGCACCCTGCACCGTAGGATGGGATACCTGATCAACAATGTTGGCCAGGCTGTGCTGACTGGCCGAGCACAGAAGAACAAGGGCCAAGGGACGCCAGTTATTCATCGCGCAGTGCCTCCACCGGTTGCAAGCGCGCGGCTGAAAGTGCCGGGTAGAGGCCGAAGAACAAGCCGACCAACAAGGTGCTGGCGCTACCGAGCAACACTGCAGCAGGTGACAGGTAGAACTTCCAGCCGACCACGCTGGCATGAACCCAGGCACCGACGACGCCGAGCACCACCCCCAGCAGGGCGCCCGCGGCGGTCAACGCCATGGCTTCGAGCAGGAACAGATTGCGGATATCGACGCGGCGCGCACCCAGGGCAATACGTACACCGATCTCCCGCCGGCGCTGCGAGACATTCATCAGCATCACATTCATGATGCCCACCCCCGCGCCGATCAGTGAAGTGATGCCCAGGGCCATCAGCAGATACGCAAAGGTACGCGTCTGGTTTTTCATCCCTTCGATGATTTGCTCAGGCACTTCGACCTGTATTTGCTGACCGGGAAACTGCAACTGCAGGGCTGGCGTAAGCTGCTCGGCGGCGCGGGCAACATCCTGCCCGGGCGCCACGCGAGCAATAATGTTGCTGATGTCTGCGGACTGCCCCAGACGCACCAAACCCTGGAACGACAGGAAAAAGGTTCGGTCTACCGACACCGGGACAATAGGCGAAACCAGCTGACGCTGCACAATGCCAATCACCGTAAACAGGTAGCCATCCAGCTGGACCTGGTCGCCCGTTCCAACAGGGTGGTCGGCGGTACCCAGGTCCCGGGCGAGGCGATGCCCGAGCACGACCAAGGTTTCAGCCTCATCAAACCGTGAGAAAAAACGACCCTCGTCCATAAGCATGCGCATGGTGGCGGCAAATTCCGGAGTGACGGCGGCCAGTGACGCGTATTGCCTGCGACCGTCGAACGCCACTTCCTTGCCGCTAGACGAGATGGGCGCAATGAAAGTGAGCGTGGGCACCGCAGCTCGCAGCGCCTGCACATTTAAGTCGGGACGCACCGCTTGTGTCGAGTCCGCGCGGGCAAGGCTCACACTGAGCATATCGACCCCCATTTCCTTGAAGATTGCGACGGCATTTTCCGCGGCGTTATGACCGAGGTTGATCATCGCCACCACCGAAGCGCTGCCAATGGCGATACCCAGCAACGCCAGGAATGAACGACGGCTGTGGGTCTGCAAACTGAAGAGTGCGTCGCGCAACAACTGGCGGTAGCTCAGGTGAGTATTCAATGCGAAGTGCATGGGCGCCCTGCTTCACTGACCGAGCCGTTCTCGACCAGGATCTGGCGGCTCATCTGCGCAGCGATTGACGGCGCATGCGTGACCACCACCAGCGTGGTTTGCTGCTCGCGATTGATCGTCAGCAACAGGTCGATGATTTCCTGGGCAGTATCGGTGTCGAGGTTGCCCGTGGGTTCATCGGCAAGAATCAGTCGCGGCTCACCGACCAACGCCCGGGCGATGGCCACGCGCTGGCGCTGCCCACCGGACAGGTCGGCAGGGCGAAAATGACTGCGCTGTGTCAGCCCCACCAAATCGAGTAGATGCTGAGCCCGCTCCAACGCCTCGCGCCGCGGTACGCCACGATAGTTCAGGGGCAGCGCGACATTTTCCAGCGCCGTGAAGTGCGCCAGTAAATTAAAGCCCTGGAAGACGAAGCCAATTTGTTGGTTGCGCAGGGCCGCCAGTTGCGAGTGATTCAAATCAGCCACTCGTTGATTGGCGATAAAGTAGTCTCCGCTATCGGGTAAATCCAGCAGGCCTAGAATATTCAACAAAGTGCTTTTGCCCGACCCCGACGAGCCTAGAATCGCGCAACTTGCTCCCAACTGTATCTTCAAAGAGATACTCTCGAGGATGTTATGGGCCTGGCCACCGCGCCAGTATTTTTTGCTAATACCGCTGAGCACGATAAATGCTTGGCGGTCATCGGGGGCAAAAGCAATGGGAGACATGTTCATCTTGGGGGAGTTGAACCGAGGGAGTCAAAAGCATGAGGCGTCCATGACAGCTCGGACGCCGATCATTTAAGCGCGCCTCACCACAGGTGAAGCCCACTGCGTTGGATGAGTGCTTATTCACGGAGTAGTACAGTGGTGCTACGTGTAGCGTCATTGACGAGAAAATGCAGTCGGATCTTACGACGCCATAATTAAAACGCGAGAAAGATCGGGGCACGCATAGTGAACATACCCCTCACCAAGCAAGAAAAACATTAATTGGGCACATGAAATCTTAGATCACACCATGGGTCCGGGCCCGCTTTATCAAAAGTAAATATGGCTCTAAGTAATACAGAGGGCGCCACTCCCTGAGTCGCACGCACAGTAGCACTTACATCGGTAAAGTTGAGCTGCCCATCCTGCTTCAAAGAATCTGGCGATTTAGTTTCGGCGGAATTATTTCCAGCTTCTACAATGGATAAATCCAAATTAGCTTTATTCCCGCCTTTCTGCCCATTACTTTTTGTAATCCTATATTGATGAAGAGTAACTGTCCATTCTTGATAATCACCCACTGCCCTCAATACAGCAAGCGCCTTTACCCAACCAGAGAAATTCCCAACACTGCATGTACCTTCCACTGTTTTATTGATAATCAAACCGTTATCGGGAGCAGCTTGAGCGGACACTGAAAAAAACGTCAGGCATGCAACTGAAGCCCCGACACACAACGTTTTTCTAGCAAAATTAAACATCACTCCCTCCATAGAAAATCAGAAAAATCCATCTCACCACACGAGCGCATCAATAACTTTCAGCATAAAAAATCAAGCTCAGGCAAGAATGGTTACTTATCTATTCTTGTCAGCATGAATATTTAACGCCTAAAAACAATATTAATGACAAAAAAAACTACAACAATAGGAATTTTCCTATATTGATTTAAGCACACCGAACTTTTCGCCATTACAGTATAGAAAAGCATCCTTCCAAGACTGTATGAATACCTAGCTTTCTGCGAATGCGTCACAAGAAAATTCCCCATATCGAAAGACACGCAGCATTTTTCGTGATGGCTTACACCCAAGGAGCGTTTCGCAGTCGGGCAAGCTTATTTCCGGTCTCGACTGGGTGGCCATCGATGTCGAGCATATGTTCATCATGAGAATGATCGAATTAGAGGAGTCAACATGATGAGGCGCCACGACAAATCGGTGCCACCGGGATAAGAGGCATTGCCAAAATAGCGGGCACAAAAAAGCACCCCGCAGGGCGCTTTTTGATAAAACGGTCGGCGCTTACTGAGCCGGTTCGTTCTGTGACAGCACCAGCTTGCCTTCCTTATCCACCGGAATCTGGTTGCCCGGATCGCGATCCATCCGCACCTTGCCTTCCTTGCCGTCCAGCGAATAACGGACGTCGTAGCCTACGACCTTGTCGCTGATGTCATTCACCGTGTTACAGCGAGTCTGGGTGGTGGTGTAGGTATCGCGATTCTGCATACCTTCCTGCACCTTGTTGCCGGCATAACCGCCGCCCACGGCGCCAGCTACGGTGGCGATCTTCTTGCCGGTGCCGCCGCCGACCTGATTACCCAGCAAACCACCGGCCACTGCGCCAATGGCGGTACCGAGGATCTGGTGTTGATCCTTGACCGGCGCCTGGCGGGTCACGGCCACGTCCTTGCACACTTCACGTGGCGTCTTGATCTGTTTCTTGACCGGGTCAACGGCTAGAACTTGCGCATACTCAGGGCCGCTTTTAACCAGGCTGTAGGTGGCAACAGCACCCCCGGCAGTTACACCGACAGCACCCAATACCGCACCAACCAGCAACGACTTGTTCACATGAACCTCCTGACCATCATAGGCGGGACAACGCCCGCGCTTCTCCCAGCCTTGGAGCATAAAAAAAGGCGCGAGTTCAATACTCGCGCCTTTTAGGCCGACAGCTGGAAGACGAAAGCCGTTATGGGCGGTCGTCGACTTCCTTATCGGTAGCCACTGGAGGAATCAGATCCTCAGTGCTCAGGTTCAGCCAGATCAGCACCACGTTAGCGATGTAGATCGACGAGTAGGTACCCGCCAGAACACCGATAAACAGCGCAATGGAGAAGCCCCACAGGTTGTCACCGCCGAAGAACAACAGCGCCGCAATCGCCAGCAACGTGGAGATCGAAGTAGCCATGGTCCGCAGCAGGGTCTGGGTGGTCGAGATGTTGATGTTCTCGATCAGCGTCGCCTTGCGCAGCACCCGGAAGTTCTCTCGAACCCGGTCGAATACCACGATGGTGTCGTTGAGCGAGTAACCAATGATCGCCAGCACCGCCGCCAATACCGTCAGGTCGAAGGTGATCTGGAAGAACGACAGGATACCGATGGTCACGATCACGTCGTGGATCAGCGAAACAATGGCGCCGACCGCGAACTTCCACTGAAAGCGGAAGGCCAGGTAGATCAGGATGCCGCCGAGCGCCATCAGCATGCCTAGGCCGCCCTGGTCGCGCAGTTCTTCACCGACCTGCGGGCCGACAAACTCGACTCGCTTGACCGCCGCCGGGTTGTCGCCGCCAACCTTCAGCAGCGCTTCAGCGACCTGATGCCCCAGCTGCGGGTCTTCACCCGGCATCCGCACCAGCAAATCGGTAGTTGCACCGAAGCTCTGCACGATCGCGTCGTGATAACCCGAGGCAACCAGCTGCTCGCGCACCTTGGTGACATCGGCCGGATGCTCGTAGGTCAGCTCGATGAGCGTACCGCCGGTGAAGTCCAGGCCCCAGTTCATGCCCTTGGTCGCAACACTGAACAAGGCCAGCAACGTGAGGAACAATGTGACGCCGAACGCAACGTTGCGAACGCCCATGAAGTTGATTGTACGTAACATGGCAGCCCCTTAAATCCACAACTTCTTGAAGTCACGACCGCCGAAGATCAGGTTGACCATCGCGCGGGTCACCATGATGGCCGTGAACATCGAGGTAAAGATCCCGAGGGACATGGTCACTGCGAAGCCCTTGACCGGGCCTGTGCCCATGGCGAAGAGAATCCCGCCGACCAGCAACGTCGTCAGGTTGGCGTCGAGAATCGCAGTGAATGCCCGGCCGAAGCCTTCGTTGATTGCCCGCTGGATGGTCATGCCCGCCGCAATCTCTTCACGAATCCGCGAGAAGATCAGCACGTTGGCGT
Source organism: Pseudomonas sp. HY13-MNA-CIBAN-0226 (assembly GCF_040310305.1). NCBI lineage: Bacteria > Pseudomonadati > Pseudomonadota > Gammaproteobacteria > Pseudomonadales > Pseudomonadaceae > Pseudomonas > Pseudomonas sp. HY13-MNA-CIBAN-0226. The sequence goes on from NZ_JBEOPS010000022.1 coordinate 80,870, forward strand.
CAACCGCCATACCCATGGTCAATACGATACCGGCGATACCCGGCAGGGTCAGCGTAGCACCCAGCAGCGACATCAGCGCCAGCAGCAACACCATGTTCACTGCCAGAGCGACGGTGGCGATGATGCCGAAGAAGCGGTAGATGGCGATGATGAACAGCGAGACAAACAGCATGCCCCACAGCGACGCATCGATACCCTTGGTGATGTTGTCCGCACCCAGGCTCGGGCCGATGGTGCGCTCTTCCGCGAAGTACATCGGGGCAGCCAAGCCACCGGCACGCAGCAGCAGTGCCAGCTCGGAGGACTCGCCCTGGCCGTTCAGGCCGGTGATACGGAACTGGGCACCCAGTGGCGACTGGATGGTCGCCAGGCTGATGATCTTCTTCTCTTCCTTGAAGGTCTGCACCGCCACGTCTTTCTCGACGCCGTCGACCACTTGCTTGGTGTAAGTGGTCACAGGACGCTGCTCGATGAAGATCACCGCCATGCTGCGACCGACATTGTTACGGGTCGCACGGCTCATCAGCTCGCCACCGTGGCCATCCAGGCGGATGTTCACTTCTGGCGTACCTTGCTCGCCGAAGCCAGCCTTGGCGTCAGTCACCTGGTCACCGGTGATGATCAGGCTACGCTCGATCTGTGCCGACGGACGATTGCCTTCACGGAACTCGAACGTTTCCGAAGTGGCTTTCGAAGCGCCCGGCTCTGCAGCCAGACGGAACTCGAGGTTGGCCGTCTTGCCCAGGATACGCTTGGCTTCAGCCGTGTCCTGCACGCCTGGCAGCTCAACCACGATGCGGTTGGCGCCCTGGCGCTGCACGATCGGTTCGGCAACACCCAGCTCGTTGACGCGGTTACGTACCGTGGTCAAGTTCTGCTTGATGGAGTATTCGCGGATTTCCGCCAGCTTGGCCGGGGTCATCGCCAGACGCAGCACCGCCTGACCATTGAGGTCGGCCGGAACAATATCGAAATCGTTGAAGTTCTTGCGGATCAGTGCACGGGCCTGCTCGCGGGAAGCTTCATCAGTGAAACCCAGCTGAATGGCACCGTTGAGTTGCGGCAGGCTGCGATAGCGCAGCTTCTCTTTGCGCAACAGGCTCTTGACGTCGCCTTCGTAGACTTTCAGGCGGGCATCGAGGGCTTTGTCCATGTCCACTTCCAGCAGGAAGTGCACACCACCGGACAAGTCCAGACCCAGCTTCATCGGGTGCGCGCCCAGGCTGCGCAGCCATTGCGGGGTGGTTTGTGCCAGGTTCAGTGCAACGACGTAGTCATCACCCAACGCCTTGCGCACAACGTCCTTGGCTGGCAGTTGGTCTTCAGCCTTGACCAGGCGAATCAGACCGCCCTTGCCACCTGCCGTCAGCGAGGTCGCCTTGACGTTGATCCCGGATGCCTTGAGCGCAGCGCTCACTCGATCCAGATCAGCCTGATTGACCTGCAGCGCAGTGCTTGCACCGCTGACCTGAATGGCCGGGTCATCAGGATAAAGATTGGGAGCGGAATAAATCAGACCGACCGCCAGCACCGCCAGGATCAGAATGTATTTCCACAGAGGGTATTTGTTCAGCATCACGCCGCCCGCTTATGACGCGGGGCGCCTTGCGCGCCCCGTCGATTGAGTAGAAGTTGAAACTTAGATCGCTTTGAGCGTGCCTTTTGGCAGCGTGGCGGCGATAGCGCCTTTCTGGAACTTCATTTCGACAGTGTCAGAAACTTCCAGAACCACGAAATCATCAGCCACTTTGGTGATCTTGCCGGCGATGCCGCCGGTGGTCACAACTTCGTCGCCTTTTTGCAGGCTGCTCAGCAGGTTCTTCTGCTCTTTGGCGCGCTTGGCCTGTGGACGCCAGATCATCAGGTAGAAGATGACCAGGAAACCGACCAGGAAAATCCACTCAAAGCCGCCGCCCATTGGGCCTGCAGCAGGTGCAGCAGCGTCAGCCATGGCGTTAGAGATAAAAAAGCTCATTTAGCACTCCAGTTGCAAATGTTGAATCTTGGGGTCAGAAAACTCAGTCCAAAGGCGGAACGGGAAGCCCGCGTTTGGCGTAGAAGGCATCGACAAAGGCGGCCAATGTACCCTGTTGAATAGCCTCGCGCAAACCAGCCATAAGCACCTGGTAATGGCGCAAATTGTGGATGGTATTCAACATGCTACCCAGCATTTCGCCACACTTGTCCAGATGGTGCAGATAAGCACGGGAGAAGTTCTGGCAGGTGTAGCAATCGCAGGTCGGATCCAGCGGCGAATCATCATGGCGATGGAACGCGTTGCGGATCTTCAGCACGCCTGTATCAATGAACAGATGCCCATTGCGGGCATTACGGGTTGGCATCACGCAATCGAACATGTCCACACCGCGGCGCACACCCTCAACCAGATCTTCCGGTTTGCCAACGCCCATAAGGTAACGAGGTTTGTCAGCCGGCATCTGGCCCGGCAGATAATCCAGCACCTTGATCATCTCGTGCTTGGGTTCGCCCACCGACAGACCGCCAATGGCCAGGCCGTCGAAGCCGATCTTGTCCAGGCCTTCCAGGGAGCGCATGCGCAGATCCTGGTGCATGCCGCCCTGAACGATCCCGAACAGCGCCGCCGTATTGTCGCCATGGGCATTCTTCGAACGCTGGGCCCAGCGCAACGACAGCTCCATGGAAATGCGCGCGACGTCCTCGTCAGCCGGGTACGGCGTGCATTCGTCGAAAATCATCACGATGTCCGAGCCCAGGTCACGCTGAACCTGCATCGACTCTTCCGGCCCCATGAACACCTTGGCGCCATCCACCGGGGAGGCGAAGGTCACGCCCTCCTCCTTGATCTTGCGCATGGCGCCCAGGCTGAACACCTGGAAACCACCGGAGTCAGTCAGGATCGGGCCTTTCCACTGCATGAAATCGTGCAGGTCGCCGTGCTTCTTGATCACTTCGGTGCCAGGGCGCAGCCACAGGTGAAACGTGTTGCCCAGAATGATTTCCGCGCCGGTGGCGGTAATATCCCGCGGCAGCATGCCCTTCACGGTGCCGTACGTGCCCACCGGCATGAACGCCGGGGTCTCGACGGTACCGCGCGGGAAGGTCAGGCGACCGCGACGAGCCTTGCCGTCTGTGGCAAGCAACTCAAACGACATACGACTTTGGCGACTCATTCTTTGTCCTCAGGGCCACGTGGTGCGGGGTTACGGGTGATAAACATCGCATCACCGTAGCTGAAAAAACGGTATTCATGCTCCACGGCGGCTTTATAAGCGGCCATGGCTTCGGGATAACCGGCGAACGCCGAAACCAGCATCAACAGCGTGGATTCGGGCAAATGGAAGTTGGTGACCAGGGCATCGACCACATGAAACGGCCGCCCGGGGTAGATAAAGATGTCGGTGTCGCCACTGAACGGCTTGAGCACGCCATCGCGGGCGGCACTTTCCAGGGACCGCACGCTGGTGGTACCCACCGCCACCACCCGCCCACCGCGAGCGCGACAGGCCGCCACTGCATCGACCACATCCTGGCCGACTTCCAGCCATTCAGTGTGCATGTGGTGATCTTCGATCTTCTCGACGCGCACCGGCTGGAACGTACCCGCACCCACGTGCAGGGTCACGAACGCGGTCTCGACGCCCTTGGCGGCAATCGCCTCCAGCAGCGGCTGATCAAAATGCAGCCCCGCCGTCGGCGCCGCCACCGCGCCCAGGCGCTCGGCGTACACCGTCTGATAACGCTCGCGATCCGAGCCTTCATCCGGGCGGTCTATATAAGGAGGCAACGGCATGTGGCCGACACGGTCCAGCAGGGGCAACACCTCTTCACTAAACCCCAGCTCGAACAACGCATCATGACGGGCCAACATCTCGGCCTCGCCACCGCCGTCGATGAGGATCTTCGACCCAGGCTTGGGCGACTTGCTGGACCGCACATGGGCCAGCACGCGATGACTGTCGAGCACCCGCTCAACCAGAATTTCCAGCTTGCCGCCGGAAGCTTTCTGGCCAAACAGCCGCGCCGGAATCACCCGGGTATTGTTGAACACCATCAAGTCGCCTGGGCGTAAATGCTCAAGCAAATCAGTGAATTGACGGTGTGCCAGGGCGCCGCTGACCCCATCAAGGGTCAACAGGCGACTGTTGCGACGCTCAGCCAAAGGATGGCGAGCGATCAGCGAATCAGGGAGCTCGAAAGTAAAGTCAGCAACGCGCATGATGGGGTTCGTCTAGCAGGGCCGGGAAGTCTAGCGGAAATATCAAAAATTCTCCATGAAACGTGATTGACCAACGGTAATCTCATCTCTATACTTCGCCGCCATTGAGCCCTGATGGCGGAATTGGTAGACGCGGCGGATTCAAAATCCGTTTTCGCAAGAAGTGGGAGTTCGAGTCTCCCTCGGGGCACCAAAATTGAGAAAGGTCTTGCTTAGCAAGGCCTTTTTTTTCGCCTGCGATAAAGCACCTGACACCCCACCACCGCGTAGGAGCTGCCGAAGGCTCGGGCCGCGATCGGACGATCTTTTGATCCTGCTCCTCTCGCCCCGCTCCCACACCCGGTGAAAAATTCAAGGATTCCCCCATGGAATTGCTCCTGGAAACCGTCGCCCTGTTCTGCCTGAAGCTCGCACATGAGACGGAAGACTCGAGCCCGATTCTGCGCGACGATCCGATCATGAGCGATTACGAGCGCGAGGTTTTTGGTTTACTGGTGCGCCAGGGGGATGTCGCGGCGATCCAGTTGAGGGTCAACCAATGCCTGGCGTTGGCACTGGATGCCTTGGGGGGCGTGGATAGGCCCTTGGGGCGCGAGCTGCAAAGGCTGTCGATGGATTTTTGTGGCGCGCAGACTTTGCAGCAACTGGAAGCGCCGCTTCTGCTGCTGCAGAACTATCTGAAAGACATTTATTGACCACCAAAAATCAATTGGTAACGGCAAACCTCAAGTGTGCCACCGCGTCGCTGTTTCACGCGTTGCAAGATGCTTGCGTTGTCCAAAACCATAAACTCATACACTGGCACCTTCAATTTTTTCGGTTGGCCTACATCTCCTGATTATTTTACTTTCACCGTCCGCTTCCTGACTCATCCGCTCGAGTCTTTCGGCTGCGCTGGTACCCGGGCACATCATCCTGGCAGTATTCAGCAGGCTGTTGATCTTATTCTGCAAATCAAGCAACTTGCCCTCCTTAGCGTCCAAGCCTGCCCTCAGCGACCCTAGGCGATATGCCCTACGGCGTTTACAGATAGCGATTAAATATAGCGGCTAGTTATTCTCGCCACGCAACTGCAGACTCTAGCCCCAATAGACTTTTACAACGCCAACTCCATTTCATTAATCTGCGATCATAGCGATGGAATAAAACCAAACGCCATACTTCGTTCATACCGAACGCAAAGCAAAAGACACCTGACTGGCGGGACGTACTTAATCGTGCGCGCTCACCTCCCCAAGCCTCTTCCATGGACTTCGATACGCATGCAAACAACTGCATTCCCATACCGAACAAGAAAATTTTTTAATTATTTTTGCTCAAGGGCAAGACTGCAGCAACCACCCATAATTGAAGAACTTCCTGACCTAGCGCTGAATATCTTTTTTTGAGAGAGGGACGGGTATGAATTGATCTCTCGATCCCTAGCTTGATGATATTTAATGAACGCTGGAGATATTGCCCGAGAGCAGTAACTTAAGACCCTACCCGGGAATTCTCTGCCCTAATAAAAGGGAGCAAGACAATACGAAATAGAAGCTTTTTTGTCAGACCATACTCAGCATAAATTCTGCGCGCCAAATATTTAATAAACCTGATACAAAAAAGCTTCTGAGCGCAAGCCTAAAAATCAGCAGATGCTCGAAACAGAAATCTTACTTATATTTAAAAACATCTCGAGGCTGCATAAACCCTCCAATATGCTCTTCGACTTAATATTAGAATTTTTTTCAGATGCGCCATTAATTTCTGATATATAAGCCTCCATAGTCTTTATTTTTGATTTGTTACCTTTATTTTCTTTGAGTGCATTCAGATGGTTTTTCAAATATTCTTTCAACTCTCGTAATTCACTCTTTTTAGAGTCGAATTTCGCATTTTCTTTTGTACCCTTCCCGATCATCACCAGGGGAGTGGAAATATTTGTCACTCGCTTCACTTCGGCTCCAGTTGCTTTCACAATTTTACTCGTAACACCATGTAACGAGCTCGGAGCAGAAGATTTAATAAAACGCGTTAAACCTAATTTAAAAACCACAGCAACCTCCAACCAATTATACATACATAATCATATTGAAAAAAATAATATATCTGCTGTCAAATTCCGCTCAATCCAAATATAAAATTGCACAATTCAAGTACTATTCACACTTCAAAACACGGACCACTATCGGAAAGCTCTGAGATTACGACAAGTGCATCCTTATACAGCCTGAGACCGAAGGGTTTCAGCGAACAGCCTGAACCAGGAAGCTTTCAAAGGTTGCAGGACAACGGCTTGGGCGGTACCCTTCTGCCGTCGTTGTTTACTCACGACCGGGCTTGGAAACCCGTTCAAATCTGGGAGCGCATCAGCGTTTTATTCATGATTACAGGTGATTTTTTACTCCTGCGATCTTGGTCTATTGCGGCTGTGCGTGGGGCGTCTTCGGACGTGCCGGTTTACTGGATTTTCGGTTTTCCAACCTTGGAGCTTCATCATGCGCAGTATAAATCCGTTCGAAATTTGGCTATTTCTTCTATGCGATTCCCGATCGCATGACGCCCCACCATCCACCCTCCCACACGGCCTCTCCATCACCGGAGGTGGCAAATGACCGACAATCCCGAACTCAAAACCATCGGCTTCACCCCCGCGATCTACCTCGGTAATCAAGCGATGTTTCACGTCATTGGTGGCGTGCCCATTGGTGATGCGTTGTCCATGGCTTCTGATTTTCTTTGCCTTGCCAAGTCGCTGACTGAAGATGCTGCTTATGCGAAGGACAATGGGCGGCATGCTTGGGCTGCGCATTATCTGGTGGCTATGGGTAAGGCGTTGGTTGATGATTCGGTGAAGGTTTTGATGCGGGAGCGGGGGAATTCTGGGGGTTAGTCTGAGGGTGGGCTTGCGATGGTGCTGGGTCATTTGGGTTTGCTGTGGATGATCTGGCGCTTTCGCGGGCAAGCCCGCTCCCACAGGGGTAGTGTTTTGGGAGCTGGATTTTTGTTTGTCTGCTGGGAGCTGGGGTTGTGCATTGAGGCTGACGGTGGCTGGGCTGGCGCCATCGCGGGCAATCCTTGCTCCCATACAGGTCACTTCAACTGGGTCTCCCACAGGAGGGATTCCACAGAGGTAACTCCATGGGGGGGTTTCCACAGCGGGCTTTTTGGAGCGGGGCTCCCGCTGGTTCGAGGTCGGTGCGAATGAGGCCAGGCCCGAGCTTATCGGGGGTTTGCCCCCGCTTCAGAGCAGGTGCTGGGAAATCAACTTGGAGATTTCCACCATCGAAGTGCGGCCAGTGAATTCGAATTTCACTCTGCCCAACGACGAAAAATAGATCTCCAGTTCCGAATCCAGATCGAAGGTTCCCGACGTTTCCACCGAATACGCCACGATGTTTTTGTACGGCAATGAGGTGAAGTCTTTCTTGCTGCCCGTCAGCCCCTGGACGTTCACTGCGATGATGCGTTTGTTGGTAAACACCACGCCGTCGCGCATGGATTTGTAGGAGTCGATGACCTGCTCGCCCTCCAATAGCAGTGCGGTAACCCGTTCGGCGTATTCGTCGTTTTGCTTGAGCTTGAAGAAGCCTTTGTTGTTGAAGTCGATCATGTGCCATTCCCTATGGGTTAAATGCCTATCTAAGCATGTTGCCGCAGGCTTACCTACTCCTCCCCCGCCGTGGCCTTCACCGCCACTTCGATCGCCCGAACGCTGAGCGCGGCAAATATCGCGGTCACGCCGTTGAACCCGGGCAGGATCGCCGGAATCCGCGTTACGCCAAGTTTGGGCACGCAGCACAGCAACAAGTGCCCCCGGCGATGCCGCGATGCTTTCGCTGTCCGCCGCCACCTGCGTTATCATCGCCCGCCTCTGCGCACCAAGAGCCTTGACCGGATGTCCGTACCGCTGCCACCAACCGCCGATCTTCACTCCCTGCCACCGGTTCTCGCCGGCCCGCTGTTGCGGCGCCTGGAGCCCACGCGGCTGGTGCTGTGGCTGGTGGGTTCTCGGGAGCTGGAGCTGACCCTGCGTTTGCAGGGTGTCGCCGACATTCGCCTCGACGCCACGCAGTGCACGGTGATTGCCGTGGGCAGCCATGCTTTCGTGCATTTGATCGATGTGCCCCTCGACAGCGCCCTGCCCTGCGACACGCTGATCGAATATGACGTGTTGATTGACGGGGCCGGCATTGCCGACTGGGCGCCGCATCTGTTGTATGGCGACGCGCTGCGACCGAATTTTGTGCTGCGCTCGCGGGTCGATCAGTTGCTGCACGGTTCCTGCCGCAAGCCGCATCATCCCGCTGCCGACGGTTTGCTTTGCGTCGATCAGTTGCTGGCGACCGAACACGAGCCGCAGCAACGTCCCGCGTTGCTGATGATGACGGGCGACCAGGTGTATGCCGACGACGTCGCCGGGCCCACGCTGCGGGCCATTCATGCGCTGATCGAGCGGTTGGGGCTGTTCGAGGAGCACCTCGAAGGCGCGGTGGTCAGCGACAGTGCCAAGCTCTATGAGCACCCGGCCAGCTATTACCACCGTGCGGATTTGTTACCGGCGCTTGAGAGCAACGAGACGTTACGTGAGCGGTTTTTCGGGGGGGCGCGCAAGCCGATTTTCACCAGCAGCAGTGCCGACAATCATTTGGTGACGTTTGCCGAGGTGATGGCGATGTACCTGCTGGTGTGGTCGCCGACGGCCTGGACGCTGATTGCGCCACAACCGCCGGTGCTGACTGCCGAGCGCCGTGAGCGGTATGCGCTGGAGCAGACGCGCATCGATGGTTTCAAAGCTGGCTTGGGGCGTGTGGCCCGGGCGCTGGCGCATTTGCCCAGCCTGATGATTTTCGATGACCACGATATTACCGATGACTGGAACCTTTCCGCGCAGTGGGAGGAAACGGCCTACGGGCATCCGTTTTCCAAGCGGATCATCGGCAATGCGTTGATCGCCTACATGCTGTGTCAGGGTTGGGGCAATAACCCGGACGCGTTCAAGGATCTGCTGAAGAAAACTGCGCAGTTCAGCGCGACCGGGCAAGACCATTACCTGGACAGCCCGGTACAGGACGACCTGATCGATGACTTGCTGAAGTTTCAGCAGTGGCATTACGTGCTGCCCACCAGCCCGGCGCTGGTGGTGATCGATACGCGCACCCGGCGCTGGCGCAGCGAGATGACGCTGAAGCAGCCTTCGGGTTTGCTCGATTGGGAAGCGCTCAGCGAGTTGCAGCAGGAACTGCTGGATCACCCCTCGGCGATCATCGTCTCGCCGGCGCCGATCTTTGGTGTGAAGTTGATCGAGACGGTGCAGAAAGTATTCAGCTGGTGCGGTTTTCCGCTGCTGGTGGATGCGGAGAACTGGATGGCCCATCGCGGCGCCGCGCAGGTGATCCTGAATATTTTCCGACACTCGCGCACGCCGGGTAATTACGTGGTCCTGTCGGGGGATGTGCATTATTCCTTCGTCTACGAGGTGTTTATTCGACACCGCAAGGGTGGGCCGCGTATCTGGCAGGTCACCAGCAGTGGCATCAAGAACGAATTTCCGCCGAGGCTGCTGGAGTGGTTCGACCGGCTCAACCGCTGGCTCTACTCGCCGCGCTCGCCGCTGAACTGGCTGACCAAGCGCCGGCTGATGCGCATTGTGCCGCATGTGCCGGAGCATGCTGAAGCGGGTGAGCGGCTGTGGAATTCGGCGGGGATCGGGCAGGTGTTCTTTAACGAACAGGGTCAGCCCCAGGCGATTTATCAGCACAATTCAAATGGCCTGCCGAAGACGCGGATGGTGGCGCCGCAAGAGGACTGACGGGGGACCGGGTCGTCCGTAACGCGAGCAGGCTCACTCCTACAAAGGGATATGTATGTTTGCACGGAGCAAGTTGGTACCTGAACTGATGGTCAGCGACATCAGGAAAAGCCTGCATTTCTGGACGGTATTGGTCGGTATTCCGATTGCCTACGAGCGTCCTGAAATCGGGTTTGCCTACCTTGACTTGAACGGCGCGCAGCTGATGCTGGAGCAATACGATCCCGGCGAGGGGCAATGGCTCAGTGGTGCGCTGCGGGCGCCCTTCGGTCGGGGTATCAATTTCCAGATTACTGTTGAATCGGTTGAACTTGTTTTGCGGCGGCTGGCTGAAGTTCAATGGCCGCTGTTTCGAGCCTGTGCCGACACCTGGTATCGCGCGGGTGAGGTTGAAGTGGGCCAGCGGGAGTTTCTGCTGCAGGATCCGGATGGGTATCTGGTGCGGTTGGTGGAAAGCCTTGGGGAGCGTACCAGTCAGAAACCGACCTGATCCTGGCGGAATGCAGGATGGCGCATTTATCGGAAAAGGCCTACATCACTAACAGAAACGTCTCGGCGGCTATCGAGTGATACTCAGCTCATACGCAAATGCACCGTTTGCGTAGCGACCACTCAGAGGTATTGCCTTGCCATCCTGTACTCATTTCTGTACGTTCTTTGCTTCAGGCGAGGACTACAATATGCAAACCATCAACTATACGACAGCTCGAGCGCACTTGGCCGAAACAATGGATCGAGTGAACGAAGACCGTGCTCCACTGCTGGTGACTCGTCAAAAAGGTGAGCCGGTGGTGATGATGTCCCTGGCGGAATACAACGCTTTGGAGGAGACGGCATATTTACTGCGCTCTCCAGCCAATGCCGAGCGCCTGATCAAATCGATCGGCAATTTGCGCGCAGGAAAAACCAAAGCCAGGCAACTCATTGAAGAATGAATATCGAGTTCACTCCTGAAGGTTGGGACGACTATCTGTGGTTCCAACACAATGACAAGGCAGGCCTCAAGCGAATCAACCTGCTGATCAAATCAATTCAGCGCGAGCCTTTCACCGGACTTGGGAAGCCTGAGCCGCTCAAACACAATTTGAGCGGCTTTTGGTCACGGCGAATCACCGCAGAACATCGCCTTGTGTACTCAGTTGAGAACGGTGAGCTTCGGGTTGTGATGTGCCGGTATCACTACTGATCTGGGCTTGGTAAGAGTTGCCGCGGGCTCGGGCCGCGTTCGGACGATTTTTTGATCTTCGGCGGTTTCCGCGTTATCCAAGATCAAGATCAAAAGATCGCAGCCTTCGGCAGCTCCTACGGGGTTTGCCGGGATTTGCCGGGATTTGCAGGGTAATCCCGGGGTAATGCCGGGATTTGCCGGGGGTTATCGAGGGTTACCGGGGTTGTGGTTGGTTTGGTGTGATCAGATCGCCCGGCAGATTCCTCTGACAATCATCTCCACCTCCCGCTCATCAATGGTCAACGGCGGCAGCAGGCGGATGGTTTTGCCGCGGGTTACGTTGATCAGCAAGCCGTGGTCCCGGGCGGCGATCAGGGTCAGGTCGCGGATGGGCTGCTTGAGTTCAATGCCGATCATCAGGCCCCGACCACGAATGGCCAGCACGTTTGGGTTGTCTGCCAGTTCGGCGCGCAGTCTGGTGAGCAGCCGCTCGCCCTGGCGTGCGGCGTTTTCCAGTAGTGCCTGTTCCTCGATGATTTCCAATACCGTGCAACCGACACGGCAAGCCAGCGGGTTGCCGCCGAAGGTGCTGCCGTGGCTGCCGGGGGTGAACAGGTCGGCGGCTTTGCCGCGGGCCAGGCAGGCGCCGATGGGGATGCCGTTACCCAGGCCTTTGGCCAGGGTCATGACGTCCGGGACGATGCCTTCGTGCTGGAACGCGAACCACTGGCCGGTGCGGCCGATGCCGGTCTGGATTTCGTCGAGCATCATCAACCACCCGTGCCCGTTGCACAGTTCGCGCACGGCTTTCAGGTAGCCGGGGGGCGCCGGTTGCACGCCGCTTTCGCCCTGGATCGGTTCCATGAGGATCGCGACGATGCGTGGGCCGTGCCGTTGCTGCACCCGCTCAAGCGCCTTGAGGTCGCCAAAGGGCACTTTGACGAAATCTCCCGGCAGTTCGCTGAACCCCAGGCGCACTGCAGGGCCGTCGCTGGCGGACAAGGTGCCGAGGGTCCGGCCGTGGAAGGCATTTTCCATGACCACCACCAGCGGCTGCTCGATGCCTTTGCGCCAGCCGTGCAGGCGCGCCAGCTTCAGCGCGGTTTCGTTCGCTTCGGCGCCGGAGTTGTTGAAGAACGCCCGCTGCATGCCGGCCAATTGGGTCAGCTTCCCGGCCAAGCGCTGTTGCCAGTCGATGCTGTACAGGTTGGAGGTATGCAGCAACAGGCCGGCCTGCTCGCTGATGGCCGCGACGATTTTCGGGTGGGAATGGCCGACGTTGGTCACCGCCACACCCGCCACCGCGTCCAGGTACTCGCGACCGGCCTGATCCCACAGGCGCGTGCCCAGCCCTTTGCAAAAGCTCAGGGCCAGGGGTTGGTAGGTGGTCATCAGGCAGGCGGCGGTCATGACATCAAGCTCCATCAATTGTCGGTGTTTTTGCAGTATGGTTAGCCACTTGAGCTGGATAAACGCTGCAACCCTTCAATGATATTAAAGCTGGGCTTGATAATGGATTTGTTCCAGGCAATGACCGTTTATGTGCGGGTGGTCGAGAGCGGCAGCATGACCGCCGCCGCGCTGCAGTGCGCCATGTCCACCACCATGGTCGGCAATCACCTGCGTGCGCTGGAGCAGCGCCTTGGCGTGCGCCTGCTCCATCGCACCACCCGCCGCCAGCGCCTGACAGAATTCGGCAACGCCTACTATCAGCGTTGCCTGGAAGTGCTGGGGCTGGTGGCTGATTCCGAGCGCCTCGCCGAACAAAGCCAGGACACGCCCAGCGGCACGTTGCGCATCACCGCACCGCTGACTTTCGGCACCGAAAAACTCGCGCCGGCCCTCAGCGAATTCGCCCTGCGCTACCCACAGGTCAAACTGGACGTGATGCTCTCCAACGGGCGCCCCGACCTGCTGGAAAATGGCCTGGACGTCGCCTTTCGCCTGGGCGCCATCGAGCCGAGCAACGTCATCGCCCGCCCGCTGATCGACTACACCCTGACCATGTGCGCATCGCCGGCGTACCTGGCACGCCGGGGCAATCCGCTAACACCCCTGGACCTGCAACAGCATGACTGCCTGGCCTTCGCCTATCCGGCCGGGGACGACTGGCAATCGGTGGCGAAACATTGGCGCCTGAGCGGTCCGGAGGGTGAAGTGATGGTGGCCGTCAGCGGCACATTGCTGATCAACAGTTCGGCGGGCCTGCATCAGGCGGCCCGCACCGGCATGGGCATCGTGATGCTGCCGGACGCGCTGGTGGAGCAGGACCTGGCGAGTGGAGCACTCGTGGCGCTGATGCCCGACTACGAACTGCCCAGCCGGCCCATGAGCCTGATTTATGCCCAGGATCGCTACCGCCTGCCCAAGCTGCGCCATTTCGTCGACTTCGCCATGCAGCGATGGGGCAAGCAGTAGCCAGTCAAGCCCGGCATGCACTAGTCTGCCCGGGGACATGATCGACATGGAGAGCGACGATGTTTAGTGTCTGCGTCGAGCATCTCGCTTCATCAACACGCCAAGGACAGCCAATGACTTCCCCCACCCTTTACCGTCGAGCCACTTCCCAGGATTTGCTGGCCATTTGCAGATTGGGCCAGCAACTCAACAGCCTGCACCACCAGCACCGGCCGGACATCTACGCGCCCTCTACCGGGGATTTCGCCCGCGACAGTGACTTCTGGCGACCCAGCATCGAGGGCGAAAATCACGCGGTGTTCCTCGCCGAACAGGCTGCCACGGTGACGGGTTTCATCACCGTGCAAGTCACCGAATCGAAGGGCTCGCTGATGCAGCCGCAGCGAGTCGGGCGCATCGGTTCGGTCTGTGTTGACCAGGCGGCCAGAGGCCAGGGTGTTGGCCGCGCATTGATGGCGCAGGCGCAAGCCTGGGCGCTCGACCAGGGCGCGGCGGATTTGCGTTTGACCGTGTGGGGCTTCAACGCGCCCGCGCAGCGCCTCTATGAAGAACTGGGGTTTGAAATGCGCGCGTTCGAAATGGGCAAGCGCCTGACCGATGTGCAGGCCTAAGGTTATGACCCGCCCTTGATCAGCACCGGTTTCTCCTGGTATCGATCCGCAAACAGCTGCTTCAGCTGCGCCACTTTCGGCAAGTCGTTGATGACGATGTAGGGATAGGTGGGATGTTCAGTCAGGAAGTCCTGATGTTCATCCTCAGCCGGGTAGAAACCGTTGTAGCTTTCCAGCCTGGTCACGATCGGTTTGCTGAACGAATGCGCGGCATCGAGCTGGGCGATGTACGCCTGGGCGACCTTTTGCTGCTCGCCGCTGCGGGTAAAAATCGCCGATCGATACTGAGTGCCGCTGTCCGGCCCCTGGCGATTGAGTTCGGTGGGGTTGTGGGCCACCGAGAAGTAGATTTGCAGCAGGGTGCCGTAGCTGACCTGAGTCGGGTCGAACGTGACTTCGACGGCTTCCGCGTGCCCGGTGTCGCCGTCGCTCACTCGCTCGTAGCGAGCGGTATCGGCCCTACCGCCGGCGTATCCCGACTCGGCTTTTTGCACGCCCTTGACGTGCTGGAACACACCCTGCACGCCCCAGAAACATCCGCCGGCGAATACCGCGGTTTCACTGCGGGCCTGGGTGGTTGAGTCGAGTGCCGGAGGTGGAATGACCACTGCGTCCTCGGCGCCCAGGGAGAAGGCCGAGCATTGACCGATAACGCCAGCAGCCGTCAGGGCCAGCAGTGTGCGACGCCAGGTGAAGGATAATTTCATGGGTCTTGCTCCAGAAACGAAAGATCAAGCCGGCGTGAACTTCATCGCCAGGCCGTTCATGCAGTAACGCTGGCCAGTGGGTTTGGGCCCGTCATCGAAGACATGGCCCAGGTGACCGCCACATCTTCGGCAGTGCACCTCCTCGCGCACCATGCCGAATGAACGGTCCTGACGAATGCCCACCGCGTTGTCCAGCGGCGCCCAAAAACTCGGCCAGCCGGTGCGGCTGTCGAATTTGGTGGCCGAGGAAAACAGCGCCAGGTCACAACCGGCACAGGCGAACGTACCGTCCCGGTGCTCATCGTTCAGCGCACTGCTGTAGGCGCGCTCGGTGCCCTCTTCGCGAAGGATTTCGTATTGCTCGTCGCTCAGCAGGGCGCGCCATTCACTGTCGCTGTGCGTCACTTCGAAGACCTCTGCGGCATTGGCATCGCCAATGAAATCGCCAATGAATGAGCAGCGCCCGGCAAATTTGGGCAATACACCGACCGCCAGGGCTGCAACCCCCAGCCCGCCGCTCGCTACGAGAAACTGCCGTCGTGAAAACATGCTCGTCTCCAAAAATCCAGGGGGCCTTTCATGGAACACAGCCTAGGCTGAGTGTGATCGCCAAATCCTCACGGAGAGTTAAATAAATCGTGATAACTCGATGGGCGAAAAACCCGCACACTACGCACACCGCGCTGAAGGATTAAGCTTGATGGAACAGACCAAACGCGTCCTGGTGGTCGAGGACGACCTGCATATTGCCGACCTCATCTGCCTGCATCTTCGTGATGAACATCTCGAGGTGGTGCACTGCGCGGACGGGAACGAAGGCATGCGCATGCTGCAGCAGGGAGGCTGGGATGCGCTGATCCTCGACCTGATGCTACCCGGGGTCGACGGGCTGGAAATCTGCCGTCGCGCCCGTGCGATGGCGCGCTACACGCCGATCATCATCACCAGCGCCCGCTCCAGTGAAATGCACCGGATCCTGGGCCTGGAGCTGGGTGCCGACGATTACCTGGCCAAGCCCTTTTCCATGCTCGAACTGGTGGCGCGGGTCAAGGCGCTGTTGCGGCGAGTGGATGCGATGGCGCGCAACCTGAAAATGGACGCCGGCAGCCTGAGCCTCGATGGCCTTTCCATTGACCCGATCACTCGCGACGTCGCCCTCGATGGTCGGCGCCTGGACCTCACGCCCAGGGAGTTCGACTTGCTGTACTTCTTCGCCCGCCAGCCCGGCAAGGTGTTCTCGCGCATGGACTTGCTCAATGCGGTGTGGGGCTACAGCCACGAGGGTTACGAGCACACGGTGAACACTCACATCAATCGCCTGCGGGCCAAGATCGAGGCCGACCCGGCGCAGCCCGTGCGCATCCTCACGGTGTGGGGCCGTGGCTACAAGTTCGCGGCGCAAGAGGACCAGCCATGAAGCTGACCCTGACACAACGCCTGTCACTGGTGTTCGCCGTGCTCCTGCTGGTGTGCTGCGGCACGTCGGCGTGGATGCAGGTGCGCGCCAACCAGATCCATGAGCAGGAGGTGGTGCAAGGGTTGTCGAGAAACCTGGCGCAACACATTGCCAATGACACGGTGCTGATGAACAGCCAGGGCCTGATGCCCGATGCGGTGCGCAACCTGTTCAGCCAGTTGATGCTGGTGAACCCCAGCGTCGAGGTGTACCTGCTGGACCCTGCAGGCCGGGTTGTCGGCAGCGCAGCACCCGAGGGGCGGATTCGCCGCGAGCAGGTGGACCTGGCGCCCATCCAGCGCCTGCTCGCTGGCGATGCCCTGCCGATACTGGGCGACGACCCGCGCAGCGCCGACGCACGCAAAGTATTCAGTGCCGCGCCGTTGACGGTCGATGGCAAGCCGGTTGGCTACCTCTATGTGGTGCTGCTCGGCGAGGAACATGACCGCTTCGCCGAACAAGGCGCGACCAGCGCGGCGCTGAACACGGCCCTGTGGTCAATCGGGCTGGTGGCGTTGTTATGCCTGATTGCCGGTCTCGCGGCCTTCTCGCTGATCACCCGGCCCTTGAGGCGCCTGACCGCGAACGTCAGCCAGTTCGATATCGACGGCATGCCGCAAACACCCCCAGCGCCAGTGGAAAAAGCCGCCAGCCAGGACGAGATCGCCGTACTCGACGCCGCCTTCCGCCAGATGCAGGCGCGCCTGAGCGAACAATGGCGCTCGCTGACTCGCCAGGACCAGGAGCGGCGCGAGCTGGTGGCGAACATCTCCCACGACCTGCGCACGCCCCTGGCGTCGTTGCATGGTTATCTGGAAACCTTGTCGCTCAAGGACGCGACCTTGTCCGTGGCCGACCGCCGCCGTTACCTGGGCATCGCCCTGGATCAGAGCCGCAAGGTTGGCGGGCTGGCACAGTCGCTGCTGGAGCTGGTGCGGCTGGAGCATGGATTTGTGCAGCCCGTGCTGGAGCGGTTTTCCCTGACCGACCTGGTGCAGGACATATTCCAGAAATTCGAACTGACCGCCGAAGCGCGCCAGGTGCAACTCAAGGCCAACTTTGCGCCAACGGTGTCCGGGGTGTTTGCCGACCTGGGGCTGATCGAGCGGGTACTGACCAACCTGTTTGACAACGCCCTGCGCCATACGCCGGTGGGCGGAATCATCAGCATCAGCCTGGTGCCGCAGGGCGGGTTCGTCGAGATCACGGTCAGTGACAGCGGCCCGGGGATTGCTGCGCAGTTGCGTGAGGGGTTGTTTCTGCGGCCGTTCAATATTGGCGGCGCACGGCGCGATGGCGGGTTGGGGTTGCGAATTGTGCAGCGGATTTTGCAGTTGCATGGCCGCGAGATTCGTTTGCTGGATGTGCCGGGGCAAGGGGCGACGTTGGTGTTTTCGTTGCCGGTGGATGAGGAAGTTGCGACGCAATTGGCGGTGCGGTCGATGAATCTGAATACGCCGGGAAAGGTCTGACGGACCGCGCTGCCTGCATCGCGGGCAAGCCTTGCTCCCACAGGGCTCTAAGGCGGGCAAGACACGTTCGGATAGTTCACCCCCTGCGTGAAAATAGGCCGATGCACAGAACCCGACAGGACTACTATCCACGCTCGCTTTTCGACACGGACACGTCAAGATGCTCAACGCCCTGCAAAACACCCCACCGTGGGTCTACGCGCTCTTTGTGCTGCTTTGCTATTTCGGGATCAAGGCCCTCTCCCCCACCCGGGAAAGCAAAATCTCGCTGCTGATCACGCCGCCGATCCTGCTCGCCTGGTCCCTGTATTCGCTCAATCTGGCGCTGCATCCGGTGTTGTCGCTGGGCTTCTGGCTGGTCGCCGTACTGGTGGGCAGCGCCACTGCACTGCTGATTTTTTCCAGCCAGGACGTCAGGCTGGATGCCTCGAGAGCCGGGCTGATCCTGCCCGGCACCAGCAAGACCTTGGTGCTCTACCTGCTGTTGTTTGCGGTCAACTACTACTTCGGCTATGAGGCGCAGGTTCACCCGCAACAATCGAACACGCTGCCAGTCATGTTGCTCAAGGCCTGTGCGTCCGGGATTGCCAGCGGTCTGTTTTGCGGGCGCTCGATCAGGTTTTATCAGGTGTTTCGCGGGCTCAAGGCAACTCATGCGTAGGAGCTGGCGAAGCCTGCGATCTTTTGATCTTTGGCTAGGTGGGGGCCGCCAGGATCAGGATCAGGATCAAAAGATCGCAGCCTGCGGCAGCTCCTACGGGGCACCGAGGTGGATGTTTTGGCCGCTGGCCTGTTCGTCCGTGACAACACGGCGCCGGTCCAATAGATTAGGCGGCCTGAAAAGGCCCCGGGCTTTCTCGCCTCATCCCAAGTTAAAAGAAGTAGTGAAATTTCAATGTCCGATTCCAGTACCGCTGAATCCGTAGTCACCTTGTCGTCCAAAGCGGAATACGAAAACTCCATCAATCTTTCACAACACCTGCCACAGGCCAAGACCATCGCCGAGATGGTCCTGGACTCGTTCCAGTCGACCCGTGAAAGCGACCAGATCCGCGAACTGCGTGCCGCGATCCGCCAGGCTCACGACAGCTTCGACGATGACAAGGCCTACGAACTGATGGGCGAACTCAAGCAGCTCAAGGACGCCGAGGCCGCTGATATCGCGGCACTGGAAGACCTCAGCAGCAAGTTCCCGATCAGCCGCATCCTGTCGAGTTTCAAGGACGACCCTGCGTTCCAGGAAATCGTCTACGGCCTGGCGCTGAAAGTGCTGAACCAGACTCATCAGGCCATCAGCAATCCGGGCAGCAGCAAGGGCAAGACAGTGCGGGCGAAGAAAGAAGTCGAAGTGTTCACCATCAGCAAGGACGGCGTGAGCGTCACCTTGCCGCTGCGCACGCCGCGTTCGCGCCTGAACCTTGATCGCCAAGCGCTGGAGTTCCTCGGTTTCGCGTTCGTCGGTGAAGGCGATGAAGCGGAGCTGGAAAGCGAAACCTTCCTCGACAACGCCGGGACTGAACAGGCGGTCAACCGCAAGAACATCATCACTGCGCTGCAGCAACAGACCGCGTTCGATGGCTTCAGCATCGCTGCCCAGTAACACACCTCCCGCAGCGCAGCGCCCTCCCCGTGGGGCGGGAGCTCGCTCCCCCTGGACTGCGTAGCGGCCGCGGAATAGTGGCAGCACCGCTTCTTTTGTGAGTGCTGCCCACTCAAGCGCGAGCAAGCCACAGGCTTTTTCGCCAGCTCGTGTTTCTCCCAAGCCCCGCCCTTGTGCGGGGCTTTTTATTGCCTGCGATTCAGGCAAGTCCGCGACTACTGTTCCAGTATCGAAACAGCACTAACACTTCCCTTAACCCTCGAGCACCATGGGTCCGCCTGCGGGGAGCGTCTACTCACTGTCCAGCCCAGACCTCAGTGGTGCAACTGCTGAGGCCTGCATGAACACACTTCCCCTGTACCGTCAGTTAGCCAATCACTACCTCGACGCGATCCGCAGCGGCACCTTGAAAAACGGCGAACGCTTTCCGTCCATCCGCCTGATGATGGAGAAGCACGCAGTCAGCCTGTCGACGGCGGTGCAGGTGTGCCGGGAGCTGGAGGGTCAGGGGGTGCTGGAGGCGCGCCCGCGCTCGGGCAACTATATTCGCCAGCCGGAACCCCTGCCGCACCCCCTGCCACCGGCACCGCTGGCTGCCGATGCCTATGTCGGCATTCACCAACAGGTGTCTTCGGTGCTCAAGGCCAGCCAGCGAGCGACGATCAAGGTCAATTTCGCCAACCCCTATTGCGCACCCCAGCTCTACCCGCTGAAGACCCTGCAGGACCACATGGTCAAGGCGTTGCGTCAGAACCAACAGCTGCTGGGCACCACCGCGCCCACCAGCGGCAACCTCGCACTGCGCAACATCCTTGCTCGCCGCGCCCTGACCAGCAAAACCCACCTGAGCGCCGAGCAAATCGTGATCACCAACGGCGCCACCGAGGCGCTTAACCTGGCCCTGCGCGCCGTCACCCAGCCCGGTGATACGGTTGCCGTCGAGTCGCCAACCTTCCACGGCCTGCTGCAGATTCTCGAAAGCCTTAATCTGCGGGTGTGCGAGGTGCCGGCAGCGGCGCACTGCGGGATCAATCTGTTCGCCCTGGAACAATTGCTGCGCGGCTCTGAACCGATCCGCGCCGTGATCGTGATACCCAATTTGCAAAATCCCCTGGGCAGCATCATGCCCGACTCGCACAAGGCCCGACTGGTGCAACTGTGCGCCGAGCACGCCACGGTGCTGATCGAGGACGACACCTACGGCGACCTGGTAGACACCGAGCAACCGTTGTCCACGCTGAAACACTGGGACCGCAGCGACAACCTGATCTACTGCGCCTCGCTGAACAAGACCCTCGCGCCGGGGATGCGCCTGGGCTGGATCAGTGCCGGCCGCTGGCATGACCGGGTGGAGATGCTCAAGCACAGCCAGTCGAGGGGATGTGAGGCGCTGTCGCAGTTGGCGGTGAGTGCGTTCATGAAGACACCGTCCTACGAGCGTTACCTGCGCCGACTGAGGAACACCCTGACCCAGCAGCGCCACGCGATGCGCACCGCGATCCTGCGCCACTTTCCCCAAGGCACCCGCGTGACCGAGCCGCGGGGCGGCACCCTGTTATGGGTGGAACTGCCGCCTGGGTATGCGTCGATGCGTTTGTTTCATGAGGGGTTGAAGGTGGGTATTCAGATTTTGCCTGGGGATATCTTTTCCAATGGGCCGGGGTTTGGGCACTGCCTGAGAATCACGTGTGGCGCGCCGTTTACGCCGAGGATTGAGGAGGCGCTGGCGACCCTGGGCCAACTCCTGAAAAACCAGAAGTAAAGCCTGTTTGATGGAGATCCCCGGGATGTATAAGTACCCCGTAGGAGCTGTATTTCAGCTCGGGTTTGGGTGCAGCCCCAGGGCGTTTTCATGCAGGCAAATGATGTGCGGGTCATCATTCCAATGCGGAAAACGCTCGGCGATCAGGGGGTCGTGGCCAGGGATGACGTGCTCCTCACCGTCCGCCAGACGCTCGATTTCGTTGAAGGCTTCCAGCGTTTGCGCCAGGTCATCGATAATCGGAAACGGACTGCGCTGGCGAATGTTCACCCACAAATGCGCAGCGTCCGAAGCCAGCACAATCCACCCGCGCCGGGTATTGACCCGCACCACCTGGCTGCCCGGCGTGTGCCCGCCCACCGGATGCAGGGTCACGCCGGCGGCGACCTCGACGGTACCCGTGTGCAAACGCATGCGCCCCTCGAACAGCGGCGGCAGCGCCGACATCACGTCATCGACCTCGTAGGTTTTGTTCACCGTGCGATGGGCCATTTTCGGCCCGGTGCAGAAGCGCAGTTCCGCCTCCTGCAGATGCACGGTGGCCTTGGGAAACAAACCCAGGTTTCCGGCATGGTCCCAGTGCAGATGAGTCAGGATCAGGTTGTCGACCTGTGCCGGATCAATCCCCAGCTGGCGCAGGGACTCTTCCGGCAGGCGATACATCTGACGGTTGCGCCGATCCGCAGTGGCCGGCTGGAAACAGGTGTCCACCACGATCACGCGTTGCTCATGGCGAATCACCCAGAAGTAGTAATCCAGCGGCATCGGCGCGTTCGGATCACCACAGCAGGGGTCGTACAGAAAATTCTCCCGGGCCGTGCGCTGGGCATTGGCACCGACACGGATGGCGAACACTTCGTACTCGGGAACGGGCATGGGGCAGCTCCTGGTTCAGGCCACCGAGGCGGTCTTGAGCGTCGGTCGGAAGTCGAAATCGATTTGCCCGGTGATACCCAGGTCCTCGGCCAGACGCTGGAGCCCGCTGTAGTCGCGCATGATGGTCGCGTTACGGTTGCTCTCACGGGTGTCGGCGATGATCAGCGCCGCGTCCTCAACCCCCAGTTGAGTCAGGATCGCTTCCCACATCGAGTAGTCCTGGGCGACAAAGGCACTCAGGGCCACGGACAACGTACGGGCGAAAAATTCCCGCTGCGGCGGCTGCATGTTCCCGTACATGACCTTGGCCACCTCGGCCAGGACCTTGCTGTGGGCATACTCGTCACGATTGTGCAGCTCGGCCACGCGACGGTTTTGCGGCTGGATGCTCTGATCGTCCGCCAATAGATCCAGGTAGGCATTGACGCTGATTTCGGCCACCACTGCAAAAGTGATGGAGGCCAGGTCCCGCTGCCACTGTTCGGGCAACGCTTCGCGCAGGGCCAGCAGCCGCAGATAGGTGACCGACGGCGGCAAGTCCAGCGTCTGGTCCAGCGCGCGGTCGACCCGGGTGCGCTCGATCGCACGCAGGTGCATCAGCGTGTGGTAGTGCTCGTCGATCAGCGTCTGCTGCATCGCCTCGCGAAAATGCCAGTCATGCTGCCCCAGGTATTGATTGGCGATGACGCTCAATGCTGGGTTTACCACGTGCTCTTCGGCAGTGACCGTGCGCAGGTTGTAGCCGATCCAGCCCCAGGTCAGCACGCTGCTTTTGAGCTCGTCGCTCAGGGCCTGGAATTTCGGGTGCTGGAAAAACGGCACCATGCACTCCGGGTAATCCGGACGCGCAGGGTCGAAGGCTTCGCCGGCCTGCCACTTGTCCGGCGCACACACCGTGGCTCGTTTGGTCCACGCCTGGTTGAGCCGCACGATCAATTGATGATCGACTTTGGCGATCTCGATGGCTGTTTGCATAACGCGTTACCTGTTGTACGCGTACCCACCCAGGGGTACGCAAATAGAATGAATGGCGCCGGAAAATTCAGGCCAGCCAATAGCGGGTCAGGTTGCGCGCCGGGTCATTGTATCGACTGCGGGCGTGGATCATCCGCCAGTTGTCCCAAATCAGCAGGCAGCCGTCAGGGATCAACACCGGGGTGTTGTGCTCCAGAAAGTACGCTTCCCCCAACACCGCGAACCGCGCCAGCGGCGAGGGGCTGTTGGCCACCTGCGACTGCTGCAGATCCTCTTTGCAAGGATTGACGTCGCCGTAGTGAAACTGGTTGTAGCTGAAGCGCAAGATGTCACCGTCCTGCGTCGGCGTCAGGATGTATTCCTTAACCCGCCGTTGCGCGGCCTCCCCAGGCTTGGCCGTAGCCACGAACTCCACTGGCGTCTCGACAAGCCACTGGTGCAACTGCGGCTCGGTGCGTTCCAGCCATGCCAGGAACTGGTAGCCGTCGACCAGCCCCGTATGGCCGCCGCCGCAGGTCGCCTGTTGATGACAATGCAATGCCAGGTAACGCGGCGGCGGAGCATAGACCGGCGCCTCGGTGTGCGGGCCGATACCGTTCATGCTCTGGGAGTACGGCAGGTCTTCGTAGCCCGGCTTGCGCGTGATCGCGAACGCCGTCTGGCCGTTGAACTGCGGAATGATCGGACCGAACTGCTGCAGTGTGCCGACCACGTCATCGTCAAATTCGTCGGCGGTCAGTACTGTCCAGCCCCGTGCCGATAATTCTTCGTGGCGGTGGCCCAGTGAAACATCAGCTTTGAATGCAATCCCTTGATCGGACATGGTGAGATTCCTGGCGGTTTATCCGGCGTTGACGGTGGCGGTGTAGGCGGCAATGAATTCGCGACAGGCGTTGCCCGGGCGATAGCGCTGCTCATCAATGCTGCGCACGGGGGTGATTTCGGCAGCGGTGCCCGTCAGAAAACACTCCTCGAAGTCGCCGAGCTCGGTAGGAAGAATCGTGCGCTCGACCACCTGGTAATCCAGCGCCCCGGCCAATTCGATTACGGTCTGGCGGGTGATGCCGTTGAGGAAGCAGTCGGGCAGCGGGGTGTGCAGCGTCCGGTCCTTGACGAAAAACACGTTGGCGCTGGTGGCCTCGGCGACATGGCCGCGCCAGTCGAGCATCAGCGCATCGTGAAAGCCGTTGTTTTCTGCATCGTGTTTGCTCAGGGTAGCGATCTGGTAATGCCCCGAAGCCTTGGCTTCGAACGGGCTGCTGCTGGGGGGCGGCCGGCGCCAGTCGGCGGTCTTCAGGCGAATGCCGCCCATGTGCCCTGCCGGGTCGAAGTAACTCGGCCATTGCCAGCAGGCGATCGCCAGGTGCACGCGATTGAAGCGAGCCGAAGTCGAGATCATTTCGCTGCCACGCCACGCCACCGGCCGCACGTATCCGTCGACCACGTTATTGCGCTGCAGCAGCTCATGGCTGGCCGCTTCCAGTTCGGCCAGCTCATAGGGAATCACGAAATCCATCAATTGTGCCGAGCGATACAACCGTTCGCTGTGTTCGCGCAGCTTGAAGATCCTGCCGTTGTACACACGCTCGCCTTCGTACACGGTGCTCGCGTAATGCAAACCATGGGTCAACACATGCAAGCGCGCCTGGGACCATTCGACGAACTCGCCGTCGAGCCAGATAAGCCCTTCGCGCTGATCAAACGGGATGCCACTCATGTCCATATCTCCTGGTGAATCGTCCTACGCCGTTTCCAGCAGGACCGGTATCAATTCGGGCGCAGTCAGCGGCTCGTCCTGAAAAAAGAATCGCCGCTCGCCAAAGGCTGGGCGCAGGTCATCGAACCAGCTGGCGTGGGGATCGAATTGCGCATGAAAGGTGCGCAGCACCCATTGCGGATCCCGGGCCTGGAGAAACTGCAACACGAAGACTTTTTCTCCGGCCACGGTTTCAATCCCGTTGATCAGAACCTTGCCGTAGAAGGTGCTCATCGAGGGGCCGCGCACCGTGCGGGCGAGCCCGGACACGCTGCGATAGGCCGCCTGGAATATCTCGAAGGCCCGGGCCAGCGGCATCGCGAAGTAATGACGAGGGCCGGTGTCGCGCTCGACGAACATGTAATAGGGCACCGCGCCAAGTCGCACGCCTTCGGTCCAGAGCTCGGCCCAATCGGCGGGGTTTTCGTTGATATGGCGGATCACCGGCGCCTGCATGCGCAACACGGCGCCGGTGGAGCGAATGCGTTCGACGGCCTGGCGGGCGATGTCCTGGCGCAGCTCGACCGGGTGGTTGTAATGCCCCATCACAGACAAGTGCTTGCCTGCCGCGACGATTCGCCGGAACAGTGCCAGCAGCTCGGGGGCATCCTTGTCGCTGACGAACCGCTGCGGCCAGTAAGCCACCGACTTGGTACCGATGCGGATACTGCGCAGGTGCGGTAACTCCAGCAGCGGCTCGATGTAGCCGGCCAGCGAGCGAGTGTTCATGATCATCGGGTCACCGCCGGTGATCAGCACGTCAGTGACTTCGGTGTGCACCCGCAGGTAACTCACCAGTTCCTGGGACTCACGGGCGTTGAACTTGAGTTCTTCTTCACCGATGAACTGCGCCCAGCGAAAACAGAAGGTGCAGTACGCGTGACAGGTCTGGCCGGCGCCAGGGAAGAACAGCACGGTTTCCCGGTACTTGTGCTGAATGCCCGGCAGGACTTTACCGTCCAGGCTTGCGCCGTTATGGGTCAACTGGCCGGCCGGATGGGGGTTCATGCGCAGCCAGATCGCTTCGATCCGGCGCTTGATGGCCGCAGCGTCGTCCTGCTCGATCAGTTGCTTGAGCGACGCATACTCCTGCGGCAACAGCATGTCCGGGTGGGGAAAAGTCATGCGAAAAATCGGATCATCGGGAATGCTGTCCCAGTCGATCAATGTTCCGAGCACGTATTCGTTGGTGCGAAATGGCATCACCCGCGCGACCACGTCCATGGCTTCCTGTAACGCTGGCGTGAGCCTGTGCCAGTACGGCGTCTCGCGGATGGTCCGGGCGTTATAGGGCTTGTATCTGTGCAGCTCCGACATTCCCTGCATGGCAGCGCTCCCGATGAATTCCTGACGAGTTACTGGGCAGTCGGTGCTATGCGCTCGATGTCCAGCCACGCCCGCACGCTGTCGCGGTCCCACTGCCGGCGAACATAGGCGGCAAGTCGCGCTGGCACATGATCGCCATTGGCAAGCAAGCGGTTGAGCATGATTGCCAGGTCGGTGTCAGCGATGCTCCAGTCACCGAACAGGTGATCAGCGCCGCCTTTGAGCAGGCGATCGGCCACGAAGAACAATCGATCCACAGCCACCAGGGCCTCCTCGGACAGGGGCGTGTCTTTTGTTCCGAAGTAGATGAGATCTGCCGGACGCTCCCGGCGAATGATCAGCAGGTCGCTGCGTAACCAGGCTTGAAGCTGGCGGGCCCGGGCGCGCAGCCGGGTGTCTGCAGGGAACAGTTTTCGGCCCTCGGGCGCGACTTCGTCCAGGTATTCGGCAATGGCCGAAGACTCTGAAAGCGCGAAGTCTTCGTGGACCAGGGTAGGTATCTTGCAAGTCATCGACAGGTCTCGATAACTCGCCTGATAGTTCTCTCTATTTTTCAAATCGAGGGTTACACATTCAAACG
Source organism: Pseudomonas sp. HY13-MNA-CIBAN-0226 (assembly GCF_040310305.1). Classification (NCBI taxonomy): domain Bacteria; kingdom Pseudomonadati; phylum Pseudomonadota; class Gammaproteobacteria; order Pseudomonadales; family Pseudomonadaceae; genus Pseudomonas; species Pseudomonas sp. HY13-MNA-CIBAN-0226. Next base: position 107,566 of record NZ_JBEOPS010000022.1, read on the forward strand.
GAAGTTGTTTTTCTTTCAGCGCCACAAATGCCGACATGGCAAAAGCACTGACAAAATCCGCCCCTACGTACAACTTTATATTTGAACTTTCCATGGACCACTCCCTTGCATCAAGACTATTAATCCGTTGCACTGGAGTCGATGCTAGATAGTTGCTCACGCACTGAACAGATACAGAAATTATCTGTTTACACGGATACAGAAATCTCGCATCGGACAATACAAAAACAAAAACAGGGAGTCGGCTAATGCGGACTCCCGGAAGGACAGCAAACAGAGTATGGGGGTTGTCGAGGCTCAGCTCACTGCGGTAGCCATACTGGAAAGCAACGCCAATTGCGGCATGTTGCTCATGTTGAGCATGGCCATCGACTCGGTGGCGCTGGTGTTGACGAAGCCATGTCGGGTCCAGGCGGGCACCAGCAGGACGTCGCCGGTGCTGGCGCGCACCTCGTCATCCTCGCCCATGGTCAGCAGGCCGCTGCCGGCCTGTATGACAAACAGATGCCACCAGCCATGGGCGTGGCCATTCAACACAGCGCCGGGTTTCAACCATTGCATGGACACCGCCACACCCGGTGTCAACTTGCAGCCTTCGAGGCTGTTGTCGTGGGCCAATGCGACGATATCGACTTCGCTGCCCGCAAGACTTTCGCGCATTGCAGCAAGTTTATCGCTCGTCCATACCCGCGCACTCTGGGGCGGCTGATGCAAACTCTGACGAAACTCGTCATATGAAAAAAACGCACCTTGAACATTATTCATTCGCGCATTCCAACTTGATGTCGACGTCATTCACCGAACAATAGGTGAAGCCATCGACACTGTAAACCCAACACGCCGCGCTTATAACGCAGAAGGCCGCAGGGCTGCGATCATGTCCACTTCCACCGCCGCATTCTTTGGCAACTGATAAACCCCAACTGTGGTTCTTGTATGTTTACCCGCATCCCCCAGCACATGACTGAACACGTCCGATGCGCCATTGGCCACTTCACTGAGGTCGACAAAGTCCGCAGTGGATTTCACGTACACAGTGACCCGCACCAGCGACTTGATTTTATCCAGCGAGCCGATGGCATCCACTATCAACGCCAGCCCGCGCATGGCACTGATGCTGGCGGCTGCCTGGGCATCACTGAGGCTGAGCTCCAGGCCAACCCGTCCGGGGTATTGGATCTTGCCATTCATGCGCGGCACCATGCCGCTGATGTACAGCTCATCATGGTGCCGGACCAAGGGCGCGTAGTGGCCGCCGGCGGTGTTTTCGCCATAGATGTCGTAACCCAACTCCTTGGCGAGGGTGAGGAAGCGCTCATCACAGGTTGTGTGTTCAAACATGGGTATTACCTCTCAATCAAATCGTGTTCAGCCCATCGCTCTGGCGGGCGGCGCCAGGCAGGCGACTTCCATGCGCACTTCAACCGCCTCGGCCAGACGCAACAAGTCACTGGTGAGTTGCTCGTAGTCCTTGTTGAACAGGACGATGTGGCCGATAAATGAAGTGTTGTCCTTGACCAGCGCCGACACCGAGTCGCCGATGCGCCGCTCATACACGGCCGCCACCAACTCGATGCCGAGCATCCGTGCCACGGCGTCGATGTCTGGCAGGTCACGTAACAGGCCACCGCCCGGCGCCCTGAGCAGGCGAATGCCGCAATAACCCCGCGCGACCGGATCCTGTCGCTCGCACTGGCCCTCCACGGCCCACCTCACCCAGCGCTCCCATGGGTCGAAGTCGACAAAGGCAATGCGCGCCAGGTCCCAGATGTGCATGCCGCCAGGGCGCATGTTGGTTTCTACCGCCGAAGTGAGTTGCTCAGGGCGCAGGAAGATTTCGTTGTGGTAGGCACCGTTGTCCAAGGAGACCAGCCCCGACATGTGCCGCCCCGCCGCTGCCAGGCGAGCCTGGGCATCACCCTGCAACGGCGCAGGCACCACCTGCTGGATCTCGGCCCGGAAGGCGCCTTCGGTCGTGGTTTTTTCGGTGATCCAGGTGCTGCCGGCCACGTAGTCCCAGCTGTACTCCCGAGCATCGCGAACCAATTCTTCAAGCACGATGCCGCCATTGCGATAAGGCTTGAGTGCCTGCCACGCCTCGTCGCATTCGGACGGGTGATGGATCACCCGGCAGCCGCGACTTGCACCTTCACAGGCGGGCTTGATGAACGCCCTGCCGCCCAGTTCGACGACCCGCTGGCGCAGTTCTGCCAGGCTCTCGACACGGGTTGAAAATACGGGACGGTAATCTTCGGGAGCCGTGCTGGAGGTTGCTTCGAGCTTGCGGAAAATCTGCTTGTCCAGCCCCGCCCGTGCTTCGTTGGGCGTGATGCCCGGGAGGCCGTAATGACTGGCCAGGGCCGCGCCGAGCAACACCCCGCGGTCGGAAAACGGCAGCACGCCGATCAGTTTCCAGCGATCGACCGCCAGGCAGCCCACCACCAGTTCCAGGGAATCGGTTACATCCTCGGGCGCCATTGAAGCGCTGCAGACGTGGTCCGCCACCTGGTCGTCATCAGGGGCAATGCGCTCGACCACCAGGATCAGCCTTGCGTTGTAGAGCGTCCTGCAGAGGTCGCGCAGCTTCTGGATATCGTGAACCCGGTTGCCGTTGTACCCGACCACTACTACGCATGACGTCGTCTTCATGAAACCTCCTGCCTGTGAAGCAAAAAAAGCAACCGCAATGGCTCAGTCGTGCAGCGCCGCGTTGGATGTGCGGTTGAGCCAGTACCACGCCAGAATCCCGCCCGCGCCGATGGCGGCCAGCAGCAACGCGTTATGGGGCGCCGGCACCACCCGCATGATCAGCACAGTGAGCCCGGCGCCGACGCCCAGGGACACTTCCTTGACGAACATGTTGTTCTGCTTGACCGAGAAGTAATCGAGGTAGCTGAAGGCGCACTCGGCGATGGACAGCAAGGCCACCCAGATCAACGCGCCGAGCAGGGTTTCAACATGAAAGGCCGCGGGAGACGAGAGCACCGCGAAGCCGGCGACGATGATCCCGATCACGGCGAGCACCTTGAAGCGCCCCGTGCGCTCGATGAGTTTCATCACCGGCACCTGGGCAAACACCACGACCGCGCTGTTGAGGATCAGCATCAGGCCGTACCAGGCTGGCAACTCACCAGTTTCGAGCAAGATCGCTTGTGGAAGAATCGAGAACACAGCAAACAGCTTGATGCCCATGATGATGCCGGCGATCGCCCACGGCAGTTTGTTGCGCCAGCCGCTGCCGTCCTGTGTCACCGGACTCGCCGCTGCTGACTGGGTGGTGAAGGTCGCGCCCATGGCAATTGGCACGCACAGCAGGACAAAGCTGGCGGCACCGAGGAAAAACAGGGGCGGGGTCAGCAGTGGCGACAGCAGGATCAACCCGGCCAGCAGGCTGCCCATGTTCATCGCCACACGGTTGTAGGCCGCGCCCTCCTTGGTCTGCGCCGCTTCGCTCTTGATCAGGTACCCGGCAATCGCGATGCCATAGGCAAACAGCGCCGCAGCGAACATCACCATGCCCTGATTGCTGGTGACGGCCAGCAGCACCAACCCCAGGGCGGCGCACAGCAAGGTGACGCTCAGGGAACGACGACCCAGCACCAGCAACGTCAACGGCAGCAGCAATAACAACGCCCGATAACCCAGGGCAAGGATGCTGTTGGTGGCGGTGTCGAGCCAGACGTTGGCTTTGCCCAGCACGGCAAACAACGACACGGCGGTAATGATCCGGATCGTGAACAGACGGATGTTAATCACCGGTTTGGCGATGGCGGCCGTTGTCTCGATACTCATGCAACACCTCTGGAACCAAATGATTGTGCGAGCAAAAAACGCCGACAATCAGGAAAGACTGTAAGGTGATGGTAGAGAGAGACGGGTGTCTTGATCAGAGCAAGTTCGTATAGAATCAAACGAACTTTACTGCCGGAGAGACCAGTAAAATGCAGGTTCAACGCGCAGTCATCGCGGCCATCGAATTCCAGCCCGGCGTACCGCTGGTGCAGCAGATCGTCGATCAGCTGTCGGTGGCGATCAACCAGGGCGGCCTGCCCCACGGCTCCCGCCTGCCGCCCATTCGCGAGCTTTCGGACCTGATGAATGTGGGCAAGTCCACGGTGGTCGATGCCCTGGATCGGCTGCGTGCCAAGGGCCTGGTGGTTTCCCGCCAGGGCTCGGGGCATTTCGTGCACCGCTCCAGCGCCATGCCCAAACTGGATGCCGGCCCCGACCTGCTGCCCCAGGACACGCTCAGCGTGGTCCGCCGCGCGGTGCTGCAGGACAACGGCGCACTACGTCCCGGCGCAGGTTTCCTGCCTTCCTCATGGCTACCGGCCGATGAATTGCTCAAGGCCGTTCGCGGAACCCTGCGCGACGCCTCCCTGCGCATGGGTGAATACGGCGTGGCCGCCGGTTATCCGCCGTTGCGCGAAGCCTTGCGGGTCAAGCTGACAGCCATCGGCATCGAGGTGCCGGTGGAGCAGATCGTCACCACCGCCAACACCGTGCAGGCCATCGATATGCTGATGCGCCTGCTGATCAAGCCCGGCGACACAGTGCTGCTCGACGACCCGTGCTACTTCACCATGCACACCAACCTGGCCTTGCACGGTGCCAAGGTAGTGACCGTCCACCGGGGTGTCGAGGGCATGGACCTGGAAGCGTTCGAGCGGACAGTCATTGCCCATCGGCCTGTGCTCTACATGACCAACAACAGTCTGCATAACCCCACCGGACACTCGTTCTCCCCGGCGCAGGTCTATCGCTTGCTGGAGATGAGTCACCGCTACGGTTTCCACATTGTCGAAGACGATTTGTATTGCGACCTGCAACAACGAAGCACCCCGCGCCTGGCGGCAGGCGGGCTGGACAACGTCAGCTATGTGTCCGGCTTCTCCAAGACCCTGACCGCCAACAGTCGCGTCAGCTACGCGGTGCTTTCGCCGCCACTGGCCGCACGCATGATCGGGCTCAAGATGGCCGGCGGCGGCATGACCTCGGAACTGGCCGAGCAGATCGTCTGCAACATGCTCAGCGACGGCAGCTACGCCAAACACACTCGCCGCACCGTGGACCGGCTCTACGACTCGAGCAACCGGGTGACCCGCTGGCTGGAAGAAGCCGGTTGCTCGGTGTCATCATTGCCCCATGAAGGGTTGTTCATCTGGACCCGATTACCTGATGGGTTCCACGCCGAAACCCTGGCCAGAAAAGGCCTGGAAATCGACCTGGTCCTGGCTCCTGGCACCCTGCTCAGCAAAGCCCCGGACGCCTGCCAGCACCTGCGCTTCAATGTTGCCCACAGCGACAGCAGCCAGGTGCGCGAGCGCTTTTTCCGGTTGCTGGATACACCCCAAAAATAGCCGACCACCACCCTCCCCGTAGGAGCTGCCGCAGGCTGCGATCTTTTGATCTTTTGCAAAGTCCGCCTTTAAAACAAAGATCAAAAGATCGCAGCCTTCGGCAGCTCCTACAGGGGTTCGGTTTGCCTACTCGGCATCAAACATTCGAAACATCCATCTTGTACCCCGCCCCGGGGGCGCCCTCGTGCAACGCGCACTGGATATCCGCGTACAAGGCGTTCGCCTCAGCCGTCGTGATCGATCGCGAACAATCTCGAAGCACCACCCGGAGCAGTACATTCTCCTGCCCTGGCAACAGCCCGAGGCGCTCGATGGCCTGCACAGGCAAATCAGCGAATCCCCAACGTCCCTTGACCTGCATTTCCTCAATCCATTCGGCGCAGTCGCCGGCCGCGAGTAACATTTTTTCGGTCAACACTTCTTCGCTCAACCCCGGTGTAACCGCCAGGGAAATATCACGAGCAATCGACGGCAAACGCGAAACCGCACGCCATGGATTCAAATCATGCATCTGCGCCTGCACCCGTACATTCTGATCCCGCAGCAAGCGAATATCCGGAATGCCTTTGCGCAGCATCGTCAGCCGATCCAGCCCCATCCCGAGCGCCAACCCACCATGACGCGATGGATCTATCTGCAACCGTTCCAACAACGATTGCGCAATACGACCGCACTCCAGGACCTCGACGGGAGCGCAGCGCGCCATGAGCGAAAAACAGAATCGCCGGTCAACGACTGCCTGCCACCCTGCACCTTTTTTGAGTTCTCGTAACACGCATCACATACCCGCACAGGTAATCAAACCGTCGTTCAAATGAGGTCAGTCACATGCTCGAATTAGGTTCCTTTCCAATCGCCAGGGCTCCAGCTATTCCAGATATCACATCAGCCTCTCCTCCTGTGAATTCCATGCAATCGGACTCAAAGCCTTACGTCGTCGACTTCAGTAATGCAGTTCCGGTGGCAGTGGAAAACGGAATGGGAACCAGCGCGAACCTTGGCAAGGTTGTATCGTCCGAGGGTGAACGTTTTTATCTGAAAGACGCAGTCAGTTATGACTCAACCAGTCCTGTAGTGAGAAATGCAATTACTTCACGAGAAGTGGTCAGCACCGAGATTTATAGCTTGTTCTTGCCAGCACCGAAAGCACGTATGGTTAATGAATGCAGCTGCATAATGGAGGGCGCAGGCAACGAGAAGATTTTTATTGCTTCCCGACTTGAAAACTACCAGGATTTCGGCGATTGCTTGATCAAGGAAGAATTAGCGGATGACCTCGAACGGCAATTCAAGGAATTCACACATGAAGATGCTGCCGCCTTCAAACACAATGCGGTCATTGCGAAAACGCTCACTGGCGAATTGACCAAATTGCGTGATCAACACCTCGACTGGTGGGTAGGCGTCGATGGGAATCCGGATCAAGAGCTTGTTCAAGTCTACAGAGCCAAAGCACTACAACTTGAAGAAGTGATGCAAAAGCAATTTCATATATTGCCAGAGGCCTTGCAACGGCAATCGCAGGATAGTCTGGGTGTATCGCAACTGCTGGGAGACTGGGATCCCTTCAACGTGTTTTACAAGAACATGGGTATTGTCAAAAAGGGTGATGGGAGCCTGCACGTCATGCGCCTTGATTTTGGCAGCTGCCTGGATGTTGGCTTTCAAGGGCAAACCAAAGAAAACGGATATGAAACAGCAGTCAGTCAACGACCGGCCGTTTTCCCGGAACTGAAACATCGTTTCAAAAGGGAAGATGCAGTCTTTTCAGAAAAACTCCCCCTGCTTGCGCAAGAGTTTCATACCTTTCCTTACGCTGACCATGCCCAATCCATAGCAGGAAAAACCGAATGGGCGCATACCACGCGCATGAAGATTGGTTACCGGTGCAGCCTGTTGATGCAGCAAAAGGGCTCCGCACAAAATGCTTTTGAGACCATTATCAAAACACAGTTGATGAATGCGCCAGGTTTTAAATCGGCAGACGACCTGATCCAGGTTCTACACGCCCGCATGGATGCACTCATCGATAAGCAATGTGGTGGAAGTCACAAAATTATGGAGTGGGAGCAGAACAACCCCGAGCTTTCAGGCGCCATAAGAGCAGATCTTTTATCCAGACTGAGCATCCCAACAGTACCGCTAGTGAAGACCCAAACCCACTCCTATCCTATTGGTTTCATCAAAAGCTGAATGTCAAATAACTGATCGCCAGCACCGCCTATCTACCGACGACCTCCCCTGCCAGCAGATCGCTACAATGGTGTAACGCCGTACCCACAGGCTCATCCTCAAAAATATCAGCGTCAAGCATGAGGTCTCTGCAGGAGCTGCCGAAGGCTGCGATCTTTTGATCTTCAGCTATGTCTGTTCCTGCCAAAGATCAAAATCAAAAGATCGCAGCCTGCGGCAGCTCCTACAGGGGTTCGGCGTTGTACTCACTGGCGCGAGTAGCGAGATAGTCGCCCATAAAAAACCCCGCGCTTCTCTCGAAGGCGGGGTTTTTCTTTACGGCAGTCGACGCTTAAGGCGCGTACGTCAGCAACAACTCACTCGGCACTTTGAAGTCCAGGGACATCATCACGCTCAACGCGGTAATGGTGAAGATCGAGAACACGAACAGCTTGCGTGCCCAGACCGTGTCATCCACTGCCTTGTAGCCGGTCCAGGCCATGTACAACCAGTACATGCCCATGGCCGCGGCGACGGCGAGGTAGCTCATGCCGGCGTAGCCGCTGAAGGTCAGCATCAAGGTGGCCACGAGGAAGGCCAGGATGTAGAGCAGGATGTGCTTCTTGGCCACTTTGATCCCGCGCTTCACTGGCAACACCGGAATCGATGCGGCCAGGTAATCGTTGAAGCGGAAGATCGCGATGGCGTAGGAATGCGGCATCTGCCACAGGCTGAACATCACCAGCAGCGTCAGCGCTGCCATGTCGAAGCTGTTGCTGACGGCCACGTAGCCGATCACCGGCGGCATCGCCCCCGACAGACTGCCCACCAGCGTGCCGTGAACCGACTTGCGCTTGAGGTACAGGCTGTAGAAACCGACGTAGATGACAAAGCCGATCACCGCGAACAGCGCCGCGAGCGGGTTGGCCACCTTGTACAACAAGGCAACGCCGGCGACACCCAGGACGGTCGCGTAGATCAGGGCCAGTTTCAGGGAGATCAAGCCCTGCACCAGCACCCGGTTCTTGGTGCGCTCCATCTTCACGTCAATGTCGCGGTCAATGCAGTTGTTGAACACGCAACCGGAAGCGACGACCAGGGACGTGCCGATCATGGCGGCCAGGAAGATGGCCAGATCGACATGCCCTTTGGAGGCCAGGAAAAATCCGCCTGCCACTGAAAGCACGTTACCGAAAATGATCCCCGGTTTGGTGATTTGGATAAAGTGCTTCAAGGACATCCGGATTTACCTCAGTGCGCCATCATGTTGGTGTGGATGCTGAACATGATCCACAGCGACAGGCCAACCAGCAGGACGATAACGATCGCGGCGAAAACAAACGCAATGACGTTGTTACGCTGGGCGGCCGAGCGGTCCAGGTGGAGGAAGTACACCAGGTGCACCAGCACCTGGACGACTGCGAAGATCAGTACGATCCACAGGGTCATGGCTTTCGGCAGAGTCGGGTACATCACCAGGCCGAATGGAATGACGGTCAGGATCACCGACAGAATGAAACCGATAGCGTAGGACTTGACGCTGCCGTGGCCGGCGTCGTGGCTATCGTGGGAATGAGCGTTAGCCATTTACATAGTCCCCATCAGATAAACAACGGTGAATACGCAGATCCACACCACGTCCAGGAAGTGCCAGAACAGGCTCAGGCAGCTCAGACGAGTCTTGTTGGTCGCCGTCAGGCCGTTTTTCTGCACCTGGTACATCATGATCGCCATCCAGATCAGACCGCTGGTCACGTGCAGACCGTGGGTGCCGACCAGGGTGAAGAACCCGGACAGGAAGCCGGAACGGCTAGGGCCGTAGCCTTCGGAGATCAGCAGGTGGAACTCGTTGATCTCCATGGCGATAAAGCCGGCGCCCAGCAGGAAGGTCATGGCCAACCAGCCCAGGACCTGAGTCTTCTTGCCCTTGAACAACGCCAACATGGCGAAGCCGTAGGTGATCGAGCTGAACAGCAGCAGAGCGGTTTCGCCCAGTACATACGGCAGCTCGAAAATGTCGGCGCCCGACGGGCCACCGGCTACGTTGTTAACCAGTACCGCGTACACCGCGAAGATCGACGCAAACAGGATGCAGTCGGTCATCAGGTAGAGCCAGAAACCGAATACGGTCATCTCGCCCGAGTCGTGGTGATGGTCATCGTGCCCATGTCCATCGACATGGGTGTGTCCAGCATTGGTCACTAAGTTCGACATGGTTTAAGCCTGTTCCAACGAGGTTTCAACACGGGTGGCGTTGGCTGGGATTTTCCCGGCCGCTACCAGACGTTTGTGCTGCTCGGCTTCGATGCGCTCGATGACATCCACCGGCACCATGTAGCCCTGATCGTCACGGGCGGCATGGATAGTGAAATACACCACGGTGCCAACCAGACCCACGATTGCCAGCCACCAGATGTGCCAGATCATCGCGAAACCGAACACGGTCAGCAGAGCACCCATGACCACACCGGTAGCGGTGTTGTTTGGCATGTGGATCGGCTCGTACTTGGCCGGAGCCTGGTACGCGGTGCCGTTTTCCTTGGCTTCGGTGAACGGGTCGATGGTTTGCGCTTTCGGCAGCACGGCGAAGTTGTAGAACGGAGGTGGCGACGAGGTCGACCATTCCAGGGTATGGGCATTCCACGGGTCACCGTGTTCGCACATGTTTTCCGGCTTGTTGCGGTCACGCACACTGACGTACAGCTGGATCAGCTGGCAGGCGATGCCGACAGCGATCATCACCGCACCGAACATGGCGACGTACAGGTACGGCACCCACTCAGGGTTGGTGGTGGCGTTCAGGCGACGGGTCATGCCCATGAAGCCCAGTACGTAGAGCGGCATGAAGGCGACGAAGAAGCCGGTGATCCAGAACCAGAATGCAGCCTTGCCCCAACCCTCGTGCAGCTTGAAGCCGAACGCTTTCGGGAAGTAGAACGCGAAGCCTGCGATGTAGCCGAATACCGCGCCGCCGATGATCACGTTGTGGAAGTGAGCGATCACGAACAGGCTGTTGTGCAAGACAAAGTCAGCACCCGGAATGGCCAGCAGTACGCCGGTCATGCCGCCGATGGCGAAGGTCACCATGAAGCCCAGGGTCCACAGAACCTGGCTGGTGAAACGCAGACGACCCTGGTAGATGGTGAACAGCCAGTTGAATAGCTTCACCCCCGTCGGGATCGAAATCAGCATGGTCGCCAGCCCGAAGAAAGCGTTGACGCTCGCACCCGAACCCATGGTGAAGAAGTGGTGCAGCCAGACCATGAAGCCCAGGATCGAGATCGCGCCAGAGGCGTAGACCATCGAGTGATGGCCGAACAGACGCTTGCCAGTGAAGGTCGAGATGACTTCGGAGAAGATCCCGAACGCCGGCAGAATCAGGATGTAAACCTCGGGGTGTCCCCAGGCCCAGAACAGGTTGACGTACATCATCGGATTGCCACCAAGTTCATTGGTGAAAATGTGGAAATCCATGTAACGGTCAAGTGTCAGCAGTGCCAGGGTAGCGGTCAGGATCGGGAACGAAGCCACGATCAGGACGTTGGCCCAGGTGCAGGTCCAGGTGAAGATCGGCATGTCCATCAGCTTCATGCCAGGGGTACGCATTTTCAGCACGGTGGCCAGGAAGTTGACCCCCGTTAGCGTCGTACCTAACCCGGATAGCTGTAGCGCCCAGATGTAGTAGTCCATCCCTACGCCAGGACTGTATTGCAAGCCCGACAGCGGTGGATAGGCAACCCAGCCGGTCTTGGCGAATTCGCCGACGCCCAGGGACAGGTTGATCAGTACGACGCCCGATACCAGCAGCCAGAAGCTCAAGGAGTTCAGGAACGGGTAGGCAACGTCGCGCGCGCCGATCTGCAGCGGCACTGCAAGGTTCATCAGGCCGGTGAAGAATGGCATCGCCATGAAGATGATCATGATCACACCGTGAGCGGTGAAGATCTGGTCATAGTGTTCAGGCGGCAGGTAGCCAGGCGAACCCTCTGTGGCCATGGCCAGCTGGGTACGCATCATGATGGCGTCGGCAAAGCCGCGCAGCAGCATGACCATGGCGACGATGATGTACATCACGCCGATTTTCTTGTGGTCAACCGAGGTCAACCACTCGGTCCACAAGTAGGTCCACTTCTTGAAGTAGGTGATTACAGCGAACAGCGCCAGGCCACCGAGTGCGATCATGGCGATGGTAATCATCACGATCGGTTCGTGGAACGGGACCGCTTCCCAACTTAATTTACCAAACATCGTTTACTCCTCTGCCCCGGCAGCTGAATGCGAACTCATGTCCATCCCTTCCATTTGGGCCACTTCTTTCTCTTTCTTCTCGTGATGCATCGGCTTGCCCGGTTTCATGCCTTCGTACTTGTCGACGATGATCTGGAACAGGTTCGGCGTCACCGAGGAGTAGAGCTCGACTGGGTTGTTCTGGCTTGGCTTGGTAAGGGCTTCGTATTCAGCTTTTTCCAGCTGTTTAGGTGCCTTTTTGACTTCGCTTACCCAGGTGTCGAAATTCTCCTGAGAAGTTGAGATCGCTTTGAATTTCATGCCGGTGAAACCTGCGCCGCTGTAGTTGGCAGAGATGCCTTCCATTTCAGCGTCACGGTTGGCAATCAGGTGCAGCTTGGTCTGCATGCCGGCCATCGCGTAGATCTGGCCGCCCAGGCCCGGAATGAAGAACGAGTTCATCACCGAGTCCGACGTGACCTTGAAATTGACCGGGGTATTGGTCGGGAACACGATCTTGTTAACCGTTGCGATGCCCTGCTCCGGGTAGATGAATACCCACTTCCAGTCCAGTGCGACCACTTCGATAGTGATCGGCTTGACGTCGGATTCCAGCGGACGGTACGGGTCAAGTTCGTGGGTCGACACGTAGGTGACGTAACCCAGGGCAATGATGATCAGGATTGGAACAGCCCACACCGCGATTTCGATCTTGGTGGAGTGCGACCACTTGGGCGTGTACACGGCGTCAGTGTTGGTCGCGCGGTATTTCCAGGCGAACAGGAAGGTCATGACGATGACCGGGACCACGACCAACAGCATCAGCAACGTTGCGGTGATGATCAGGTTTCGCTGCTCCAGGCCCACCTGGCCCGTTGGATTGAGCAAGGTCATGTTGCAGCCTGACAGCAACAACGTGCCGATCAGCGGCAATAAGCCTAGTAGTCTGGGGTACCTGTTTTTACTCATCTCACGACCTCTAAAGCAGCTTGCGCAATGCAGTTGGGTTTTGATCGCCAACACTTCACCCTGCCAAGGGTTGGCATTTTTCTTGGATTGAATAAGGGCTGCCCGTCGCGCGTCAGACGCTGTTCGACAAATCCTGGGCCAGCGGTGAGTTCTTATTCGAATTCGTGGTCAAAGGCCTTGTTACAGACCAATTCCATTTGGTGCGGATAATTGGAAGGCACCGACACCTGGGGAGTCGCACGAAGCTCTGGAGCTTCTCGACGCCCTGTTCTGCTCTGGGGTGAGCAGTGCCGGGAATTCAGTGGTGGCGATTGTAGATATGTAACGTTTTATAAACCATGTCTTATCCCGAAATAATTTTTATCCATTTCGGCAACAATCATTCATGATTTTCGCAAAAGTGCGCCATGGTATCGAAAATAATTCTCAACAAAAACACCAAAAATAGTAGGTCTACCGGGCGCAGTTTAGACAGTGTCGAAGGCTTTTCAGCCTCGGTCTACCCCGCCGTAGCCCCTATATGACAAGGGCTCCGGCAAATCGCCAGGGCCTGTTAAAACTGCCTGTTCGAGGTTTTTCGGTAGTACGGCGCGCACCTGAAACTAGAGCCAATTTCGTCGCGCAGGACTGCGCCAATCAGTCACTTTGAAACGCCCTGCGACACTTGCTCTGTGACAACATGTCGCACACCTGTCGCACCCTCGACTGTCACACATCACGCTGTTTTTACTTCAGGGCTGAAACAGGCTTTTTACCCACAAAAAAATGCCCCGGCCTTCTCAACGAAGGCCGGGGCGTCTCAGCAACCCTGGCAACAGCGGCGAGTTAGCGCAGCGCCCTGCGGTTACGCACTGTCAGCACCGGCACCAGCACCACGATCATCACGAACGCCACCAGAGCCCACTGGGCCAGGGACAGCCCGAGGATCGGTGGATACGGGGTGGAACAGAAGCCGTCGACCTGGAACCCCAGCGGGAAGATCTTCGCCAGCGGCAGCCCGTCGACAATCGGCTGCAGTACGTCGATACCGCAGCTGACCGCCGGGTAGAACTGGGTGTAGACGTGATGCCCGGCCACTGCCACACCGGCCAGCGCGCAGATCACCACCAGGGTTTCCAGGATGGTAATGCTGCGCCGGGTGCTCATTGCCGCGCCAATGAAGGCAAACACCGCGACCAGCAGCAATGCGTAACGTTGCAGGATGCACAGCGGGCAAGGCGCCTCGCCCAGGACGATTTGCATGTACAGCGCGCCGCCGATCAGCGCCAGGCAGATGATGCCCAGCAATACCAGGTAGCGCCGCTCACGGCCCAACCGCATCGTTTCCTCGCTCATTGCGTTTCCCTTCTGAATTCGATTGACCGGAAGTCTACACGCTGGCCCCTGGCTTGGAGAGCCCCGGGGCGCATGGAATAGATGTCGGGGAATAAACGACAGGGCGGTTAAGAAGGGATTAACTTGGGCTACTTACACAGATGTGCATGTGCTTGCGACCGAATCGCCAGCAGGCTGGCTCCCACATTGAAATGCACTCAACTGTGGGAGCCTCGGACTGCTGTCCCGCTCTGGGATGCATTCAAACTGTGGGATCCAACCTGCGGGCTCCCACATTGAAATGCTCTCAACTGTGGGAGCCTCGGGCTGCTGTACCGCTCTGGGATGCATTCAAACTGTGGG